>NZ_CM001977.1:2803063-3103063 GCF_000406165.1 Dickeya zeae NCPPB 2538 | reverse complement strand
TTAATCATTAGCGTTTCAACTTTCCAAAGCAGAAACAGGATTTGTTACTTTTACTGAAAATAGCTTATCAATTTTTCGCCTATGTATCAGATCATTCATTGCATGGTGTCAACGGGGTATGTTCTGCTCTTCGGTGAAAATTACATATTATCGATAGTAATGTCCGCTTGGCACAAAGCTGCCTGTCAGCTTTGTGCCGTATAAAGTGCCAGATCTGGTCGCGACTAGTACATATTAGTCGTCGTCTGCGATGTCGTCGTCGAAGAACCAGTAACCCTGATTGATCAGTCCGGTTAATTCCGCCACGAAAGCCGGGTTGTGCAGCGCGTCACCCAGTTCTTTTTTACCGATAGTGGTGTAACGGCACAAGGCATCGGCTGCATCCGGGGCGACGGTATCCAGTTCTTCACTATTAATGAAAAAATGGTTCCCAATATGCAGTACCCGTAGTCCGTTTAAGCGGGTCAGTACTTCACCGGCCTGCAGGGCATCGGCAATCTCATCCGGTTCGTAGAGTGGTTCCGCTGGTGCGATATCCAACTCGTGGCGTGGTGTGCTCGCAAAGCGACCAAACCACTGTTTAAACGCTTCCGGCTGATTGATCACCTCAATCATCATGTTACGCAGGCGATCAAGTTCATACTCTTCCACCCGGCCTGGGTGTTCCCGGCAGGTTAAGTCTGGGTCGCTGTAGTGCTCGCTGCCGAGGTCGTGTTCCAGCGCATAGTCTGCAAAGCTGCTGATCAAATCTCTACCATTCGGCCCACGGAAACCAACCGAGTAGTTGAGTGTGGTTTCGAAGGTGAAGCCATCGTGCGGGAAACCCGGCGGAATATATAAGATGTCGCCCGGTTCAAGCTCTTCTTCAATAATTGGCGTGAGCGGATCAACGTGCAGCAGTGCAGGATGCGGGCAGAACTGGCGCATCGGCAATTTATCACCGACCCGCCAGCGGCGGCGGCCCATCCCCTGAATAATAAACACATCGTACTGGTCAATATGCGGGCCAACGCCGCCACCCGGTACAGAAAAGGAGATCATCAAATCGTCTAAACGCCAGTCCGGCAGGACACGAAACGGGCGCACCAGCTCGGCAGACGGTGCATGCCAGTGGTTAACCGCCTGCGCCAACAATGACCAGCCGGTTTCCCCTAAGTGATCAAACTGCTCAAACGGGCCGTTCCATGCCTGCCATTGGTCATTCACATGGCTGACGATGCGGCTATCGACTTCCGGCTCCATCGCCAGACCCGCCAGCTCATCCGGCGTAATCGGGTCAACAAAATTCGGGAAGGCATTTTTTAACACAACAGGTTGTTTCTGCCAGTATTTTTCTAAAAATTCGGGCCAGTTAAGGTTAAGCTGATAAGCCATACATTCACACCAGTGAGAAGACAAACGGGCCTGATTATAAAGAGGCTGGGTGACTGGTCGCCTTGTCATGGGTCAAGGTCGTGCGTTTGGGCTGTTATCATTGTGAATAGATTGGTGAGGGCGTGACCGCTATCACGGCGTGCAACCGTCATGACAGAAGGTCACCACGGTTGAAATCATATTAAATCAAACTATATTATATATAATTGTATATTAATGAGGTGTCAGCTATGCTACAAACTGGCGATCAGACGTTACCCGACGACATGAGAAAGGCAGCTCAGGCGGCGGCGGATGTGCTGCGTGGGCTTGCTAACGATGACCGCTTACTGTTGATGTGCCAGCTTACCCGCGGGGAAGCCTGCGTAGCTCAGTTAGAGGAGCGATTGGGCATACATCAACCCACTTTATCGCAACAGTTAGGCGTGATGCGGCGGCTGAACCTGGTAGCGACACGGCGGGAAGGCAAACAGATTTTTTACCGCATCGAAGATGAACGGGTGCTTTCACTGCTCAACACGCTGTATACCCTGTACTGCCCGCAGGCAGAGGATGAGTAAAACATCATGATCAATCTTGAACAATTCACGCCATTGCCCAGTTTAAGCGGCGGTTTGCTGATTGGTATCGCCGCCAGTGTGCTGATTCTTTTTTGCGGCAGAATCGCCGGCATCAGTGGGATTCTGGCCGGTGTGTTGCCCGGAAAAGGAAAGATAATCGAGAAATGGCGGCTGGCGTTTCTTGCCGGTCTTATCCTCGCTCCGCTGTTGTATACCGTGTTCTTCCATCATCCCGACGTTGTGCTCAACACGTCCACACCCGGGTTACTGCTGGCCGGTTTTCTGGTGGGGGTGGGAACCCGGCTGGGTTCGGGATGCACCAGTGGACATGGTGTTTGCGGGTTGTCCCGTTTTTCCATTCGTTCGCTGGTCGCCACCCTGGTTTTTATGGTGGTGGGTTTCGCGACCGCCACATTAATCGGCTATTTTCAGTAGTAAGGATAAGACGATGACTCTTCTGGTGTCTTTTTTCTCCGGCCTGATCTTTGGATTTGGGTTACTGATTAGCGGAATGGCTAACCCGGAAAAGGTGTTGGGTTTTCTGAATTTATCCGCCGCCTGGGATCCGTCACTACTGTTTGTAATGGTGGGGGCTATCGCCGTCGGCATTGTTGGTTTTTCACTGGCAAAACGACGGAAAACGGCGCTTCTCGGCATGGATATGGCCTTACCAAAAAGTAAAACAATTGACGGCCCGCTCATCACCGGCGCACTGCTTTTCGGCGCAGGGTGGGGGATTGCTGGCATTTGCCCCGGACCGGCGCTGGTACTGGTGGGCGCAGGTTATACCAAGGGGATAATTTTTACCCTGGCGATGTTGGGTGGTATGGGGGTTGCCGGGCTGATTAAGCGTGCTTGATCATGCGTTATTGTATAAAGCGCCTGTGCTTTGGTGATAATACCGGGTGCCGGAGCATGTCGGGCTGTACAATAAAGCAGATTAAATCCTGTTCGATCGTCCCGATCAATTTTCTAAAGAAAGTCTGAGATCATTTTAGTGTCAGGAAAGGCCGTTAACTGCCCTATACGCGTGGGGATATTGTCACGATGTATCCACGCGTACAGGCTGTTTCGACAGCCAGGTTAGGCTTCATCAAAAACTTTTTTATCTTCCGTCAGAATATGTTCGATACAGAGCTCATAGACCAGAAACTGTGAAATAGCATCAAGCTCCAGATTTCCTCTTGAGAACAAATCAACCAGATAATCTAGTCGATCAATCAGGCTTTTGTGCTGTTGGTGATGTTCAGCTCTGTCTGGCGACGCTCTATCTGATGAGATCGATTTTTCCTCAAGAATGAAGTGAGCTAACATGGCTTCCCGCAGCCGCGCAATATAATTCAGTAACTGCGCTTTATTGTAATCCCGGTGGGCATAAGTGGCCCATTCGTTAGTGAGGTTGATAAGATTAACATGGTCACCATCAATATCATTTAGCCCCGTTGATAATTTATCAGACCAAATAATTGCAGGTGCACCCTTTTCAAATTGAATCGGAGCATCAAATAATGCCTTATTTTTCCCTGTTATTTTCGCATCATACAAAGCACTGTCAGCACGATCAAACCAGCTACTCCATGTGTCCGTGCTTAGACAAAGAGATAAACCAATACTTACACTCAGTGTTCTGTCAGGCAAAGACACCTCATGATTCACAGCATGACATAAGCGGTTGGCGATATCGTGCACCCCGGAAAGCCCAGTATTGGGGAATATGATCACCAGTTCTTCTCCGCCCCATCGCCCGATAATATCTGTATCCCGCAATTGAGCCCTGCACACGGCTGATATTTTAATTAATATCTGATCGCCAACAACATGCCCGTAGATATCGTTAACCTGTTTAAAATTATCAATATCGATGATCGCCAGCGCCACTGGTGTGCCATATCGCTTCAGACGGCCCATTTCATAAGTCGCGACTTCATCAATCTTACGCCGGTTCCAAAGGCCAGTTAATCCGTCTTTTAGGATTAACTCCATGTTTAAGTAATCTGTCCGCTCCTTCGTCATAAGAACAAAACCAACAGAAAAACAAATCACTGTAATTAAAACCGAGACATATAGCACCATCTGCGATATATCTCCTGAGTAGAGACCTTTTATATCTTGTGAGCGTAATAAAGCAAAAAAGACGCGATACGTCAGTATCACCATATTAGTCAGAATAGAAATAAGGACCAAATATTTCCCTCGTCCTTTAATCTGACGCCAGAAGCGCAAGAGCGCATAGGTAGTCATTAGCTCAATGCAGACATAAGCCGATGAGTTATAAATAATGCGGGCATCTTTACTGTCTTTATAAAGAAATGAAACCAGCGTCACATACAAAACCAGGAGCAGTTGAATTTTTGATGGCGGCGGGATTTTTAGAAATTTATAAATCCCTGCCATCCACAAGGAAATACTGATTGCAATACAGGTTTCGCCTGCCCAAACGAACAGGCTACCGTAACTCGCGGCGGTAATGAACAGGAGATATCCAGTACCATGTGCGATATTAGCGAAAGAGACATGATATAACCCGGATTTTCGCTCTGAGGCTGATGCTAATGAAATTGTTATCCCAAAAGTGAAGTTAATGACAACAATAAGTAAAAAAATTGTTTTAACGTCCAGCATTAATCACGACCCTAATATTGAGGAAAGATTAATATTCATTAATTATTTTAATGTAATCTGTGGGTAAGATATTCCAGTCTATAAGTATTATCTGAAAATAACCACGAGTAGAAAGTAAAAGATTATTGCCATCAGGTATTACTTTTAGACGGGGTATCGAGACATAAAATCACAGCAGAAAAAATTTCGGGGGTTATGATAATACGCGTAAATAATTCCGTGTAGCTGCCACCTGGGTAGGTGAGTATTACGACGTATGGATGGGGGGGCAACTCGTCATCGAATAAAGAGAAGAGGGCGGTAATTTATTGAGATACTCGCCATGACACCGCCGGTGATTGCTAACCCTGACACCGCGAACAGCATACCTTGCTTATTGGCTCTCATCTCTGTTTGCTTTTTCTCATAAGGAATGAACTAAGCGCCTTACGGCGCTTAAGCGTACAAACACTATCTACCTGATACCATCCACTTGATACAACCTACCTGGTGTTAGCAACCATTAACAATACTGCGTCAAAAAATCACTGACGGTCTGCATACACAATGACCGTTCTTCTACATGAGGCATATGGCTGGAGGATTCGAAAATTACCCATTGTGCACCGGTAATGTTGTCCATAAACGGCTGCACCACCTCGGGTGTTGCTTCATCATAGCGACCAGAAATCAGCAATGTGGGCACGCGGACTTGTGGCAAACGGTCGATAATCGTCCATTCTTTCATGCTGCCGATAACGTGGAATTCCGTCGGGCCGTTCATCGCGTGATATACCGTCGGGTCGGCGTCCATGGCGTCAAAGGTGCGCTGCACTTCCGGGGGCCAGGGTGAGAGCCGACAGACATGACGCTGGTAAAATACCTGGCTGGCCGCTTTGTATTCAGCGCTGTCCAGCGTGCCTGCCGCTTCGTGTGCCAGCAGTGTCTGCTGAACGTCCGGTGGAAGCTGCGCGCGCAGTTTCGCCGCGCCTTCCAGCCACAGCGCCATTGAGGCCGGTGAGTTGGCGATAATCATCGCTTTCAACCCTTGCGGCTGGGTGACCGCATGTTCGGCTGCCAGCATTCCGCCCCAGGATTGCCCCAGCAGCGCGTAGTTGTCGGCAATCTCCAGCGCTTGCAGTAGATGATTCAGTTCGTCGAGAAACAGCGAGGGCTGCCAGAAATCGGGGCTTTTCTCCGGCAGATGGGTGGAACGACCGTTACCTAGTTGATCGTAGTGGATCACGGCGCGCCCGGTCTCGGCGATATCTTTGAACGCATCAACATAATCGTGAGTGCAGCCGGGGCCACCGTGCGCGACCACCAACGGCGTCTGGCCGCTGTGCAGATCGCCGCAGATGCGAAACCAGGTCTGATATCCCCGGAAAGGGACATAGCCTTCTCGAATGGTGTACATGAGTGACGTTTACCCTGTTAAGTGAAGTGGCTTTCAGGTTAGAACGTCACTGCTTGCACTGAACACTAGCAAAAATGCTAGTTATTAACTGTCCAGCAAACGGTAATGCAACGCCCGGACAACCGCCTGCACGCGGTTGGTCGCGCCGAGCTTTTTCGCCGCTGTATTCAGATGCAGCGTGACAGTCGCGACCGAGCGGTGCAGCTTGCGGGCAATCTCTTTCGCCGTCAGCCCTTCGGCGGACCACGCCAGACATTCGCGCTCGCGGTTGCTCAGTTTGACATGGCGGCAGGTAAGCATTGAGGCGTCAAACAGCGGGAACGCCGACTCCTGAAAGCGGTGCGCCAGAAAGGTCAACTGCGCCAGCGTTTCGCTGATATCCCGCTCTTCCCGCTGGTCAGTCACAATGCCGGTTAGCGTGACAAAGCCGCCATTGGGCAGATGCAGCGGCACGGTGGCGCCGCAGGGCATATTGTTATCGCGCATGTAGTGCGTCACTTCTTGCGCGTGCTCATCCAGTCGCCCGTGCAATGCACTGCGATCCGGACGTTGATAAGACCAGACGAACGGCGCACAACTCTCCAGCGCAAAATGCTGAACCGGATCGACCTGATAGTAGCCACGCTCGCACCACAGCCGACGCATATCATCCGGTACATTGCGCATCTCCAGCAGCGACGGCGTAATCAGCACGCCTTCCAGCGAACGCGGCACCGGCGTGTAGTCGTAAATCACCGCATCAAAACCCAACGCCTGCGTCCGGGCGAACAGCCCGGCAAAAGCCTCTTCAAGCCTGGTGGCGTTGGTTGCACCAGGGCTTTCGATATCAATGCGCATAATGAACTCCCCCAAAGTAAACGGTGCCATGCCACGGGTACAGTGTGTGCAATTTTCCCGTGGCTTTGCCAAGGCATGCAATTCCGGTGCCGTCCTGCTGGAAAGGTAAAACTAGTATTTTTGCTAACTACCCAGCCCTGAATGATGTCGTTAGCGTAAAGAAAACGCCCGATAAGGCTGACCAGGCGCAAATTGATGACACAGGGCTGCACTGTGGCGGAGCGATTTTTTAACCCTTCACCACTGTATGCACCATGGGAGTTCGCTGATGCATCGTTACCGTTTTCTGTTATTTCGACCTTTGCAATTGCTGCCCGTACTGCTTGGGATCAGCATCATCACCTTCGCAATGGTACGGGCAATCCCCGGCGATCCGGCGCGTATTCTGCTTGGCGTACACAGTACGCCAGAAGCACTGGCGCGTATCCGTGCGCAGTTCGGTCTTGATGAACCGTTATGGGTGCAGTACGGCTACTTTCTGCGCAATTTATTACAGGGGGAGCTGGGCAAATCGATTGTCTACCACGTTGATACCCTGAAGCTGATTAACTCACGGCTTGAACCGACATTGTGGCTAGTGTTTGGCAGCGTGCTGCTGGCAGTGATCCTGACCATTCCGCTGGCCTCGCTGGCGGCACGGCAGCGCGGGCGGTTGGCGGATCAACTGATCCGTCTGTTCACCACTGCCGGGTTAGGGTTTCCGGCGTTCTGGCTCGGCATCATGATGATCATCATTTTTAGCGTGGTGCTCGGTTGGTTCCCGGTCTCCGGTTACGGTAGCGGTTTTGCCGACCAATTGCACCATATGGTGCTGCCGTGCCTGACGGTCGCACTGGCGCTGGCGGCGGTATTAATCCGCAACCTGCGCGCCAGCCTGCTGATGGAGATGAGCAGTGATTATGTCGTGGCGGCCAGGGCGCGGGGGCAGCGTGAAAACCGTATCTTCTGGCGTCACGTGTTGCCCAACTCATTGGTGCCGACCCTGAACCTGCTGGCGGTGAATATTGGCTGGCTGATCGGTAGCACCGTGGTGATTGAGAGTGTATTTGCCATTCCGGGGCTGGGCCAGTTGCTGGTGAAGGCGATTTTTAGCCGCGACTACATGGTGGTGCAGGGCGTGGTGATGGTGTTTGCGCTGGCGACCGTGGTCGTCAACCTGCTGGCTGATGTGCTGACCGTGGCGCTGGATCCGAGGGTGAAATTATGAGTGCGCTCAGCGTGATTTCCGGGTTACGTCGCCGGGCGATCCCTCGCCAGCACGCGTTGCGCGCCGGGATAGTGATTGTCTGTCTGTGGCTGTGTATCGCCCTGTTTGCGCCGTGGCTGGCACCGTTTGATCCCATTACGCAGGACGCCACATCGAGCCTGCTTTCCCCCGGCGGTGCGCACCTGTTCGGTACCGATAACTTTGGTCGCGATATCTTCTCGCGCGTGCTGTGGGGCGCGCGGGTGGATCTACAAATCTGCCTGCTGGGGGTTATCTTCCCATTTTTGCTTGGTACTACACTCGGTGCGCTGTCCGGTTATCTCGGCGGCGTGGTGGATGCGGCCATTATGCGGCTGATTGACATCGTGCTGGCGTTTCCTTTTCTGGTATTGATGCTGGCGATCATCGCCATCCTCGGGCCGGGGCTGGGCAGTTTCTATATTGCGATGGCGATGGTCGGCTGGGTCTCTTACGCCCGGTTAGTAAGGGCGCAGGTGCTGACGCTAAAACAGCGGGATTTTATTGTCGCGGCACGTAGCCTTGGCTACAGCCACGCGCGCATTCTGTTCCGCCATCTGTTGCCGAACGCCATCACTGGCGCGCTGGTGTTCTCCATGTCTGACTGTGTGCTGGTGCTGCTGAATGGCGCGGCGGTCAGCTACCTTGGGCTGGGTGTGCAGCCACCCACGGCGGAGTGGGGCGTGATGGTGGCGGAAGGGCAGAGCTTTATCACTACTGCGTGGTGGATAACCACCTTTCCGGGGCTGGCGATTGTGCTGCTGGCGATGGGCTTCAGCCTGCTGGCCGATGGCCTTGGCGATAAACTGGGAGCGCGCGTATGACACTGCTGACAGTCTCAGAACTGACTATTACCCGCGAGCCGGATATCGCGCTGGTCGATAAAGTTTCGTTTACGCTGAATGCCGGCGAGATGCTCGGTCTGGTCGGTGAGAGCGGTTCAGGAAAGACGGTAACCTGTCGGGCATTGATGCGTCTGTTGCCTGGTCAGGGGTTAGCCATTACCGGCGGCGAAGTGCGGCTGGGAGGCCGCGACCTGTTGTCGTTAAGCGACACGCAAATGTCGGCGGTGCGCGGGCGTGAAATGGGGATGATTTTCCAGAACCCGGCCAGCCACCTCAACCCGGTGATGACCATTGGCGAGCAAATTGCTGAAAGCCGCCGCCGTCATTTCGGTGCCAGCCGCGCACAAGCACGGGAAGATGCCAAAGAACTGCTGCGTCAGGTCGGTATCCCCGATCCACAAAACCGTATTCACAACTATCCGCACGAATTTTCCGGCGGCATGCGTCAGCGCGCGATGATCGCTGTAGCGTTGGCACCTGAGCCGTCGCTGCTGATTGCCGACGAGCCGACCACCGCGCTGGACGTTACTGTGCAAATGCAGATCCTGCGTCTGCTCAGCGACTTGCGACAGCAACTGGGGCTGGCGGTGATCATGATCACCCACGATCTCGGTGTGGTGGCACAAACCTGCGATCGCATTGCTGTCATGTACGGCGGGCGGCTGTGCGAAGTGGGGGGTAAGCGCGATGTACTGGCGCAACCGCTGCATCCTTACACCCGTGGATTAATTGATTGCCAGCCAGCCAGCGAAGGCGGGCAGGGGAGACTGATGACCATCAGCGGCCAGCCTCCAGTGGCGGATAACTTCCCAGCCGGTTGCCGTTTTCATCCCCGTTGTCAGCATGCCAGCGCGGCTTGTCAGCAGCAGCCTGCGCTGCGGCAGGGGCGCGACACACTGGCACATGCGGCGGCCTGCCATCACGCATTACAACCCCTTAGCCTGCGGGAGGACGCATGACGACATCAGCAAACTGGCCGTTGTTAGAGGCGGACAATGTCAGCGTGACCTTTCCGGTTTCCGGCGGCCTGCCTGGCACCGGGCGGAGGGTGCACGCCGTTAATGGCGTCACACTGAAAATTCACGCCGGGGAAACCCTCGGTCTGGTGGGCGAATCCGGTAGCGGCAAAAGTACGCTGGGTCGGGCGTTATTGCAGCTTGAGCGGGTGACGGCGGGCGAGGTGCGCTTCGATGGATACCGTATTACGCATGGACTGAAGAGTGACGTGGCGCGGTTGCGCCTGCAAACGGCGATGATTTTTCAGGATCCTTTCGCCTCGCTTAACCCGCGCCAGACCATCGGCGACAGCATCGCGGAAGTGCTGCGTGTACATCAGAAAGTGCCGCGCAATGGTGTGCATGCGCGAGTGGCTGAACTGTTGACGTTAGTCGGGCTACGCCCGGAGCAGGCGAAGTCTCGACCTGGCCAGCTTAGCGGCGGGCAGTGCCAGCGTGCCGGTATTGCACGTGCGCTGGCGATCGAACCCCGGTTGATTGTGGCAGATGAGTGCGTGGCGGCGCTGGACGTTTCCATTCAGGGGCAGATCGTTAACCTGCTGATGGAGCTGCGTGAAAAGATGGGGCTGGCGATTTTGTTTATCGCGCACGATCTGGCGATTGTGCGCCGCCTGTGCGATCGCGTGGCGGTGATGTACCTCGGGCGCATTGTCGAAGAAGGACCGTCCGAAGCGGTGTTTACTCAGCCGCGCCACCCCTATACCGCCGCGCTGGTGGCGGCTATTCCGGAAATCGACCCTGATAAACCGCTGCCCACAGCACCGCTTGGTGGCGAACCGCCCAGCCCATTATCCATTCCACAAGGTTGCGCTTTCCATCCGCGCTGCCCCTATGCGCAAGTGCAGTGTCGCACTGGCGCGTTACCTCCAACCCGGCAGATTGCCGATCACGCATATTCCTGTGTGTTGACCCACACAGGCGATGAGACTGTTTTTCCTTTAACCAGGAGATCTTTTGATGAAGCACAAGCATGTTAAGTTGTTGGCGGCCAGCGTTTTTCTGGCGCTCAGTGTGGTCAGCGAAATGGCACAGGCGGCAGGCGTATTAACCATTGGCCGTCGCGAAGACAGCACCACGTTCGACCCGATCAAATCGGCGCAAAACGCCGACAACTGGGTGTTTTCCAACGTCTTTGATCCGCTGGTGCGGGTGGATAAAACCGGCACCAAACTGGAGCCGGGCGTGGCGGAAAGCTGGACCGTTTCGCCGGACGGCAAGGTCTATACCTTTAAAATTCGCGACACCAAATTCTCTGACGGTACACCGCTGAGCGCCAGCGATGCCGCGTTCAGCCTGCTGCGTATTCGTGATGATGCCGGTTCATTGTGGCGCGATTCGTACAGCATTATCGATAAAGCCGAAGCGCCGGATGCACGTACGCTGATCGTCACGCTGAAATCGCCGTCGGCACCGTTCCTGTCACAACTGGCATTGCCGAATGCGTCGGTTATTTCGGAAAAAGCGCTGAAGGCCGAAGGGGCGGAGACATTTGCCGAAAAACCGGTCGGTTCTGGCGCGTTTAGCGTGAAAGAGTGGGTGCGCGGCGAGAAAATCGTGCTGGTGAAGAACCCGAACTTCTGGCAGGCGAAGAACGTTAGCCTCGACGAAGTGGACTGGCTGACTATTCCTGATGACAACACCCGTATGCTGAAAGTGCAGGCCGGTGAGTTGGATGCCGCGCTAATGGTGCCGTTTTCGCGTATTGCCTCACTGCAAAAAGACAACAACCTGAAGGTGGAACTGGATCCATCAACCCGTGAAGATCATCTGTTGATCAACCACTCGCACGGTGTGCTAGGTAAAGTGGAAGTACGCCAGGCGCTGGACTTTGCCATCGATAAAGAGGCAATCGTGAAAACTGTGACCTTTGGTTACGGCCAGGTGGCGAACTCCTATATCCCGGCTGGCGCGCTGTATCACTACAGCGATAACCTGCGCCGCGCCTACGATCCAGAGAAAGCTAAGCAGATGTTAAAAGCCGCAGGGGCGTCTAACCTCACGCTGAATTATCTGGTGAATGCCGGTGATGAAGTCGATGAACAAATCGCTATCCTGCTGCAACAGCAACTGGCGAAAGCGGGTGTGAAAGTGAACCTGCAAAAAGTCGATCCGAGCCAAAGCTGGAATATGCTGATAGCGGGCGACTATGATATTTCGGTGATGTACTGGACCAATGATATTCTCGACCCGGATCAAAAAACCACCTTTGTACTGGGTCATGACACGAATATGAATTACATGACGCGTTATAATAATGACAAGGTGAAATCACTCGTGGCGGCTGCGCGGGTGGAAATGGATCCGAAAAAACGTGAGCAAATGTATATTGAATTGCAAAAAATGGCGAAAGCCGACGTGAACTGGATCGATCTCTATTATAGCTCTTATCGTAATGTCACTCGGAAAAACATCGACGGTTTCTACCAGAATCCGCTTGGCCGTTTCTTTCTCGAAGACACGGTAAAGAAATAATATACGCTTCAACATTGGTTCAAGCCGCTATATAACTATTTCATGCGGCTTGGACCAATCGCTATACAGGCATATCCAAACAAGGCGAGTTGCCCTGACTGTTACACTGATGCCATTAACGGCGTACTCCTCCCTGGACATAAGGCCCAATAGCGGCAGGTGCCTGAGAAGTTGCAATTGCTGACATAGACCAACCTTATTAAAAGTCGCGTTATTTTTGACCGGAAAGTTCTGTTGTTCGACGTACCGCAGCCAGAACACTGCTTTGCAGGCCAGCAGCGAAATCACTTTTATTCAACTCGTATAAGCCATTAATGCCGACTCCCGCCGGAGAGTTATTAATATCCATCAGTTGGCGTGGATGGCGTCCGGATAACTTAAGCATTTCAACCGCGCCGACCAGATTTTCCCACACTACCTGCGTCGACTGAGTGCGGGTTAATCCGGCAAGTACACCGGCGTCAGCCAGCGCTTCGACAAAGTAATAGACATAGTTGACGCCAGCGACAGCAAAACCGGTGAAGACGTCAATCAGCCGTTCCTCCAGCACCATCACCTTGCCGAAACTTTCGAGGAATGGCATAACGGACGCGCTGTTGACATAAGCATTAAACGCCACGCCGCTGTAGCCCAGCCCGGTATCCGTCAGCGTATTCGGGATGATCCGCGTAATCGGGCGCGACTCGCCCAGCATGGCAGACAACTGAGCCAGCGTTACACCCGCAATAATAGAAATGACCGACGCCTGCGGTGCCGCATGCGCTTTAATCAGCTGTGCGACACCGGCAATATCATCCTGCGGGCGAACCCCTATCACGATGTGATCCGCGGCGGCCAGCGCGTTGGGCAAATCTTGGGTATTGCTCAACCGATAGCGCGCTTTCAGCGTTTCAATTCGCTCAGGATCAATATCCGATAAGCTGACTTCATCCGGGTTTAATGCACCGCGTTTTAAGGCGGCGCGCAGAATGGCTTCGGTCATTTGACCGGCACCAATAAAGTGGATATGACTCATAGTGAATCCTCGGAAGTAACAGAAACAGGGCCCAATGACCTCTCCACCAGCGATACCCAAAGACCGATGCCGGGTGCGATAAGTTGGTCATTAAAATCGTAATGCGGGTTATGTAATGTCGCGCCCGGCGTTGGGCCATCGGCCCCCAGCCATAGATAAGCGCCCGGACAGGCCTCCAGAAAATAGGCGAAATCTTCCGCTGCCATGGATGGCGATAACTGCGTGTGGACCTGCGTGATCCCGGGGACGTGGCGTGCGGCATCCGCCAGCATTTTGGCCTGTTGCACATGGTTGACCGTGACCGGGTAACCGTATTCCCAGCGAATGCTGCCCGTAACGCCAAACGGCTGGGTGAGCTGTTCGACATACTCCGCCATCAGGGTCTGGCAACGCGCTCTGGCGGCCTGACTGAGGCAACGCAACGTGCCGGACACGTGCATTGTCTGCGGAACGACATTGATCGCTTCTCCAGCCTGCAGTTGCGTCACGCTGATCACGGCGCTGTCCAGCGGAGAGAGGCGGCGCGTCGTGATCGTTTGCAATGCGGTAATCAGGTGCGCACCGGCCAGCACCGGATCGGCTCCTTTTTCCGGCATCGCCGCATGGCATCCCACGCCAGTCAGCGTGATAAAAAAATTGTCCTGCGAAGCCATCATCGGGCCTGCGCTAACGGCCACTTCGCCTACCGGCAACCCCGGCCAGTTGTGCAGCGCATAAACTGCAGAAACAGGGAAGCGCGTAAAGATCCCTTCTTCCACCATCAAACGCCCGCCACCGGCATTCTCTTCCGCAGGCTGAAAAATAAAGTACACCGTACCGTTGAACGCTCGGGTCTGGCTGAGATAGCGTGCCGCCCCCAGAAGAATAGCGGTATGCCCGTCATGCCCACAGGCGTGCATCGTGCCTGCCGAGGTTGAGCACCAGGCAACGGCGTTATTTTCCTGGATGGGGAGTGCGTCAATATCAGCGCGCAGGGCTATCGCCGGGCCCTCACCATGGCGAAGCACGCCAACCACGCCAGTACCCGCGATACCGGTATGCACTTCAAGATCATATTCGCGCAGCAGGCTGCTGATTTTCGCGGAAGTATTAAATTCTTGTAAGCCAATCTCCGGGTGCGCGTGGATCTCACGCCGCCAGATAATCGCCTGTTGAATAATCTCTTCGGGAATGGCGCGCATATTTCCTCTGCATTTTCCCGGCACAATGCCGCAGCATGACGCTGTGAATGGATGACCAGAACGCATAATGCCTTCTGGTAGCGGATTACATTATTGTGTTTTTTTAACGAAAAAGAGTGGCTCAGGGTTTGCCAAAATAGATTCTGGCCAGCCCTTCTTTTGTCACTTCAACCGCGTGCTCGGCGCTTAATGAAATATGTTGCTCAATCAGCACCACGCCTTTTTCTATATCCCGCTGACGTAATGCCGCGATAATGTCGACATGTTCGTCATAAGCATTATTCCTGCGCACAGGCGTTTCGAGATCGATACGTCGGAAAAAGCGGCTGAGCGAATTCAGGCTATCGAGCATTTCATAGAGCCGACCGTTATGGGAAATACGGGCTATCTCCATGTGGAAACGTTCGTCGATTTCCGCGATCTTCGCCCAGTCCTGCTCGGTTTGCGCCGGGCGATGCTGGCTCACTTCCTCCCAGATAGCCGTGGTCGCGGCGATCTCTTCATCGGTTGCCCGCAGGCAGGCGAAACGAAAGGTGGATTGTTCTATCACCATTCGCACTTCATACAGCTCGCGGACACCCTCCGGCGTCAGGTCGCGGGAGTAAAAACCCCGGTTGGGTACAAAGTTCATAAAGCCATCTTTTGCCAGACGGTTCAGCGCTTCCCGTACTGGGGTGCGCGAGACGCCCAGTTGTGCCGCAAGCTCCACTTCATTCACCCGTTCGCCGGGACGAAAGTGGTAATCAATCGCCAGGCCTTTCACTTTCTCGTAGACCTTTTCCACACTGTCAGCGCTACGGGATTTCTTTTTAATGGCAACCACATTATCCCCTTATTTACCGCATGCTCAGCACGAAAATAAAAATGCTGTACAGGTTATTTCACGTAATGTTTTTATAGATAACACAGCGAAAAAAACAACTCAACACAAAAGTGAATACACTTCTGCTTTATTTAAAAAACACTGATTCATAAGTGTTTTCTATCTTATTTCTTTTTGTGGTGATTTTTTCGCACCATTTTACGGCAGCATTGCACCAAAATGAATCAACGTGACTTCACTTTTGTATGCAGACGTTTTTATCAATCACAATAAAAAAAGAAAGTGAAAGTTTTACTGTGCGATTTTTATTATTTTAGATTTCCTTGTATTTATTCGGGAATTTGCATTTGTCTTGCCTGAAATAAGCACGTGCTGTCGGGAACAGCCTGGCTTTCTGGCATCGTCTTTGCTTAATGCATAAGTGTATGCACTTATATATTCACTTTGGTGCGCACTTTTTTGGCATGACCAGGCAGGCTTGTGCACGTCTGCACAGGCGACAAAACACCGGCCTCAGAAGTCGGTAACAGCAAACCGGAGAACCAACATGAAAAATCGTTTTGGGCAGGGTATGGCGCTGTCAACACTGGCAGGTATGACGTTGTTAGGTCTGGCGCATACGGCGCAGGCCGATGTGAATATTGGTGCGATTTTGCCCCTAACTGGCACCAGCGCCAGCATTGGCGAAGATCAGCGTCGTGGTATTGAACTGGCGGTTGAACAGGTCAATGCCCAGGGCGGCGTCAACGGTCAGCCATTACATGTGATCGTGGAAGATTCCGCTGAAAGCCCGGTAACCGGCCTGAATGCTGTACGCAAGCTAACTCAGGTTAACCATGTGCCGTTAGTGGTGGGCAGTTTTTCCTCCAGCGTCACCATTCCGGTTGGGCAATATCTGGTGAAGAACAATCTGCTGCACATCAATATTTCCGGCACCAGCACCGATATCCGTAAAATCGGTGCGACGTCCTGGAGCGTTATTGGCCTGGATTCCCTTTCCGCGAGCTTCTCGGCACAAGATGTGCGCCAGCTCGGTTACAGCAGCGTCGCCTTTATCGCACCGGATGGGGCGTACGGGCAGGGGATGGCGGAGCAGTTCACCAAAGCGTTTGAAAAAGCGGGTGGTAAGGTGGTCGCCAAAGTGCTCTATACCAGCGGTCAGCCTTCTTATCGCCGCGAGTTGGAACAAATCTCCCGCGCTCATCCACAAGCCTATGTCTATACCAGTTACGGACAGGATGCCATTGTGCTCAACCGTGAGGCCTGGGAACTGGGGCTGAATAAAACGCCCTGGTATGGCATGTATTTAACTATGGCCATTGAAGGTTCTCCGGCGCAGTACACCAACGGACAGGTGGGTATGGAAGTCGCGGGTATTGACCAGCAAGCGGCGAGCGGCAACGGCGCAAATTATGCTGAGCTGTACCAGAAAAAATTCCATGAGAAGCCTCGCTCCGTGTACGGCAGCTATGCCTGGGATAGCGTGATGCTGGCGGCGGCAGCGATTGATAAAGCACACAGTGCCGATCCGGCAGCGATGATCGCGGCAATGAAAACCGTTGCGCCTGGCTTTACGGGTATTACCGGCACATTAAATCTGGATGCCGACAACCAGCGTCAGTCCCAGCCATACCTGAAAGTGAACGCGTTTAATGGCGTACCGGTTCCCCGGTAACGATCCGCTTTATCTTGCCAGTTCACGCTACATCATCGGGGAAACACCATGCTGCAGTTTTTGATTGATACATTGATTCGCACGGCGGATTTGTCGCTGGTCGCGCTGGGATTAAGCCTGGTGTACGGGCTGGTACGGTTCGCCAATATCGCCCATATGCAATATGCCATGGTCGGTTCATTTATTACCGCCGCCGGGCTTCGTCTTGGCATGCCGTTGTCTATGGCAATCGTGTTTTCGGCAATGGTCTGCGGCATGCTTTCCATGATGTTGCATCACTGGGTGTACCAGCCGCTGCTAAAACGCGGCACCGCTAACGCCATGATTGGCTCGTTGGCGGTATCGATGGTGCTGATTGCACTGGTTCTCGGGGTTGAAGGATCGGCCCCGGTGAATTATTCACTGCCAGTGGGCGAACTCTTGCTGGTGGGGGACACACGTATCTCGACCGACGAACTCTGGAGTCTTGGCGTCACGATTTCGTTGGTGGTGATGTTCAGTCTGCTGCTTTTTCGCACGCCGCAAGGTCGCGCTATCCGTGCGCTGGCCAGTAACCGGGATCTGGCGGCAGCCTCTGGGTTGAATGCCAGTGCCATTATCCACAACGTCAATCTGGTGGCCGGCATGCTGGCCGCTGTGGGCGGCAGCATGCTGGCGATGAACGCCAGCGCATGGGTTAATCAGGGCAATGATCTGATGTTGCCGGTACTCGCTGCCGCCATTCTCGGCGGGCTGGGAAACCCAATGGGCGCTATTTTTGGCGCACTTCTTATCGCGGCAACCGAAACCCTCGTTACCAACATCGACTGGAGCTGGCTGTTCGGCGGTGACTTATTGTTTATCCCGGTCACCTGGGTGAATGCCTCATCATTTGTGATTTTGCTGCTGGCGCTGTTGCTGCGTCCTTATGGCCTGTTTAACCGGGAGGTCCGCCGTGTCTGAGTTTTTACTGCATATCCTTTGCCTTGGCGGGATCTACGCCATCGTCGCGCTAGCCTTGAATTTACAGGCTGGTTACGCCGGTTTGCTGAATTTCGGTCATATCGTGTTTGTCGGAACCGGCGCTTATGCCATCGGTCTGGGAAGCCATTTTGGGTTGCCGCTGTGGCTGGTGATCCCGGCTGGATTACTGTGTGCCCTTGTTATCAGCGCGTTGATGACGTTGTTGGGCCGCCAGCTCACAGCAGATTACTGGGGTATCGCCACGCTGGCGCTGGCTGAAATCATCCGTATTGCGGTCGTCAATGAGGACCGTCTGACGGGTGGCGCGCAGGGGATTGGCGGGTTGTCCGCACCCTGGTCAACCGGCGATACCGTCGCCGATACGCGCATCTTTGCGGTCATTATCCTGCTTTGCGTCATCATCGCTACGCTTGCCAGCCTGCGGATCGGCACCAGCCGGTTTGGCCGGGCGCTACGCCTGATGCGCGAGCAACCTCAATTGGCTATCTGTATGGGCTATGCGCTGCTATGGCTGAAATGCCGGGCGTTAATGAGTAGCGCGGTGATGTGCTGTCTGGCCGGTATGTTACTGGCCTGGTACACCGACTATGTCAGCCCGGATTATTTGCTCTCTTCGGAAACCTTTCTTATCTGGAGCATGGTGATGATAGGCGGCATTGGCAATGTGCGCGGCGTGCTGCTGGGCGTGTTGTTGGTAGAAGGGCTGTATAACTTTATCCCCTTCGCAAAAGATTATTTCCATATCAGCTCAGACCTGACTGGCGCTTTGCGTCTGGGGTTGGTCGGTCTGGCTTTATTGCTGTGCCTGCTCACCCGGCCGGGCGGCCTGTTACCTGAAAAATTAAGGACGTTATCATGAGCCGTTTGCTTGAAGTGGCTGATGTCAGCAAAGCCTTTGGCGGCAACCAGGTACTGACATCCGTATCATTTACGCTGGAAAAGGGCGAAATTCTTGGCCTGCTGGGGCCGAATGGTTCCGGTAAAAGCACGCTGCTCAACACCATTTCCGGTTTTACCCGACCGGATGGCGGTAGCATCACATTTGATGGCCGCGCTATTGCTTGCCAGCCCAGTCACCGGATTATCCAGGCAGGCATTGCGCGCACCTTCCAGCTTCCCGTCATGCCGGAAAAAATGAGCGTGATGGAAGTCGTGATGGCGGCGGGTACTCGTCAGCACGGGTTATTCAACGGTCTGCTGGGGCTGGCTTCCGGGCGTAAAGTCGAACAGGAAGACCGAGTCCGCGCCAGCGAATTACTCGACACCTTGTTGTTAACCAAAGTGAAAGACCTGCCTGCTGCGGCGCTTTCCGGCGGACAGAAGAAATTACTGGGCATTGCCTGCGCGTTGATGGGCAAACCGACGCTACTGATGCTGGATGAGCCTATGGCGGGCGTGCACCCGAAATTACGCCAGGAACTGGTGGAAACGCTGGTCAACCTGAGTCGTCAGGGCATTTCGCTTTTGGTTATCGAGCACGACATGCACTTTATTAACACCTTGTGTCAGCGCTGCATTGTGTTGGATCGCGGGCAGATTGTCGCCAGTTGCCACCCGAGCGAACTGGCGCAGAACCAGCAGGTGCTGGAGGCCTACCTCGGGCACAGCACCGCAACATTGCAGGAGGCGGTATGATTACCCTCGAAAACGTGGTTGCCGGTTATACCCCGGGGATTGATATTCTGCATGGTATTTCATTGCATGTTAAACAGGCGGAAATTGTGACGCTGCTGGGGCCAAATGGCTGTGGCAAATCCACCTTGTTGAAATCGATTGCCGGTTTTGTCTCCCCGCGCGAAGGACGGGTTGAAATCAATGGACAGGACACGGCCAACATTCCTGTGCACCGGAAAATCCGTGAATGCGCACTCGGGTTTGTCCCGCAACTGGACAATGTCTTCAACACCCTGACCGTGGCAGAAAACCTGCAAACCGGGGGACAGTTTTTAGCGCCCGGCCAGCGTAAGCAGCGGATGGCGCAACTGGCGGAACATTACCCGGTGTTACATAAAAAGTGGCAATCCCCCGCGTCCGCGCTTTCCGGTGGCGAGCGACAAATACTCGCGCTCGCCCGCGCACTGATGCCTGAACCGGCGGTACTGCTGCTTGATGAACCGTCGGCCGGGCTGTCACCGAAAATGCTGACGGAAGTGTTTAGCGCCATACAAACCATTCGCCGCAAGGAAAAAGTGACCATTTTGATGGTCGAGCAGAACGCCATGGAGGCACTGCACATTTCCGACCGGGCTTATGTGCTGGCGCTGGGGAAAGTAGCGATGGAGGGCAGTGCGCGGGATCTGCTGGACGACCCTCGTATGCGCGAGCTCTATTTTGGCGGTCGTGCCGCCTGACAGGATCAATAAAAAGAACAGAAGGAATACACCATGCCGATTACCCCGGTTATCGATCACGCGGTGATTAATGTCGATGAAGAGCTGGATCAGGCGCAATGCCTGTTTCAGCGGATGGGATTTCAGCTCAGTACGCGGGGACATCATTCGATGGGCTCCAGCAACCATCTGGCCATATTTGCCGATAACTATCTGGAGCTTTTAGGCTATGAGCCCGCCAGGCAGACAGACTCGCGAGGTTTATGGAGCGTTGCTCCAGGCCTTGCCGGGCTGGTCTGGAAAACCCGGGATGCGCATGCGGTATGGCAGCACCTCCAGCAATGTCAACTCGATGGCGAACCGCCGACCCGCTTCTTTCGCCCGGTGATACTGCCAGACGGCAGTCAGACTGAGGCGCGGTTCTGTATCTCGCGGATCCGCGCCAGTGCCGTGGAGTACGGATTCAGTTTTTTCTGCGAACACCAGACGCCGCAAGCCGTCTGGCAGCCCGCCTGGCAAGTACATCCGAATGGCGTGCAGGCGCTGTCCGCGTTCGTTATTGCCTCGCCTCAGCCTGAACAGACACTGGCGCTGTATCGTCAGTTATTCAGTACAGAGGCTCGCGCGGAGGACAACGGCGGCTATGTGCTTGATTCAGGAACCTGCTGTCTGCGTATTATCACGCATCAGCAGGCAAGCCTGGAGTTCGCGCTGCCACCTGTCGCTGCGCAGGCACCCGCGAAAATGGTGGCACTCTGTTTTCAGGTGGCCTCACTGGAGCAGCTCAGGCGCTGCCTTAGTCAGGGAGATATTCAGTGGCGCGAGCAGGACAGCCAGGTGCTAGTGATGCAGCAGCAGGCACAATGGCTGGCGATGCGTTTTGCGGAAAAAGAATAGAGGGGAGAGCTGAAAACGAAGGAAGAGCAGGGCGTGGAGTGAATATTCGCCCGCCGATGTTCTTCAGTCACCACCGATTTTAGCCCGGCTGCACGCTCTGGCAGCCGACCGATCCCGCTAAAAATTCAGAGGGCAGCATCCACTTCAGATGACACCATCCACGATGGCGCTTGCCTGCCCAACTTTTGGCGGTTCGCTGTCACCGAAGCGAAGCTGAAGAGTTGTACTGGGAAAACGATAAAAC
This sequence comes from Dickeya zeae NCPPB 2538, assembly GCF_000406165.1. NCBI lineage: Bacteria > Pseudomonadati > Pseudomonadota > Gammaproteobacteria > Enterobacterales > Pectobacteriaceae > Dickeya > Dickeya zeae. The sequence continues at coordinate 3,081,588 of NZ_CM001977.1, read as the reverse complement.
CGTGGACAGTTTTACTTGATCACTACAGTTGATGTAACTGATGGGTTTGTATGGTACGCCCTACAGGATTCGAACCTGTGACCTACGGCTTAGAAGGCCGTTGCTCTATCCAACTGAGCTAAGGGCGCCTTGATGGGATACAGTCGCTTGGCGATGTGGGCTGGATTATACCGGGCATCACTGATGAGTCAATGAATTGGCGTGCGATTCGGGTCGGTCGGCGAATCCCTGAACAACTGTTGTATTATCCCTTGTTATTGTTGCAAATCACGTCAGCATATCGGAAGCGGTCTCGCACGTTGAGCAGTTTCGGCGATATCTGTTTGAGTTTTACCTTCATTGCTGAGTAAGTTAGTAGCCACCTGCCTGCAGAGTGACGTGGGTTTTTATTTTATAGGCAACTGGTATCAGGTGTGCTGTACCGGCTGTCGACAGTATCAAGGGTACATTGAGTGTATGCGTAAAAGGTTATTCGAGGTTTACGGAATGATGCTGCTGATGGCGTTGTTTGCCTTCAGTTCAGTGAGTATGGCGGCGACAGACCCGGTATCAGATGGGCAGGGGGATGCCGTAGAAAAAGTGAATGTGGATACCGAACTGGTGAAGTTGCAAAAACAGCTCGATGGTATCAAACAACAGGTCTCCGGCACGACCACTGACGCTAAGCTCAACGCGCTCAACGATACCACGCTGGAATTGGTGGCAAGTGCGGATAAGCTCGCGGGTGTCATTGCACCGATGCGTGCGCAGCTACAGGCCCAACTGGACGTACTAGGGCCAGCGCCTGCGCCGCAGGCCGCGGTGAGTGAAACGGCGGAGGTGACGCGTAAACGCGCTTCGCTTAATCAACAAAAACAAAAGCTGGATACACAGGCCAATCAGGTTCAGTCGATAAAAACCGGTGCTGAGAACCTGTCGACGCAGATTCTGGCATTGCGCCGCAATGTGCTGAAAAGTCAGTTGGCGCTCAATTCCGGTAGTATTCTGGGCAGCCGATTTTGGTCACCTATTGTCAAGCCGTTGCAAGAAGACGTGGAGCGTTTATCCGACTTGAGAGATGACCTGGGTGAAGCATTTAGCGCCGCCTGGCAGCCAGAATGGCGTTATGGTTCGGCGTTTTTCCTGTTTCTGGCGATAGCGCTGGGTACGGTCGGCCGAAAGCTGCTGGAGAAATATCTGGCACGCGCGGGGATTCATCTTTTACCGGAAGGTCGCCTGAGACGCAGTTTCCTGGCTATCGCAGTGGTGTTTTCCACGGTGCTGACGATGGGGCTGGCCATTCTGTTGGTGGATTATGTGTTCACCCGTCATGGCGATGTGACCGATCGTGCTGAAGGATTCCTGGAAGGATTGGTGCGGCTGGTTGTGTTCTGCTCGATGATTTCCGCGCTCGGACGGGCTTTTCTTTCCAATAAACGCCCATCGTGGCGATTACCGGCGATGGCTAACCCGGTGGCGAAGGCGATGGAGCCATTCTCTATTATTGCCACCAGCTTTATCGTTATTTTTGGTGTGATTGAGCAGATTAACACCGTTAGCGGTATTTCTGTGGGAGTGACGGTCGTAGGCAATGGCCTGTCGTCACTGTTTCTGGCGCTGGCGTTTGGAGCCATTGCCTTACGTAGCGATCAGATTCGGCGACGTATGGTTGAGGCCGGTGAAACGCCAGAGGCTCGCTCTACGCTGGCAGGTTTGATTCATCTGGCTGTGTTATTGACGACGCTGGCGGTGTTGGTGTCGCTGTTGATTGGCTATATCTCGCTGGCTCGGTTCCTGACGTATGAGCTGGTCTGGGTTGGCATGGTGTTATCGCTGTTGTATCTGATGACGACCTTTGTGGAAGATGTGTGCGAGAGCGTGTTTTCACCCGCATTCGCCTGTGGCCGACAGATTAAGCGAACACTGAATCTGGATGATCGTCATCTGGATCAGGCGGCGACTATTTTGTCCGCCGCGTTGAAAGTCATGCTGATTTTGATGGCGATTGTGGCATTGATGAATGGCACCTTTGGCTCCACGACTCCGGTTGAACTGGTGCAGAAAGTCGTTGAAATCTGGGGCGGCAAAGGCCTGGAGTCTATCAGCATCGTACCTGCCCACTTGGTCAATGCCATTATCCTGCTGGTGATCGGTATTTATAGCCTGCGGGTGTCTCGCCGTTGGCTGGAGCATGATTTTTTCCCGAAAACGATGCTGGAAGCCGGTATCAAGGCCTCACTGGTGACGTTGTATTCCAATATCGGTTACATCCTGATTATTTTGCTGACACTGGCGACGCTTGGCATCGAATGGAGCAAGCTGGCCTGGATTGTCAGTGCGTTGTCCGTCGGTATCGGGTTCGGTTTGCAGGAAATTGTGAAGAACTTTATTTCCGGGTTGATCCTGCTGACAGAGCGGCCGGTCAAAGTGGGGGATTTGGTCAACATCAGTGGTGTTGAAGGGGATATTCGGCGTATTAATGTGCGTGCGACGGAAATTCAGTTGGGAGATCGTTCCACCGTGATTGTGCCTAACTCCCAGTTCATTTCGCAGAATGTCCGCAATATTACGATGGGGAATCCACACGGTGTCGCCACGCTGGCGCTCACTTTCCCGCTGGATATTGATCCGGAAATGGTCAGGGGCATTCTGTTGGATGCCTACCACGAACATGAAAAAATTCTGGACACCCCGGCACCGTCTGTCATGTTCAGCCAGTTGACGCCAAACGGTATGGTGCTCAGTGTCACCGGGTATGTCGGTAGTCCACGCATGGTATCGTCAGCCAAGAGTGACCTGTTGTTCGACATCATCAAACGCCTGAGAGCCGAAAATATTCCACTGGCCGTGCCGCAAAAAATGGTACTGGAAAGCAACGTGGATATTTCCTCGCTGCAAACAGAAGCGTTGCCGTTACCCAGACAGTAAAGCGGCGGGCAGCAAGGAAACAATAGAGAGACGGCATCGCACCACCGTCTCCTTGTTGTCATCGTGACAAACCGGTTCCCCGCTTACGTCGGGGGCCGGTTTTTCGGACGAATCGGGAGCTGTTAACGGGTTTGGGCGTGCGCCATCGCGATGTAGATATCACGCAGGCGGCGAGTGACAGGCCCTGGCTTGCCGTCGCCGACCTGCCGACCATCGATGTTCACCACCGGTAACACGAACGATGTGGCTGAAGTGATAAATATTTCCCGCGCCTGCCAGGCTTCTTCCGGTGTGAATGGCCGTTCTTCTACCTTGATCTGCTGCTGTTCTGCCAGCGCAAGCAGTGACTGTCGAGTAATACCGTGCAGGATATCGTGACTCAACGGACGAGTAACCACGGTATTGTCATCCAGCACGATGTAACAGTTGCAGGAGGTGCCTTCGGTGACGAAGCCGTTTTCAACGAGTAGGGCATCATCTGCCTGATGGGCATGTGCATACTCTTTAGCCATACAGGCTGCCAGTAAACTGACCGTTTTAATGTCGCGGCGATGCCAGCGAATATCCGGACAGGTCACCACCGAGAGCCCGGTTTCCGCTTTGGGGTGGGCAATAATGGGGCGAGCCTGGGTGAATAACACCAGCGTTGGTTTGACATCCGCCGACGGAAAGTAGAAATCGCGATCACCGCCATTGCCGCGGCTGAGCTGAAGGTAAATTGAGCCTTCCTCTAGGTGATTTCGTTCGATCAACTGTTGGTGGATGGTTTTCAGGTCATCATTCGACACGGGCAGCGACAGGGAAAGCTCGCGACAAGAGCGCTGTAGCCGCACCAGATGTGCATCCATGTCGACCAATCCGCCGTTAATCACCGATGTCACTTCATACACTGCATCAGCAAACAGAAAACCACGATCGAACACCGAAATGGTAGCCTGGGATTCCGGCAGATACTGACCATCAACATAAACCATGCGCTGCATGACAACACTCCTTAATGGTGTCGGGCAAAATCAATCATGTCATAACGCCGTATTGCCGTACTGGAGACACGACGGCTTCAGGCGTGTGGGAAAATTTTAGGAATCGGACGGGCAGTTCTGCCAGCGGCAGTCAGAGGCATCAGGAGCAAAGATTGTCGCGCGTCGTAACCGCGCATAAAGATACTGATTTCCCTGACCGGGTGAAAGTGCGTTGCCGCAGTCTTTCATAGGAAAAAGCTATACTGCGGGTGTCGATGGCGTTGGCGTGTCCAATACTCATCAGTGGTGAGTATCGTCGAGATGGGGGACGTTGAACGGTAATAGCCGAAAAAATCGCCGGATAAATCAGTCCAGCGCTAGGCAAAAAATAATTATCTGTCGCTATCGACAGCAATAGGTTAACTGGGATAGGGTGAATAACGGCCCGTCTCACGGGCCTGCGTCGCTCGGACGGTCCGGGCGCTCACGTTATCCTGAGGATTCTATGGCTGATTCTACTTCTCAGCGCCATTTTGCGCGCATCGATCGTCTCCCGCCTTACGTTTTTAATATTACCGCTGAATTGAAAATGGCTGCGCGTCGTCGCGGCGAGGACATTATTGATTTCAGTATGGGCAATCCAGATGGCCCGACACCACCGCATATTGTTGAGAAACTGTGCACGGTGGCCCAGCGCGAAGATACCCACGGTTATTCCACATCACGGGGTATCCCGCGGTTGCGTCGGGCGATTTCCAACTGGTATGCCGAGCGTTATCAGGTCGAGATTGATCCCGAAAGTGAAGCGATAGTCACAATCGGTTCCAAAGAAGGGCTGGCGCATTTGATGCTGGCGACGTTGGATCACGGTGACACCGTGCTGGTGCCGAACCCCAGTTATCCGATTCATATTTATGGTGCGGTTATTGCCGGTGCGCAGGTCCGCTCAGTGCCGTTGATCGAGGGTATTGATTTCTTCAACGAGCTGGAGCGTGCAATTCGTGAAAGTATTCCTAAACCTAAAATGATGATTTTAGGTTTTCCGTCTAACCCGACGGCGCAGTGTGTTGAGCTGGATTTCTTTGAGCGGGTTGTGGCGTTGGCCAAACAGTATGGGGTGCTGGTGGTACACGATCTGGCGTATGCCGATATCGTTTACGATGGCTGGAAAGCACCGTCGATCATGCAGGTTCCCGGTGCCAAAGAGATAGCGGTAGAGTTCTTTACGCTATCAAAAAGCTACAACATGGCAGGCTGGCGTATCGGTTTCATGGTGGGTAACCCGGAGCTGGTGAGTGCACTGGCGCGAATCAAGAGTTATCACGACTATGGCACGTTCACGCCGTTACAGGTAGCGGCAATCGCTGCGCTGGAAGGCGATCAGCAATGTGTGCGCGATATTGCCGAGCAGTATCGTCAGCGCCGCAATGTGCTGGTGCGCGGTCTGCATGAAGCGGGTTGGATGGTGGATGAGCCGAAAGCCTCAATGTATGTCTGGGCGAAAATCCCGGATGCGTACGCACATTTAGGATCGCTGGAGTTCGCCAAGCGGCTACTGGCAGAGGCAAAAGTGTGTGTCTCTCCCGGTATCGGATTCGGTGATTACGGCGATACGCATGTGCGTTTTGCCTTGATCGAAAATCAGGATCGTATTCGTCAGGCGGTGCGTGGCATCAAAGCCATGTTCCGTGCCGATGGCATATTGCCCACCGTTAACGCGTTGTCCGGCAATAAGAAAGGGGGATAAGCCTGTCGGCCAGGCTTGCAGAAATATTTTTCTGATGGTTTGATCACGCCGTCCTTTGTCGCCGCTTGTGGCGACAAAGGGATAATGGTTTGCTAGGCGGATGCCCATGTCGGGCATCCCAGAGATGGAACTTAATCAATAAGACGAGTTGAGTCATGCATGTATCTTCGTTAAAAGTGGTGCTTTTCGGTGTCTGTTGTCTGAGTCTGGCGGCCTGTCAAACGTCCGCGCCGGTGAAAAACACGGCGTCTCGCAGTACAACCAGCCTGTCGGTTAATGAACAAATCAGCCAACTGGCGTCATTGGTGGCGGCCAGTAAATACCTGCGTGTGCAGTGTGAGCGTAGCGATTTGCCGGATGACAGCGTGATTCTGAAAACGGCAATGAAAGTGGCAGCGCAAAAAGGCTGGGATACGACCCGCTATCAAACCTTGCCGCAACTGAGTGAAAACCTGTATCAGGGGCTGCTGAAAGACGGTACGCCTAAAGCCACACAGTGCTCGTCGTTCAACCGCACGATGACCCCATTCCTTGACACCATGCGTACCGTCCGCTGATGAGGCAAGCAACTGCCTGACGTGCAGTTGCTGCATTATTTTTTCGTGGTTCTGATGGTTTTTTCCGGTTTCGACGTTGTTTTCGGCACGGCATCTTCGCCGGCGTCGCTTCCTGGTTTCCCGCCCGGCCAATCCTGCAATGAATCCAGAATAAACGGCTCGCCATCGAAGCTGAAGATCACCATATCCTGTTCAATCTGCTCGATAATTAGCCCTGGATACGGGGTGTCGCCTTCCCGATAACGCTCTCCGTTCAGGGTGACGCTGCGTTTGTCTGGGTCAGAAGTGTAGACGTGGGCGCTGAAGGCGATAGAGGGGAGTTCGCCGGGTTGAGCGGTTTGCCAATGGGCTGCCGGTTGTTGCGCTTTCGCTTCTCCTGCGGTATCTGTCGGTTCAGCCGGGGTGCCCTGATGATTCACGGCTGTCTGTGTCGGAAGCGACGCGGTAGCCTCGGTCGGCTTGTCATGGAGAGGCGTTGCAAGAACCGGTGAAGGCGCTGGTGAAGCGGCGATCGCTGCGATGGGCATTGATGGCGAGTGAATGTCCGCCCAGTGCTGATGACCAAACCACCCCAGCGTGAACAGCAGCAGCGCGTAAACTGCCAGCAAGTAACCGGGAATACGGTAGCCTGTTTGGGTCGATGTGGCCTGGGTCGATGATGTTACTTCCGGTGTATGTTTCACGTCTTACCTCAACGGTTATGCAGCCTGACGCTCTTTTGTGAGTCCATCTGACAGACCTTGGCAGGAATGCGGATGCCTTATTTTCCCGGGAATGAAAAGGAATAATCAACGCTTCATCCCAGTTATGTGACCTGAATGCCATTTCAACAACATTCTATTACGCTGCTCATTAATGCCGGTAAAAATTTGAGGCTGGTCGCAAAAAAAAAGCAGGAATATGTTTTAATGAAACGGTGTTTTACTATCATGTTTGTGTTGTTTCTTTTTTTGTACATAAAAGAATCACAGGCAGCAGAGACAGTATAGGAAACCTAAATGACGTCAGGTGATTAAATAATCTGACGTATTTGGGGGATGGCCCGATGGCAGGGAGCACGCCGAGGGCAATAGAGTGGTTCATCAACTGCTTAGCGGAAGATATATCCCTTAGACGATCGTTTTTTTAGATAACAGACGAGGCGTCATTGGCGATAAAAGTTTTCTTCTGCAGAAAAATTGTATTTTTGTATCAGTCAGCAATCTTAGTCATGACATGAAATGAGTCTGTCAATAAAATACGATTCTTTTACAAGACAGAATATTTCTACGTGTTTAAGAAACTTCGGTAATACTGGTATGGCCAATGATATCGAGTAGTGACTGGAACAGGGTAGGAAAATGGTTGCTGACTGGAGGATTGTCTTGTCATTAACCTGGGTTATATTGTTGACGGTTTTAGCGCGACCCGGCATGACGGTACGGCGTGTCACTCGCCTGGCATAACAGGAAACAGGATGCCTGTCAGCCAGCAACACGACAGTAGACAGGTGTCGCATAAGCACGGTGTGATGATGAAAAATGCGTAAAAAATGCGCAAAACATGAATATCATCATGCTGCCGTGTCGCTTTTCCGGCAAATCAGTTTGAACACATATCGTTACCTGTATCGGTGATATCCGGCCTGCAGGTATTAAAACGACAACCAACGCAGAAGCGCTGTTTTTCAGAAGCCGCATCCATTTCTAAATGGATGCCATGCCGTTAAACATGGCGCTGTATGGCCCTTATTCCACGTTTACGAACGTGGCAAGGATAATCGGCGAACACATAGGGATAATGTTTGCAGATGAATATCTCGACACTGCCACCGTTATCTCCGTCTGCTATCAGACGGATTTTGTTTTATCTGTTGATGCTGCTCTTTTGTCAGCAACTGGCGATGATTTTCTGGCGCATCGGTTTGCCGGAGAATACACCGGTTGCCAGTGTGCAGATCACCCCGGCTCAAGCCCGGCAGCAGCCTGTTACCCTGAATGACTTCACGCTGTTCGGCGTTTCTCCCGAAAAAAATCGCTCGGGCGCATTGGATGCGTCGCAAATGAGCAATCTTCCCCCCTCTACGCTGAATCTTTCGCTGACTGGCGTGATGGCTGGCGACGATGCGTCCCGCTCGATCGCCATCATTAGCAAAGACAATGAGCAGTTTAGTCGCGGCGTCAATGAAGAGGTCCCCGGTTATAACGCCAAAATCGTGTCAATCCAGCCGGATAAAGTGGTGTTGCAGTATCAGGGGCGTTATGAGGTGCTGGGGTTGTATGGTCAGGAGGAGAACGGCGCGGACGGTGTACCCGGCGCGCAGGTAAGTGAGCAGCTTCAACAGCGTGCTTCTACCGCCATGAGTGATTACGTGTCGTTCTCGCCGGTGATGAACAGCAACAAACTGCAAGGATACCGGTTGAATCCAGGTCCGAAAAGCGACTCGTTCTACCGTGTTGGACTTCAGGATAACGATATGGCCGTTGCCCTGAATGGCTTGGATTTGCGTGACGAAGAGCAGGCTAAAAAGGCCATGGAACGTATGGCTGATGTGCATAACTTTACCCTGACGATTGAGCGGGATGGGCAGCGTCAGGATATTTATATGGAATTTGGGGGAGACGAGTAACGTGCTTGGCAAAGGGATAAAAAAAAGCTTGGGGTGGCTGGGGCTAACCGTTCTCCTGCTTGGCTCGCCGTGTGGCTGGGCCGCTGAATTTTCAGCCAGTTTTAAAGGAACCGATATTCAGGAGTTCATCAATACGGTCAGTAAGAACCTGAACAAAACGGTGATTATTGACCCAACGGTGCGCGGCACGATCAGTGTGCGCAGTTATGACATGATGAACGAAGATCAGTACTACCAGTTTTTCCTCAGTGTACTGGATGTTTATGGCTTTTCAGTCGTGCCGATGGATAACGGAGTGTTGAAAGTCATCCGTTCTAAAGATGCCAAATCGTCGTCCATTCCGCTGGCGAATAACGAACAGCCCGGTGTGGGTGATGAACTGGTAACCCGTGTGGTGCCGCTCAATAATGTGGCCGCCCGCGATTTGGCGCCATTACTGCGTCAGCTTAATGATAATGCCGGTGCCGGTACGGTGGTGCATTATGAGCCGTCCAACGTATTGCTGATGACCGGACGTGCGGCGGTTATCAAACGGTTGGTAGATATCGTTAATACCGTGGATAAAACCGGCGATCGTGAAATGATCACCGTGCCGTTGGCCTACGCATCAGCGGACGATGTGGCCAAACTGGTGAACGATCTCAACAAAACAGATGAGAAGAATTCGTTGCCCAGCACCATGCTGGCGAATGTGGTGGCAGATAGCCGCACCAACTCGGTGGTGGTCAGTGGTGAAGAAAATGCCCGTCAGCGCGCGGTAGAGATGATCCGACAGCTGGATCGCAAACAGGTGGTGCAGGGCGGCACCAAAGTTATCTACCTCAAGTACGCCAAAGCGTTAGATCTGATCGAAGTGCTGGCCGGTAACGGAACCAGCGGGAGTCGCAATTCATCGTCGAACAATTCGTCTTCTTCGCGTTCAGGCAGCAGCACCAACAGCAACGGTAATCTCAGTTCGTCTAATAATTCCTCCAACTCGTCATCTTCCTCATCATCATCGTCGTCATCATCCAGCTCCAGTATGGGGTTTGGTTCTGCGTTTGGTTCAACCAACAGCTCTGGTGGACGCACGATCATGATTCAGGGCAAAGAGGTGACGGTGCGCGCCCATGATCAGACCAACTCACTGATCATCACCGCGCCGCCCGATATCATGCGGGACCTGGAGCAGGTGATTAACCAATTGGATATTCGTCGGCCTCAGGTACTGGTAGAGGCGATCATCGCTGAGATTCAGGACGCCGACGGGCTGAATTTGGGGATTCAGTGGGCCAATAATCGCGCCGGGATGACGCAATTCACCAATACCGGCATACCGATTTCAACCGCGGTCATCGGCACCGATCAGTTCCGTAAAGATGGAACCCTGACCACGGCCTATGCCAATGCACTCGGTAGCTTCAACGGTATTACCGCCGGTTTTTATCGTGGTAACTGGTCGATGCTGATGACCGCGTTGTCCAGCGACAGTAAAAACGATGTACTGGCGACGCCCAGCATTGTGACGCTGGATAACATGGAAGCGACCTTCAATGTCGGTCAGGAAGTGCCGGTATTGACCGGGTCGCAAACCACGGTTGGTTCAGGAAACAACATTTTTAATACCGTGGAGCGTAAGACCGTCGGTATCAAACTGCGCGTCAAACCGCAGATCAATGAAGGCGATTCGGTGTTGCTGCAAATTGAGCAGGAAGTCTCCAGCGTGGCAGACAGCAGTAGCAGCGCCAACAGTTCACTGGGCGTCACCTTTAATACCCGAACGGTGAATAACGCAGTCATGGTCAGTAATGGCGAAACGGTGGTCGTAGGGGGCCTGCTCGATAAATCGACCGATGAAAACAACAGCAAAGTGCCGTTGTTGGGGGATATTCCGGTGCTGGGCAATCTGTTCCGTTCGAAGAGCCAGAGCGTGAAAAAACGCAATCTGATGCTGTTTTTACGACCGACTATCATCCGTGACCCGAAACAATTCCAGGATGCGTCGATCAGCAAATACCGCAGCTTTAACAATGAACAGCAGCAGCAGCGTGGTGAGGGCAGCAATGTGCTGGATAGCAACACGGTGCGTTTACCCGGTGGCAACACCTACACCTTCCGACAGGTGCAGTCATCTATCGCCGCGTTTTATCAGCCGGAGGGGCGATGAGCGCTCAGCCCGCCCACACGCCTGAATTACGACCTGTACTGCCGTTTGCGTTTGCCCGGTCACAGCAAATTCTGTTGCTGCAAGATGAGTCGGCAACCGTTGCAGAGGCGGTTTGTGTACCCGGCACCTCGGCTCTGGCGTTACTGGAGGCTCGCCGGGTCGCTGGGGTGGCGTTGGCGGTCAGTCAGGTCAGCCCGGAAGAGTTTGAGCGGCAACTGGTTATGCGTTATCAGCGCGATTCTGAAGAAGCGCGACGCCTGATGGAAGACATCGGTAACGATATCGATTTCTACACGTTGGCCGAGGAACTGCCGGACAGCGATGACTTACTCGATGCCGACGACGACGCACCGATTATTCGGTTGATCAATGCCATGCTCACGGAAGCTATCAAACACAAGGCGTCGGATATCCATATCGAGACGTTTGAGCGCCACCTGCTGATCCGCTTTCGTATTGATGGTGTGTTGCGGGAGATTTTGCGCCCGCAGCGCCAACTGGCGTCATTACTGGTGTCGCGTATCAAGGTCATGGCCAAGCTGGATATTGCCGAAAAGCGCGTCCCGCAGGATGGTCGTATGGCATTGCGCATTGGCGGCCGTGCTATTGATGTGCGTGTCTCGACCCTGCCTTCGAACTATGGCGAACGCGTAGTGCTGCGTTTGCTCGATAAAAACAGCGTCCGGTTGGATCTGGAAACACTGGGGATGGCGGAACATAACCGCCGTCAGATGGATACGCTGATCCACCGTCCACACGGCATCATTCTGGTTACCGGCCCTACCGGCTCGGGAAAAAGTACCACCCTGTATGCGGCCTTGAGCCGACTCAACTCTGCCGAACGCAACATCATGACGGTGGAAGACCCGATTGAATATGAACTGGAAGGCATTGGCCAGACCCAGGTGAACCCCAAGGTTGATATGACGTTCGCCCGTGGTTTGCGCGCCATTTTGCGTCAGGACCCGGACGTGGTGCTGGTGGGGGAAATTCGTGACGGTGAAACGGCACAAATTGCGGTGCAAGCGTCACTAACCGGGCATCTGGTGTTATCCACCCTGCATACCAATAGCGCGCTGGGGGCGTTGTCCCGCTTGCAGGATATGGGGATTGAACCGTTTCTGCTGTCAACGTCGCTACTGGGCGTGCTGGCGCAGCGGCTGGTGCGCACACTCTGCCCGTCATGCCGTCAGCCCTATGCCGTCGATGAGGAACAGGCAAAACAGACCGGACTGGCGGTGGGAACCACTCTCTACCATCCCGGTGGGTGCGAGAAGTGTAACTACAGTGGCTATCGCGGTCGTACCGGTATCCATGAGCTGTTGCTGATTGATGATACGGTGCGCACGGCGATTCATCGCGGCGAAAGTGAATTGGGCATAGCCCGGATGCTGGGCGATGGGCGAATCACGATTCGTCAGGATGGGATGGACAAAGTGCTGGCGGGTATCACCACCTGGGAAGAAGTGGTGCGTGTAACGAAAGAGGAATGACATGGCGCTGTTCCAGTATCAGGCATTAAACGCCCAGGGAAAGAAAAGTCAGGGCATGCAGGAGGCGGACTCTGCGCGTCACGCACGCCAACTGCTGCGTGAGAAAGGGCTGGTGCCGGTCAAAATAGAGGAGCAGCGCGGCGAAGCCGCTCCCCGTAGTGGTTTTTCGCTGTCGTTGCGCCGTTCCCACCGTATCAGCGCCAGCGATCTGGCATTGCTGACCCGGCAACTGGCGACGCTGGTTGCGGCAGCGCTACCGCTGGAAGAAGCTCTCGACGCGGTGGCGAAACAGAGTGAAAAACCGAAGCTTAGCGCCCTGATGGCGGCGGTGCGCGCCAAAGTGGTGGAAGGGCATTCATTGGCTGAAGCGATGGGGAACTTTCCCGGCAGCTTTGAACGGTTGTACTGCGCGATGGTGGCAGCGGGCGAAGCCTCGGGCCATCTGGATGCGGTATTAAATCGACTGGCGGATTACACCGAGCAGCGTCAACAGATGCGTAGCCGTATTCAGCAGGCGATGATTTACCCTTGTGTGTTGACCCTGGTGGCGATTTCGGTGGTGTCTATCCTGTTGTCTGCTGTGGTGCCTAAAGTAGTCGAGCAGTTTATTCACATGAAACAGACGCTACCGTTGTCCACCCGGTTATTGATGAGTGTCAGCGACGCGGTGAGAACGTACGGGCCTTGGGTGGTGTTACTGCTGATACTGGCGGTCATGGGGCTGCGCGTATTGCTGCGCCATGAGAAGCATCGTCTGGCGTTCCACCGGCGTTTACTGTTTTTACCTGTCATTGGGCGGGTTGCCCGAGGTCTTAACACCGCCCGCTACGCCCGCACATTAAGTATTTTGAATTCCAGCGCCGTGCCGCTATTGCAGGCGATGCGTATCAGCGGCGATGTCCTGACCAATGATTATGCCCGCTTCCGGCTGGGGCAGGCGACCGACGCCGTACGTGAAGGGGTGAGCCTGCACAAAGCGTTGGAGCAGACATCGCTGTTCCCACCGATGATGCGCCACATGATTGCCAGCGGTGAACGCAGCGGTGAACTTGATGGCATGCTGACTCGCGCCGCGGATAACCAGGATCGTGAATTCAGCGCCCAGATGACATTGGCGCTGGGGCTGTTTGAGCCGCTGCTGGTGGTGAGTATGGCGGGCATTGTGCTGTTCATCGTGCTGGCGATTCTCCAGCCGATTTTGCAACTGAATACCCTAATGAGTATGTAGCGAAGATTGATACGTTAATGAGGTAACAAAGAGATGGAACGACGTCAGCGAGGTTTTACCCTGTTGGAAATCATGGTGGTCATCGTCATTCTTGGCGTACTGGCCAGTCTGGTTGTCCCGAACCTGATGGGCAACAAAGAAAAAGCCGACAAGCAGAAAGCCGTCAGCGACATAGTGGCGCTGGAGAGCGCACTGGACATGTACAAACTGGATAACAGCCGTTACCCGACAACCGAACAAGGGCTGGGGGCGTTGGTGAAAAAACCGACCACGCCGCCGGAACCACGAAACTATCCGCAGGATGGATATATTCGCCGTTTACCACAAGACCCATGGGGCGCGGAATACCAACTGGTCAGCCCAGGCCGTCACGGCAAGATAGACGTGTTCTCCTACGGCCCGGATGGCATGCCGGATACCGATGACGACATTGGCAACTGGAATGTCGGCAATGGTGCGCACAATAACGGTAACAACGGCAACGGGAACCCCTGATTGTGCGCCAGCGGGGATTCACGCTGCTGGAAATCATGCTGGTGGTGTTGCTGGCTGGCATTGCCGCCACACTGGTCATGATGGCGATCCCTGCGCCCAAGCAGCAGGACAGCGGCTGGCAGATAGCCCGCTTTAAAGCACAACTGCAATACGCGGTGGAGGACAGCCAGATGAATGACCATATTCTGGGGATTTATCTGCAACCTCACCGCTGGCAATACGCACTGTTACAGCGTCAGGTCGTGGAGAACTCGCCCGAAGATCAACAACGTCTGCGCTATGTTTGGGTGCCGTGGCAGCCGTACCGCCTGTCTTCCCCCAGCGAATTGCCAGCTAGCTTTCAAATTGAACTGTCCACGCAGGCAGGCGCTGCGGGCGACGGTGCCGGTTTTTCACCGGGCAATGGCGACCCGCATATCCTGATTCTGCCGGGCGGCGAAGTGACGCCTTTTCGTCTGACCTTGCGTAACGGTAATGACTCTGCCTGGCTACAGGTCGATACCAACGGTCAGCTACACACGTCGTTGGAAGCGGAGCGCTAAGGGATGAAACAACAGGGAATGACGTTGCTTGAAGTGATGGTGGCGTTGGTGATTTTCGCGCTGGCGGGGTTGACGGTGCTGAAGACAACCGCGCAGCAGGCCAATAGCCTGGGGCGTCTGGAAGAGAAGACGTTTGCGCTCTGGATTGCGGAAAATCAACAGGCGGTGATGCGGCTGGAAAAACAGTGGCCACAAACCCAATGGGTAACGGGTGAGGTTAATTTTGCCGGTTCACAGTGGTTTTGGCGCATTCAGGGGGTAGCCACAGCGGATCCGCAGGTACGCGCCATCGATGTTGAAGTGCGCCATGATCGTGACAGCCGGGCTGCCGATGCCGTATTGCGCAGTTATCAGGTTCAGCCGGGAGACCCTGCGCAGTGAAACGTCCAGAAAGAGTGAAACGGCCAGAAAGCGGCTTTACCTTGCTGGAAATGATGCTGGCGCTGGCGATTTTCGCGGCGTTGAGTCTGGCTGCCTCGCAGGTGATGAACGGCGTGATGCATAACGATGAGGCGTCAGCGCGCAAAGAAGCCCGACTGGCAGAACTGCAACGAGGCTTTTCCCTGATGGAGCGGGATTTTTCACAAATCGTTCCTCGCCGTAGCCAAGGTTATGAACTGGGGTTTTACGCTGAGCGTTATCAATTAGGCAGCGCCGATTGGGCAGTCAGCTTCATCCGCAATGGTTGGCTCAACCCGCTGGGCATTATGCCGCGTTCGGAACTACAGCGGGTCGGATACCGGCTGCGTGGCGATACGCTGGAGCGGTTGTTTTATGATTCTTCCGAACCACTGTCGACGCAGGAACCGGCGATACGGGCGGTGTTAACCGGCGTCAGTGGTTTCGTCTTGCGCTTTTTCGGCAAGGATGGCTGGCAGGATCGCTGGGATGATACGACCCATCTGCCGCGAGGTATCGCCATCGTCGTGACCCTGCGGGATTATGGCGACATTACCCGCGTGTTTATGGTGACGCCGCGCTACGTGGCGACGCAAAGTCAAAATAAAGCGGGACAAAACGGCGATAACCGCGACGACGATAAGAACGTGAGCAGTCAGGAACAACAGTCGCAGGACAATACCGACAGCGAGCAGAACCAGCAGGCCGCACCAGATGATAACAGCGGGGGGGATTCATGAGTCGTCGCCAACGTGGTGTCGCCCTGCTGATCGTGATGTTGATGCTGGCATTGATGGTCACTATCGCCGCGTCGATTACGGAGCGCAGCGGCAAAGCCTGGCAACGCACCAGCAATTTACTGAACCGTTCTCAGGCCCGCTGGTATGCCTTGGGCGCAGAGTCGCTGATTTCCAGTGTGCTACAGCGTGATGCGAAGGCTTCACCACAGAGTACTTTTATCGGTCAGCCATGGTCTAAAGTGGACCATCAGATAATGTCTGACGGCAGCGAAATTCGCGCCCAGGTACAAGATGGTCAGGCTTGTCTTAATCTGAATGCGTTGAGCCCGGCAAAGAATACAACGGCGACGGGTGCGTCCGGCAAGAGTAGCGACAACAATTCAACGGGCAGTAGCAATACAAGCAGTAGCAGTTCAAGTAGTAACAGTGGCACAGGTAACAACAGCAGTAGCACCAACAGCGCCAACCCTGAACAAGGGCCTTATGCCGCGCGGGTTTTTCGCCAGCTATTGATGGTGTTGGGGGAAGAGCCTAAGCAAGCGGAGCGTATCACCGATGCGGTTCGCGATTGGATTGATGAGGATAGCGAGCCGCTGATGAACGGGGCGGAAGACGACAGCTATGTCAATTTTCATCCCGGTAACCAGCGTATGGCGGATGTTTCAGAGCTGCGGGCGGTCATGGGGGTGGATGCGGGGTTATATCGCCGGTTATTGCCTTATGTCTGCGTTTTGCCGGTGGATAAGCTGGCTATTAATGTGAATACGCTGACACCAGACAGCGCGCCGCTGCTATCGGCGTTATTCATGGGCGAAATCAATCTGGATATCGCTGAGCGAATATTGCAGCAGCGGCCACCGCAAGGGTGGCGCAATCTTAATGATTTTATGGGGATGCTGACCCTGTCGGGAAATGGTAAGACTGGCGCTCGCCAGGCGCTGGTGATAAAGAGCGACTGGTTTTTTGCCGACATACAGATACGGGTGGACGACAGTGAATTCTATCAACGCAGCCTGTTTCACCGTGGTAAACAGACTGAGGTCGTACAGCGTCAGTACGGGGGATATAGGACGGTGAACCCATGAACAAGGCCGAAAATATCAGCGGCAAACAACAACTGATTTTACGGTTACCGACAGAAGCCTCCGGCAGTCTGGAGTGGCTTATCTGGTCTGTCAGCCGCCACCAGGCGTTATCCAGAGGGACAGGCACGCTGGAGAGCCTCCAGTCGGCGTTAGTGGATTATCCGGTCATGTCGGCACGAGCTCTGGTGCCGTCCACGGATGTGACGCTGCATAACCTGTCATTACCACGCCAGTCGCGTCGGCAACTGTTACAGGCGATTCCATTCATGCTGGAAGAGCAGGTAGCAAGCGATATTGACCAGTTGCATTTTGCCGTTATGGACATGCAAGGGGATACCGCGACGGTGGCGGTGGTGCAAAAGTCACGTTTGCAGGCGTGGCTGACGTTGTGCGAGGAACTGGGCGTGCCGCTAGAAACCATCATGCCGGATGTGATGGCATTGCCGCGTGCCGATAGCGCCTGGAGTGCCATTAGCCACCAGAATCTGTGGTTATTCCGCCAGGATACCGGTGTTGGCATGGCTGCTGAGGAAAGCTGGTATCAATCGTTGCTGTCCAGCTTTCAGCCATTACCCGCCGTGCATTGCTACAGCCCGGTACCTGCGTCGGCACTCACCTGGCAACCACAACCGGTAACCGATTTACTGACATTGGCGGCACAAGCGGCCTTGCCGATGAGTATGGATTTGCGGCAGGGGGAGTATGCGCCGGTGAAGCCCTGGAAACAGGCGCTGTTGCCGTGGCGCAATGTGCTGATTGCTTTGTCTGCCTGGTTGCTGCTGGTGTTGGGGGAATCGGTCTGGACCCATTATCAATTGTATCGCCAGGCGGACTACTGGCGTCAGGAAAGCGTGCGGGTATACCGCAAATTGTTCCCGGATGAAAAACAGGTGGTTAACCCGCGTGCGCAGATGCAACGCCATTTGCAGGAGGTACGTACGGGAGGCGGCGGCTTTGCCTTGACCGAGCAGATGAATCGGTTGCAGCAACTGGTGGCGCAGAATGACGGCGTGTCGTTGCAGTCGTTGTCGTACGATCGGAGCCGCGATGAGTTACGGCTCAGCCTGCGTGCCACGTCCTATGCGCAGATGGAGCAGTTCCGCCAGCAAGCTCAGGCGTATTTCCAGATCCCGCCGGGGGAAATGAAGCAGGAAAAAGACCATGTTGAAGGCCAGTTAACCCTGAGGAGTCAGCCATGAATGAATTACGTCGTCGCTGGCAGATAATGAGCCAGCGTGAGCGGATGATGATGCTGGCGTGTGGCGGTCTGGTGGTACTTTGCCTGTTGTATTACCTGATCTGGTCACCCTGGCAGGAGAGTGCGCGACAATGGCAGATGACTATCGATCGTGAGCGTCAGACCGTGCGTTGGATGCAACAGCAAGCGCCACGGTTACCGCCTCAGGAAGGCGTACGGCGACAAATTGCCGGTCGTGACATCAGCCTGACGGTGCTGGTGCCGCAAAGCGCCGCCCGTTTCGGCATTACTGTACTGCGTATGCAGCCGCAGGAGTCGCAGGTATCGGTAACGCTGGCCCGTAGCGACTTTAATAACCTGCTGCACTGGCTGGCCGAACTGGAACAGAAAAATGGTGTGATTACCCAAGGGATGGATGTGACAGCGGTACCCAACAGTCCTGGCATCGTGGAAGTGACCCGTTTGTCGCTGGAGCGGGTGTTGTAACGGACCAATCCCCGAAGTCAGCTGTTCTGCGTACTGGCTCGTAAAAAACAATGTCCGGCTCGCGGCTGTCTAGGTAACGCCAGTAGTGTGTGTCAGCATATCAGCCATCAGGGATCGGAATAGGAGAACAACATGGATCTGGTCACCTTCGCCAATACTAGCCCGCGTATCTGGCTGGGGATGCTGTTAGTGCTGGGGCTGGTCATCGGCAGTTTCCTCAACGTGGTTATCCACCGGTTACCTGTCATGCTGGAGCGGCGCTGGCAGCAGGAGGCGCGTTTCCACCTGGGGTTGCCCGTTGGTGCGCCGCCTTCTCGTTATGATCTGTGCTGGCCGCCGTCTTCCTGCCCACACTGCCATCAACACTTACGTGTGCGTGACAATATTCCAGTGCTGAGCTGGTTATGGCTGCATGGGCGCGCCCACTGTTGCGGTGGCGAGGTATCCTGGCGTTATCCGCTGATTGAATTGCTGTCCGGGGGCGCTTTTTTGCTGGCCGGTTTACTCTGGCAACCGGGGCTGGCGCTGCTGGGCGCATTGCTGTGTATTAGCATGTTGCTGGCGCTGGCAGTGATTGACGCGCGAACCCAACTATTACCGGACGTGATGACATTGCCGCTATTATGGTGCGGGTTGTTGTTCAACCTGGCCGATACGTTTGTACCGCTTGAGCAGGCGGTTATCGGTGCCATGGCGGGGTACCTGTCGCTGTGGCTGATTTACTGGGTATTTCGCCTGCTGAGTGGACGAGAGGTGCTGGGGTACGGTGACTTCAAACTGTTGGCGGTGCTGGGTGCCTGGCTTGGCTGGCAGGCGTTACCTAATCTGGTGTTGATCGCGTCGTTAGCCGGGCTGGTGGCGACACTGTTGTGGCGGCGCATCCGGCGTATCAGTATGCAGCAACCGCTGGCGTTTGGCCCCTGGCTGGCGGTGAGTGGCGCAATCGGTCTGGTGTTGAATGTGCTTGGTGGCTGGAGTCACTAGCGAGCCTGATACCGTCTTGCAGCCGGTTTCTTTTCTCCGTACCGCTAAAAGGAACAGGCTGGCAGAATAGCTGCCAGCCTGTCGTTTATTCGTCTTTCGTGTACTGATAATTATTTTTTGTTGTCGCTTCAACAGGAGCCTTCTGTCGAAGTGGATGAGGAAAAACCGTCAGGGTTATTCCAGCATCAGTAAAAAAGTGCCTACCCATAAAAATAAAATAAACGAAACGCCCATGAATAAGTACTTCACTGATTTTTCTCCAGGACTATTACGCCAGCAATAATTTCTACACCAGCAATAATTCCGATTGTGCGTTTAGCTTTCAGGAGCCGCCTGTATTAAGACGATCCCCAGTCACTGCCGCCTGGGCGGGCAGATGAGGGAATCGGCGCTAATCTACGCTGGGTCAGGGGCGAAATTCAAGCGGAATGTTTAACGCTGGCTCATTGACGTGCTCAGTTATCCTCAATAGTGACGATGATCGCCGTATCGTCGGCCCCATGGAATAGACATTCTTGCGGCAGACGGGGTAAGCCAGCAGGTTATATTGTGGCAAGTACCAGACATAAAAAGAAAAAATCGTTTTTTTGGTGAATCGGGCCAGCATATAAATTGCTGTACTGAATCAGAATACAAATCAGGAATCCCGTGGTAGGCTGTAAGCCGGTACTGATATTGTTATCAGATTGTAATGGAAAGGATGTAAGGATGGCGATGTCGTCAATGCTGTCTGTGTCATCCTGACGGACAATCAACAGGGAGACACAGAACCTGATGCAGACAACAGAAGTAGACCAGCGGCTGAGAGAGCTCGACTCGCGCTTAACGATGGTGCTGGTGCCGGGATTACGTGACAGTGACGAAGACCACTGGCAGAGCTACTGGGAACGCCGGTTTCCCTTCTGGCGGCGTATCCGCCAGAAAGAATGGTATCAGGCGGATCTGGATCGCTGGGTGTTGGCTATTCGCCGCGAACTGGCGACCTGTGATCGCCCTGCGGTGCTGATAGGCCACAGTTTTGGCGCGCTGGCCGCTTGCCATGTGGTCCAGCAGGGCATGGAAGGGATTGCCGGTGTGATGCTGGTGGCACCAGCAGAACCCATGCGTTTTGAGATTGAAGACCGAATTCTACCCGAGCAACTGGCGGTACCCAGTCTGGCATTTGCCAGCCACAACGATCCGTTGATGACCTTTTCCCGTGCTGAATACTGGGCGAAAGTCTGGGGAAGTGATTTGGTGGATGTGGGCGAAGGCGGGCATATCAATGCTGAAGCTGGGTTTGGTAAATGGGAGTATGGGCTGCAACGTCTGGCGGCGTTTGGTGAGCACCTGTCGCCTGCTGGTTGATGCGGCGAGACTTGCACACAGGCTGGTATGACTATCCCTACCTATCTTCGTCATTGATAGGCGACTAACGTGTTGGTTTGCTTATCTGATCTATACCCAAAATAATTCGAGTTGCAGGACAACACGCTCGCGTGTTGAACAACGCGATGCGTTGGCCCTTTAGGGCAAGGCACGTTAGAGCCTTGTAGCGCGGCAAGTGAGTGAATCCCGATGAGCTTACTCAGGTAAGTGATTCGGGTGAATGAACGCAGCCAACACACCTGCAACTTGAAGTATGACGGGTATATATATTGGCCTGTCGCCCGATGGGCCAATGCACCCTGCGTTAACCCAGTAGGTTCTTTGTCCTCCACCTGGCGTATTCAGCGCGTATATAACCTGATGCGTCGTCATTAGCACCGAATGGTATGGCGGCTGTTCCTGCAATAAGGTATATCCCTTGTCCTGAGCCGTTACCGCTACCACCGCTGTTACTGGCGCGTTGTTACCGGGTAGTCGGCTATCGCATGATCGTTCTGGCATCACATTGCTGTTTGCTAACAACACTCGGCGGCGGGTGTATTACTACCCGTATCGACCGCCAACAAATAAGGAAAATGCTATGTCAGGTTTGTTTGATCCTATTCATATTGGTGCTATTCAGGCTGAAAACCGTATTGTCATGGCGCCGCTGACCCGCATGCGTGCTTTTGATCAGCGTATCCCAAGCGCGCTGTCGCAGGAATATTACGTTCAGCGCGCCAGTGCCGGGATGATCCTGACGGAAGCGACCGCTGTTACACCACAGGGGGTCGGTTACCCCAATACCCCAGGCATCTGGTCGGAGGAACACATTGAAGGCTGGCGTCGCATCAATGCAGCGGTCCACGCGGCAGGCGGCAAAATGGTGTTGCAGATGTGGCATGTGGGGCGCATTTCAGACCCCGTCTATCTGGACGGCGAGTTACCGGTGGCTCCCAGCGCCATTGCGGCAGAAGGGCATGTGGCGACGATTCGCCCATACAAACCGTATGTGGTGCCACGCGCGCTGGAAACGGATGAAATCCCAGGGATTGTTGAAGACTTTCGTCAGGCGGCGGAAAACGCCAAACGCGCTGGGTTTGATGGGGTGGAAATCCATGCGGCCAATGGTTACCTGTTCGATCAATTCCTGCATGATGGCTCAAACCAGCGCACCGATCAGTACGGCGGCTCGATTGCTAATCGGGCGCGTTTCCTGTTGGAAACCGTCGATGCTGTGTTGACCGTCTGGCCAGCGGATCGGGTCGGCGTGCACCTGAATACCATGTCTAACACCCATTCAATGCAGGACTCCAATCCGCAAGCGCTGTTCGGCTATGTGGCAGAACAACTCGACAGCCGTAAACTGGCCTTCATCTTTGTGCGTGAAGCGCTGGATACCCCACAGCGTATTTTGCCGCTGATCCGTAAAACCTTCCGTGGTGTGGTGATCGCCAACGATGGTCTGACCCGTGACTCGGCCGAACAACTGTTAGCGGATGGCGAGGCGGATGCGGTGTCATTTGGGAGAGTGTATATCGCCAACCCGGATCTGGTTGAGCGTTTGCGTCGCGGTGCACCGCTGAATGAACTCAACGGCAGCACGATCTATGGTGCGGGGGCGGAAGGCTATACCGATTACCCGGTATTGGCGGAGTAAAACTCACCAGGAGGTTGTTTACAAACAGCGATGTTGTTTTATGAATGGTGAAGTTTGCCCGGTCAGTGAGCAGTTTCGTGCGGAATAAACGGTGTAATTTCTTTGCTGCTTTATCGCACGCACGACAATGAGAGGCTCAAACGCCGCCTCTCCTTGACCACTGGCTTGGTGGCTAAACAGTGGCGCTGCGCGCTACCTTCGGCGTTTGACTTCGCTGTTCGGGCCGCCCGTGACGCGTTTACTCGCCCCATTCATGGGGCTCGCCCTTCGGGCCAGCGTAAACGCTGTTCAAAAACGTTCCCGACGTTTTTGTCCGACGCGGCACGGGCTTTCGCCGCGTCCATGCGGCTCACCCGGCGAAGTCGGCCACCTCAGCACTGTTTGTAACGCCAGAAAAACCCACTCACCGATAATTAAGGTGTTTGTCAGCAATCTGAAGGAGGCCATCGGCCTCCTTTTTCTTATTTACGACTTCTACGGTTGAATCACCGCGGTGGTCAGCCGGGCGATGCAGCAGCGCCGCTGGCGTTCGTCCTGTATTTCTATCTGCCAGACTTGTGTCTGGCGGCCCAGATGCAGCGGCTGGCAGATTCCCCGTACCTCTCCTTGTGTCACCGCCCGTAGATGACTGGCGTTAATCTCTACGCCGACCACGCTGGCACCCGGCTCGGTGCACAGCCAGCCCGCCACTGAGCCGAGAGATTCGGCCAGCACCACCGAAGCACCGCCATGCAACAGGCCAAACGGCTGTCGGGTGCGGGCGTCTACCGGCATCAGCGCTTCCAGACTGTTGTCCGTCATGTGGACAAAACGGATCCCCAGATGCGACAACATGCAGTCTTCACTCATCTGGTTGAGCATGTCCAGCGTGGTGACGCGTTTCCAGATCACTGTGTGTTCCTCCTGTATCTCCATCAAGAGCCAGTGCCGGGGTCATGCACCCAGCGTAGCACCACCGTCGATGACCACATCCTGTAACGTCACGTGGCCTGCCAAATCAGACGCCAGAAACAGCACCGTATCGGTAATGTCGCGCGGACGGGCGATTTTGCCGAGCGGAATACCCAGTTTGAACTGTTCTGGAAAACCGGCGATGGTGTGTTGTTCTGCATCGGGGGCGTGCCACAGGCTGCGCTGCATCGGGGTATCGGTGGAGCCGGGGGAGACCAGATTGCAGCGCACGCCATACGGCGCCAGTTCGAGACCGACGGTCAGGCACAGGCTGCGTAACGCCGCCTTGGAAGCGCAATAGGCGGCCATGCCGACGCGCGGTACATGTGCGGCGTTAGAGCCGATAGACACGATAGCACCGCCGCGTTGCCGCTGAAATTGTGGGATCACGGCCTGAAACAGATGAAACGCGCCGCCTGCGTTGACGTTCAGGCAATCCTGCCAGTCTTGCTGACTGAGTGTTTCGGTGTGGCCCATGCGCAGGATCCCGGCACCGTTAATCAGCACATCCAGATGCGGCGTCTGTGCCAGTTGTCTGGCACAGGTGGCAGCAACAGCCGCCGCATCGCTGACATCCAGCTCGATGGCGTGAAACGGCAGGGAGTCTGAGGAAAAGGCGCGGTCAAACCCGGTGACGGTCGCCCCCGCCTCGGTAAAACGGCAGGCGATGTCATAACCGATGCCACGTCCGGCACCGGTCACCCACACTTGCTTACCGCTGAAATCCAACGCGACGCTCATGCTTCCTCCGCCTGACGCTGGCTGAGCAACTGGTGCCAGTGACGCAATGTAGGCTTTTTCACTAATGCCACGAAGTCCAGGTCATGCCCTTGCTGACGCCAGCGGGTCACCAGCGACATGATGCGTACCGAATCCAACCCATAATCCAGCAGGTTGTCGTCGTCACCGATGTCGTCATCGTCATCCAGCAACGGCAGCAGTTCGGCGCGCAGGCGCATCAGGCCGTCGTCCGTCTGTGGCGCGAGGGCATCCAGCAGTTGTTCGCAGGTCAGCACCCGGCCGCAGCGACCGGCGGTATAACGCAGCGCCATCAGGTGTTCTTCCTGGGAAAAATCTGCCAGCGCATCGGCTACCATGAACGGTTTGATGTCACGCATAAACGCATCGGTAGCGGTCGTCAGGCAACCGATATGCGCGTATACCCCACAGATAATCAATTGGTCACGGCCGGATGATTTCAAGCGCTGTTCCAGATCAGAACGGTGGAAAGCGCTGTAGCGCCATTTCACCAGCACGGTATCGCTGTCTTCCGGCGTCAGGGCCGCGGCAATGCGCTGTTGTTCCGGGTGGCGATTGAGTCCCGGTCCCCACATGTCGTTGAGCAGTGCCCGGTCAGCGTCGCTTTGCTGGTTAGGCTGAGCGGTATAAAACACCGGGATGCCCTGCTGACGACATGCCTGCCGAAGGCGAGCGATGTTGGCGATCAACTGTTCGGTCAGCGGGCTGTTTTCTCCCCAGAAATTAAGGAAGTAGTTTTGCATGTCATGAATCAGCAAGGCCGCGCGTGAGGCGTCAACCGGCCAGTTCACCTTATTGACCGGCAGATGCTCTGCGCTGGGAAGTGGGTAGGCGTTCAGTTTTGGAATAGCCATGATTTATTCTCCTGCAGCGGCCGTTGCGACAGGCTGTTGCGCCAGCTGGCGTAGCCGCTGTTTATCGACTTTGCCCACCGCGGTTTCCGGCAGGGTGGGCAGTTGTTCAAATCGGTCCGGTAATTTGTAGTCGGCGATACCCTGCTCACGCAGGTGGCGACGTAATGTCACCGCTTTGAGTGGCTCGCGGGTGACCAGAAAAGCGCAGCTTTTCTCACCCATCATCGGGTCGGGCACCGCCACCAGCGCGGCATTGATCACGGCGGGGTGGCGAAGCAGCAGGTTTTCGATCTCTTCAGCCGCAATCTTTTCCCCACCACGGTTGATCTGGTCTTTTTCACGCCCGACCACTTGCAGGTAGCCATCGGCCTGTTGGATCACCACATCGCCGGAGCAGTAGAACCCTTGCGCGTCGAATACCTGACGGTTGTAGGCCGGGCTGCGGTAGTAACCACGGAAGGTGTAGGGGCCACGCGTCATCAGACGGCCCGGTGTACCGTGCGGCAACGGGTTGCCGTCGGCATCGGCTACCCAGACCTCGTCATCGTCGCTGATAGGGCGGCCCTGCGTGGTAAAGCAGTGGACATCGTCATCGTCCAGCCGGGTGTAATTCACCAGCCCCTCGGCCATGCCGAACACTTGCTGTAACTGGCAACCCAGTTCCGTCGGTATGCGTCGTGCCAGCGATTCGCTTAACCGAGCACCACCGACCTGCAGTACGCGCAGGCTTGCTAGCGCGTGGCGATCGCCCGATAACGCCACCGCTTCCAGCCACAGTGTGACAGCCGGGGGAACCAGCGCGGTGAGGGTGATGCGATGCTGCGCAATCAATGGGAAACAGCAGGCTGGGCTGGGGTCGCTTGCCAGCACGACCGTGCCCCCGGCATAGAACACACCCAGTGCGCCTGGCGAACTGAGCGGGTAGTTGTGGGCGGCGGGCAGGGCGCACAGGAAACGGGTATGTGCGTCAACCCGGCAAATCTCCACGCTGCCGCGAATGCTGTAGTAGTAATCGTTGTGGGTACGAGGAATCAGTTTCGGGGTACCGGTGCTACCGCCGGAAAGCTGGAAAAATGCCACCTGATCGGCGGGTGTCGGGGTTGCCGGTGCGAAGGCTTCCGCTTCCAGCAATCGCTGTGACAAATCCTGAGACGTGTTGCCATCACCACGCAGCAGAACGTGCTGTAACGTGGGGCAGCGCTGGCGTAGTTCGTTGATAAAATCATCGTTGGCGAACAATGCGTGGCTGCGATCGGCTATCAGCAGCGTTGGCGCAATCTGGTCGGCATAGGCGCACAGCTCGCTGCGCTGATGGCTGAACAGGGCGTTGACCGGCACGATACCGGCACGCAACAGTGCGAAGTAGGTCAGGTAGAACTCGGCGGTATTGCCTAGTTGTACCAGCGCCGTTTGACCTGGGGTGATCCCCTGGCGTTGCAGTGAGCCAGCTAATTGCGCCACCAGTTGGTTCATCTGGCGGTAGCTGAGCGTGCGTTCGCCATCGATCAGGGCGATGGCGTCATTATCGGCATGGCGGGTGAGGATGTCGCCCAGCGGGAGATCCAGCCAGTAGCCCCGCTCGCGATAACGCTGCTCCAGCTCGGGCGGCCAGCGTGTGAATTCAACCATCATGCTGCACACTCCTGATCTTGTCGCAGACCAAATGCACGCAGCATGGTGCTCAATTTAACGCCGGTTTCGTGCCACTCAGACACGGGCTGAGAGTCTGGTACGATGCCAGCACCGGCAAACAGCCGTACCCGGTTTTGCCGTACTTCGCCACAGCGAATGGTCACCACCCACTGGCCGTTGCCTTCATCGTCGCACCAGCCGACGATACCGCCGAATAGCCCACGGTTGAACGGTTCCAGTTGAGCGATACGGTCCCGAGCCGCTTCAAACGGTACGCCGCACAGCGCCGGGGTGGGGTGCAGCAGGCAGGCCATCGACAGGGCGTTTTCCTGGGCATTCAACACTTCACCCTGAACACGGGTCGCCAGATGCCACAGCACCGGTGTGCTCAGCAGCTCGGGGGTGTCCGGAATGTTCAGTGTCCGACAACGAGCTGCCAGTACCCGACGGATATCATCGGTGACCAGTCGGTGTTCGTGGCGATCTTTCGCGGAGGCCAGTAGCGTACGGCGCAGGCGCTGATCTTCCACCGGGTCGTCGCTACGGCGGGCGGAACCGGCCAGCGGCTGCGACACAATCTGGTTACCCTGCTTATGCAACAACAGTTCCGGGCTGGCACCCAGCAACGCGCCTTGTTCCAGCGGCACGTGGAAGTTATAGCTCCAGGGATTTTGCTGGTTGAGCTGTCGCAACAGGCGGATTGAGTCCAGCGGTTGCTCGGTGTCGATATCCAACAGGCGTGACAGTACGATTTTATTCAGCTCACCGTTACGGGTGGCGTCAACGCCAGCGCTGACCATCTGGCAAAACGCATCGTGTCCCGGTACTTCGCGTATTTGACGTGCGTTTATTGGCGTGGCGGGCACCAGGTCGTGTTGTAGTGAGTCCCGTGAGAACCAGTGCGACTGTTGCGGTACAAACAGTCGTGCAGGCTGGCGTTTGTCAAACGGGATCGCGCCTACCAGTAGTGGTCGGGCGATACCATCCTGCCGGGCGCGGGCAAACAGGGCGTTGACCTGCTGCTGAACATCGCCCTGGAGGTGCTCGCCCCCTGCCACGGCCGTCGACAGGGCGGCGTAACATCCACGGGCATGTAGGCTGTTGTCGGGAGACAGAAACAGAAAATCATCGTGCTGAAGTGTGCGGATATCCAGCGATGAAGAGGTAGCTGCGAGCGTTGACACGGGGGGTATCCTTATGTCGAGAGTGGAACAAAATGGTGGCGCGCAGGCGTCACCGCAGGGCGGGAAAACCCGCCCTGCCGCGTATTACCAGCTGTAGCTGACCGTCGCGACGACAGTACGCCCGCTACCGTAGAAGCAGGCGGTATCGCCACCGCATGACGCCACATAGCGCTTGTCGGTCAGGTTGTTGACGTTCAGTTGCACGGTGGTGCCTTTCAACTGGGAAGAGAGCGACCCCAACTCGTAACGTGCCATCGCGTCGTACAGGGTATAGGCCGGGACTTTGAAGCTCTCGGCGTTATCGCCGTAGCTTGAGCCGACATAACGCACCCCAGTACCCAGCGTGACACCACGCAGCGGACCATTCTGGAAGCTGTAGCTGCCCCAGGTGGACGCAGAGTGACGTGGAATCGCCGATGGTGTTTTGTTCACCTGGCTGGCGGTGTAGCTATCCTTGGTGACCGCATCGGTATAGGTGTAGGCCGCCATCAGGCTGATTTCCGGCGTCAGTTGCGTGTGCACTTCCGCTTCCGCGCCTTTGGATTTCACTTTGCCGATCTGTTCGTTGTACTGGGTCACGCTGTTGTACGAGGTGATGTTTTTCTGCGTGATATCAAACAGCGATAAGGTCAGCAGGGTATTGCTGCCTTTAGGCTGGAACTTGATACCCACCTCGGATTGTTCACCGGTGGTCGGTTTAAACGCAGGCGTGCCGGGGGCACCAGAGTCCAGGTTGGGTTCAAACGAGGTGCTGTAGCTGACATACGGCGAAATACCGTTATCGAACGCGTAGAGCAGGCCAGTACGACCGGTGAATTTACTGTCATCTTGCTGTGTTGAAGTACTGGTGGTGTGGTCTTGCGTGCGTATTTGGCTCCAGTCATGGCGGCCGGACAGCAGCAGGTTCCACTGATTCCATTCCATCTGGTCTTGCAGATAAACGCCGACCTGATCGAGTTTCTTCTTGTAAGACTGGTTCAACGAGAGCTGGCTGTCACTGACCAGATAAGAACCACCGTAGCTGGGGTTCGCCCAGTCAAAGTTGTATCCCGAACCGCTGTTGCGCCAGTAGTTGTAATCGCGATCCTGCCATTTGTAATCCACCCCACTGAGTACAGTGTGTTGGACATCGCCGGTTTCCAGTTTGACCTTCATCTGGTTATCCAGACCGATTTCATCGGCGTTCAGCTCTTCACGCACCTGACGGCGGGACAGCGACGTATCAGAGATCTCCGGGTTACTCCAGGTATACACCAGATACTTGTAACGTTCTCTTAGCTGGGAATAGCGGAAGTTTTGCTGGAAAGAGACGTTATCGTTGAAGGAGTGGTCGAAAATATAACCGATGCCAATCTGCTCACGTTTCGAACGATTGTAGTTAGGGTCGCTGACGTCCAGATCACGCGGAATATAACCTGCGCTGGCTTCGGTCACGGTACCTATCTTAGGCAGGAAGTTGCGGTAACCGGCCTTAGGATCGTTCTGGTAACTGGTCAGCAGCGTAAAGCTGGTATCGCTGTTCGGCAACCAGGTAATGGCTGGCGCGATAGCAACGCGCTTCTCTTTGTAATCCTTGACGAATTCATCACGGGTGCTGGCGATACCGTTGAGGCGGTAAAGCAGGGTTTTATCGTCATTGAGTGCGCCACCGAAATCAAACGCCGCTTCACCCAGATGTTGATTACCCGCGCTGAATTCCACTTTGTGGATATCTTCTGCCGTTGGGCGTTTGCTGGTCATGCTGATAAGCCCGCCGGGGTTGACCTGTCCATACAGGACGGAAGCAGGGCCGTGCACCAACTCTACTCGCTCCAGCAACCAGGGATCTATTTTCCCCAGCGCAGCACCCTGGCCGCTCAGGCCATAGCTCAGGCCATCAAGGAATTTCGGCGCGTAGCGGAAACCACGGGCAATCACTTCATCGTTGCGGTTAGACGAACCGCGGTAGTTGCTGACCACGCCGCTGGAATAGTTCAGAGCGTCGGATACGGAAGAAACCGCTTGTGCGTCCATCTGGTCGCGGGTGACCACGGTGACGGATTGTGGGGTTTTGATGAGCGGCGTGCTGGTTTTGGTGCCGGACGCACTTTCCTTCGCCACGATGCCTTTCAGCGGTGCAGTCACGCTTTCAGCGGCGGTTGCCGACACCACGATGGTATCGGTACTGGTCGTGGTGTCCGCTGCCTGTGCATGAGCAGCCACCAGCAAGGTGGAAGCCAGCATGGCTGGCATGGCGTTTTTATTTTTCTGCCAAGACTTTAGTTTTGTTAATTGTTTCTTCCTGGTGCTATGCATCAGAGATCCCCTCCTGTGAAAGACCTTATTTTTTGTGTACATCAGGCTGTGTACTCACCGGCCTTGCCATTCTTTGCATTAAAAAATCGAATTAACTTTAAATTCATGTGGTTAATTTGTTTTTTAGCGATATGTGACCAGATGGCGAGTTTTTAAATCCCAGTAAACTTTGGGAATTGCATATTATTGCAAATGAAAATGTTTCTCAATATTATTCTCGTTGTCTAAATAAATGTAAATTCACGAATGGACACATTAGTTCTGTTAACTAAATGTAAGTGAAACGTAAAGGGCAGACACAGGAGGTTTTGATGTCGGCAGTACAGCCGTCAGGCTTCGCCGCCACGCTGTTGTCATCACCGCAAACCGGGGATGACGCGTGGTGGCAACAGATCGCCAGCGTGGGGACGCCGCTGGTGGAAACGCAAGATAGTGAGCGGGTTCGCGTGACCTTTCTCTGGCGTGACCCGAACGGCGATGAGCATCACTCCGCTATCCAACGGGTCTATGCCGATATCAACGGCGTGACCGATCACCACAGTACCGATCCGCAGAGCCTGGCGCGCCTGCCCGGTACCGATGTCTGGCATTGGTCGATGGTGATTGAACACGACTGGCGTGGCAGTTATTCCCTGATTCCGATTGAGGCGGCGCAACTGCCACCGGCATTCAGCGACGATGACCAACAGCGGGATGACCAGCAGCGGGCGTGGTGGTGTTCGCTGTTCCCCTGCGCGATGGCCGATCCGCTCAACCTGAACCGACCGTGGGGAACGCAATTGTCAGCGGCGCATATGCCGGGTGCACCACCACAGCAGTCCTGGCGTGCTGTGGATCAAGGCGAGGCGCATGGCGCAGACCCCGCCCGGCTGACGGTGTTTGACTGGCAGAGCGAGCAGCTCGGCAACCAGCGTCGCATCTGGCTGTACACCACCGGGGAGAGCGACATACCGGCACAACGGCCACTCTGTCTCATTCTGGATGGGCAGCGGTGGGCTGACGACACACCGCTCTTTAGCGCTCTCGATACGGAAACCGCACAGGGGAATCTCCCGCCTGCCGTTTGGTTATTTATTGACGCGATTGATGGAGAAACCCGTTGTCGGGAACTGCCGTGCGATGCCGCGTTCTGGCAGACGGTGCAGCAGGAATTGCTGCCGCAGGCGGCACGCCTGACGCCGTTTAGCGACGATCCGAACCGCACCGTCGTAGCCGGGCAGAGTTATGGCGGGCTGGCGGCGTTGTACGCCGGGTTGCACTGGCCGCAGCGTTTCGGTCGCGTACTTACGCAATCTGGCTCGTTCTGGTGGCCGAATCTGCAATTCATTACCGATTTTGACCAGCACGCGACGCTGGAGCCCGGCGTGTTGGTGACCCAGGTGCAGCAGGGTGGCCGGGCCGCATCGCCGCTGGTGATTTTTCAGGAAGCGGGACGACGTGAGGCGGATATCGCCTTCGTCAATCAACAGATGCATGAGGCGCTGATAGCCGCAGGGCATCAGGTTTACCAGCGTGTGTATGCCGGTGGGCATGACACCTTGTGTTGGCGTGGCGGGTTGATGGACGGATGTCGTTGGTTGTTGAACCACACCCATACCCGATAACGCACAGCACCCCTTATCACATGAGGTAACAACAATGAGTCAGGAACAAGTTAATCCGTTTGACGATGATCGTCTGACATTTCTGGTCGTCACCAACGAGCAACAGCAATACAGCCTGTGGCCAGAGTTTGCCGCCGTACCGGCGGGCTGGCAGGTGGTCTACGGGCCGCAGTCCCGCGAGGCGTGCATCGCCTATACCGAAACCCACTGGCAGGACATGCGTCCGGCGAGCCTGCGGGCTGAAAACGCCTAACCGGCATGACCAGTCGGGACTGTTTCCGTTGACGGAGTAAGGAAAACAACGTGTCAGAGCTACTTAACGAAACACAATTATCTACCCAGCAATCATCATCGATAAAGAAACCATCATCGACCCAGCAGCCATCATCCGCTGAAGTGTCATCGCCTCATCCTCACGTCTCCTTCTCCCCGGCGGGAACGTCCGGGCAGCCCGTGTCTGCTCACGACGTCACGTCGGCACAGTCGGTGAATGTGTCTGAACTGCCGCTGGTGGCGGCCCAACCCGGTATCTGGATGGCCGATCACATCGCCAGTCAGTCGAATGCGTTCACGGTGGCGCATGCGCTGGAGTTGAACGGCCCGGTTGACCCGGACTGTCTGCTGGCGGCCATCCGTCAGGGGCTGTCGGAAGCGGATACGGTACAGGCGCGCTTTGGCTTCAATGATCTTGGCGAGCCGGTACAGTGGCTACCCTCTGCGCCGGGTGTGGCGGCGATTCATGAACCGGAATGGCTGGATTTTTGCGACCCAACACAAGGTGAACAGGCTGCCTGGGCGCTGATGCAGGCGGATCTGGCCGCGCCGCTGCCGGTCGATGGTGAGCAACCGCTGTATCGCCAGGTGCTGATGCAGGTCTCCGCGCAGCCGGAACGCTGGTTCTGGTATCAGCGCTTTCATCATCTGATGGTGGATGGTTTCAGTTTCGATGCTCTGACCCGGCGTATTGTGGCAATTTACAACGCCCTTTGTGCGGGTAAAACGCCGGACGTCTCGCCGTTTACACCGTTTGCCGATGTGGTGACGGAGTACCAAGAGTGGGAACGTTCGTCGGCCTATCAGCAGTCGGCTACGTTCTGGCGCGAGCATGCCAGCGAATTGCCGACGCCCGTGTCGCTGGCGGCGGACGTTTGTGAGGCCTCGCCGCAGGGCATCCGCACCTTACAACAACGGGTCACCTTACCCGCGGCGCCTTTTGTCGCACTGGCGGAGCAACGGTTTGGCGCTCAGCTACAACCGGCGGAAATTGCGATGGCGGCACTGGCGGTGTACCTCTACCGCATGAGTGGCGAGTCGCGTTTGTCGGTGGGCTTTCCGTTTATGCGGCGCATGGGGTCGGCAGCATTGTGTGCGTGTGGGCCGGTAGTGAACGTACTGCCGCTTCAACTCACGCTGCAACCCGAGATGACCCTCATCGACGCCACGCAAATGCTGCAGAAGGAAATCAAGGCGGTACGACGTCATCAGCGTTATGAAGCGGAACAGTTACGACGGGATCTGGGGCTGGTCGGCGGCAGTGAGGGGTTGTACGGGCCGGTGATCAATTTCAAGGTGTATAACGCCGAACTGGCACTAGGCAATACGCCGGTCACCACCCATGTGCTGGCGATGGGGCCGGTGGACGATATGGAGTTTACCCTTGGCGTGCAGGAGGGCGAGCTGCAACTGGAACTGGTGGCCAATCCAGCGCGCTATGACGCCCCGGCGTTGCAAGGGCATGCGCAACGTCTGCAACACCTGCTGACGCAACTGATACAACAACCGGAGCAGGCTATCGGCGAATTAAGCCTGTTGAGTGATGACGAATGGCGGCGTATTGACGGCTGGGGCAGCGGCCCGCGCCTGACAATACCCGCGACGCTGCACTCGGTGCTGGATTGCCTGCAACAGCAGGTACAGCAACAGCCCGATGCGCTGGCTGTGACCTGCGGCCGCGAGCAACTCAGCTACCGCCAGTTATCGGCGCAGGTCATGCAACTGGCCCGTCGGCTAATGGCGCAGGGGATCGGTGCCGGTGATGTGGTGGCGATCGGCGTCCCGCGCTCGGTCTCGTCGGTGGTGGCGATGTTTGGGGTACTGGCCAGCGGTGCGGCTTATATGCCGTTGGATCTGGATTATCCACGCGAGCGTCTGGCGTTGATGTGTGACGATGCGCGTCCGGTCCTGCTGCTGACCCACAGCACGGTACGTGAGTCTATGCCGACGCTGCCGCAGGTGCTGTGTCTGGACGATGCCACGTTACGGGCCGAGTGCGCCCGCTTGCCCGCCCACACGGTAACGGACGCGGAGCGACGCGAGCCGTTACGGGCTGAACATCTGGCGTACATGATCTACACCTCCGGTTCTACCGGGAAGCCGAAAGGGGTGATGAGTACCCATGCCGGTTTGCTCAACCTGATGATGTCACATTCGAGCTTCCTGTTTGGCCCGGTGATAGATCGCTTTTCACGGCAAAATGGTCGCCGTTTACGTGCCGGACACACGGCGTCATTCTCCTTCGATTCCTCCTGGGAACCGCTGTTTTGCATGATGATGGGCAGCGAGTTACACATTTTCGATGAAGAGCTGCGTAAAGATGCCTGGGCGCTGGTTCAACACTTTACTCAGACGCCTATCGATTTGCTGGATATCACCCCGTCGTTCTTCACCCAGATGATCGACAGCGGCTTGCTGGAGCCGGATAACCATCAGCCCGCTTTCATCATGATTGGCGGTGAAGCGGCCACGCCTCGGCTGTGGCAACTGATGCGCCAGCACCCGCAGATGGAAATTCATAACTATTACGGGCCGTCGGAATACACCATCGATACGCTGGGTGCCCGGGTCACGGTGGCGGACCAGCCGGTTATCGGCCAACCGGTCGCCAATACCCGTGTGTGGCTGCTGGATAACCACCTGCGACCGGTGCCGGTGGGTGTACCCGGTGAGCTGTATATCGCCGGGCCGGGGCTGGCGCGTGGTTACCTGCGCCGCCCGGATCTCACGGCGACGCGCTTTGTCGCCTGTCCGTTCATATCAGGGGCGGTGATGTACCGCACCGGTGACCTGATGCGCTGGCGTCACGACGGCCAACTAGCCTTTATCGGCCGCGTTGACCATCAGATCAAAGTGCGCGGCTTTCGCGTGGAGCTGGGCGAAGTAGAAAATGCGCTGGTGGCGTTGGATGAGGTCAGTACCGCGGTGGTGATCGCCGAACCACTGGGTGCGACGCACCGGCTCATCGGTTATTGCTCGGTGCCGAACGAGAACGTCCGCGAACAACCGGATTGCGCTGCCCGTTTGCTGGCACAACTGGCTGAGCAACTGCCGGATTACATGGTTCCGGCGGTATTGATGGTGATGGCGGAACTGCCGCTGACCGTCAACGGCAAAATTGACCGTCAGGCACTGCCAAAACCACAGCAGGCAGAAGCCGTGGCGGGACGTGAACCCGACACCGATGAAGAGCGGCTGATTTGCCAGTCCATCGCCAGCCTGCTGAAACTGGACGCGGTCAGTGCGGAAGCGGATTTCTTTGCACTCGGTGGCGACAGTATTTCCGCCATGGGGCTGGGCACGCTGTTGCGACGCGCCGGTTGGCAACTGCGGCCGAAAACCATTTTCGCCGAGCGCACGCCAGCGCGGATGGCGCAGGCGATGCAGCCGCTAACAACGACAGCCACGCCGTCACGCACCATGCGCTACGGTGTGGTGGACGGGCTGCCTATCGTGCACAGTTTCGCCCAACTGGCGGGCATCAACCAACGGTTTGCGCACGGCGTATTCCTGTCGGTGCCTGAAACACTGCAACCGGCACACCTGATGCAGGCGTTGAGCGCACTGGTGCAGGCACACCCGGCATTAACCGCGCAGACTTGTGACAGCCATCTGGTCATTCATCGGTCGTCATCGACGGCCGTACCGCTACAGTGTGACGCGCTACGCGTACAAGAGCCGGTTGAGGTGGCGGCAGAACGGGCATTTGAGGCAGCGGTAGCACGTCTTGACCCGGCGGCAGGCCAGATGATGCAGGCGGTACTGTTGCAACGCGATGGTTGTGCTTGTGGGCTGGTGATGGTGGCCCATCATCTGGTGGTGGACGGCGTATCGTGGCGCGTGCTGTTACCCGAACTGCGTCAGGCCGCTGAAGCGGCGATGGGGGGGCAACCGGTCGTGTTAGCGGCTGAAGAGTGCTCGTTATACGACTGGTCTGCCAGCCTGAAAGGGCAGGTAGCCGCGCGCCGTGCGGAGTTACCATTCTGGCAATCGGTGCTGGCGACGCCACTGCCTCTGCTGGGGCGTCGGGCGCTTGACCCGTCCTGCGATCAGGAGCAGACCCGGCAACAATCACGCCGGGTGCTGGATGCCAGGTTGACGCAGGCGGTGCTGACGCGCTTACCGGAACGTTATCAGGCGCGGGTGGACGAGATTCTGCTGGGCGCGTTGGTGCAGGCCTGCCACCACCGTTTTGGCGTGCAACCGCTGCGGCTGGCACTGGAATCTCACGGTCGTATCGACACGCCGGAAGGGGGGGATCTCGCCCGTACCGTCGGCTGGCTGACCGCCGAATACCCGGTGTGCATCGCGGCACCGACGGCACAGGCCGATGCGCCCTGGGCGATTCTACGGTCGGTGAAAAGTGCGCTGCGAGCGGTGCCGGATCGTGGCGTCGGCTACGGTGTGCTGCGTTATCTGGATACACAGAGTGCCGAAACGCTGGCGTCGTTGCACACGCAGGCACCGGAAATCCTGTTTAACTATTTGGGTCGCTTCGAGTCGGGCGAGGGCCACTGGTCGCCACGTCGTAGCGATCGCCACTTCCGCGATACCTTTGCCGTACTACAGGCACCGACGATACCGCTCAGCCACCCGCTGGATATCAATATCTTTGTGGATGAACAGGGCGAACAGCCGCAACTGGCCATCCACTGGGGATGGGCGCATGGCGTGTTCGATGAGGATGATATCGACGCGTTGCATCAGGGAATGGCGCAAGCGATCGACGCGTGGCGGCAACAGGCGGACTACCCGCCGTTGTCGGATACGTTGGTCTGCGCTGACGTCGCGCAGGATGCGGTCACTGACGAGACACTGGACTGCCTGCGTCAGCATTACGGGCCGTTATCGGCGGTGTTGCCGGTGCTGCCATTGCAGCAAGGGTTGTTATTCCACGCGCAACTGGCGCAGACCACCGGCAGTTATAACTCACTGACCCGGCTGTCGTTGCACGGCCCGCTGTCGGTGGCACAACTGAGTCAGGCATTAGAAGCGGTGGTCCGTCACCACCCGCAACTGGCGGCGCGTTTTGACACCGAACAGACATCGGTGCCGTTGCAGGTGTTGCCGGTGCTGCGTGACGACCAGTGTTACTGGCCGCTGGAGAGTCAGACGTTACCGGCGATGCCAGCAGACGAAGAGGCCGCTGCGCTGCTGGCGCTGGAAAAAGCTGAACTGGCGCGCGACCTGTTCCACCAGCCCTCATCCATGTTGCACGCCTTGCTGGTCAGCCATGCGGACACTGAGCGTCACACACTGTTTCTGAATGCGCATCATCTGGTGGTGGATGGCTGGTCGACCCCGGTATGCCTGCGTGACCTGTTCACTGCATTGTATCAGGGCCGCTCGGCACTCACGCCGCACAGCGTGCCGTATGCCGATATCGTTCGCCAACTGGCGGCCCGCGACGCGCAGGCGTCACGTCAGCGCTGGCGTGAGGTGCTGACGGGTGCCCGCCCGACCCTGCTATTTGGTGACGGACCGCATCATGGTGATGGTTCGTATCATGATGAAGTGCGTGAGCTGGAGTTACTGCCGGAACCGCAACTGGAACACGGCTTACTGGCGCTGTGTAAACAGTATGGCCTGACGCTCAACAGCGTAATGCAGGGCATCTGGGGGATGTTACTGTGCGCCAGTAGCGGCGCGGACGATGTGCTGTTCGGCTCGCCGGTGTCGGGTCGCTTCGGGCAGATTGACGGCATCAGCCAGCAGGTCGGGTTATTCAGCAATACGTTACCGGTGCGGGTACGGTTGGATGCCTCACGGCCGTTGCCGCCGCAGTTGGCTGAGCTACAGGCACTGCAAATCCAGCTGATTGAACACGATGACGTGGGGCTGGGGGAAATCCAGCAACTGGCGGGCACCGGCACGCTGTTCGACACCTTGCTGGTGGTGGAGAACTACCCGGATGGCGATGAACTGAGTCAGGCTGGGCAGGCGCTGCGCTGTGAGGCGGTCAACAATCGGGGGTACACCCACTATCCGTTGACGCTGCTGGTGCTACCGGGCAAACGGCTGCGGCTGCTGATGGAATACCGCGACAGCGTGGCGCAGCCGCAGCGGCTGGCGCAGCGCTTGTTACTGTTACTGCAACAACTGGTGGCAGACCCGGAACGCCCGCTGTCGGCCTGGAATCTGCAACTACCGCAAGAGCAGGCGCTGCTGGCGGCGGTCAATCGTACCGAACAGCCGGTACCGCCAGGTACGCTGCATCAGGCGTTGGCAGCACAGGCACAACGCACGCCGGATAGCATCGCGCTGGTGGATAGCCAGCATCAGTTGACCTACCGTCAGGTTCAACGCCAGACCCGACTGCTGGCTGACCGGCTGATCGACGCCGGGGTGCGGCCCGGTGATATCGTGGCGGTGGCGCTGCCGCGCTCGGTGCGCTTGAGCCTGGCGTTATATGCCATTCTGGAGGCGGGCGCGGCCTGGCTGCCGCTGGATACCGGTTACCCGGATGAGCGGCTGGCGCTGATGGTGGAGGATGCGCAACCTCGCCTGATGATCACCGAAAGCAGTTTGCAGTCGCGTTTTGCGGGCATGGCCGATGTACTGCTGCTCGATACGCTGGCGGATGAACGCCAGTCGCCGCGTCACTCGTCACCACCGGTCGCCGATCAGCAGGCCGCTTACGTGATTTACACCTCCGGTTCTACCGGCCGCCCGAAAGGGGTGGTGGTCGGCCATCAGGCCATCGTCAACCGCTTATGGTGGATGCAGCATCAATACCCGTTAGTGGCGGATGACGTGGTGCTACAGAAAACACCGTGCAGCTTCGATGTGTCGGTGTGGGAGTTCTTCTGGCCGCTGATGGTCGGTGCCCGTCTGGTGATGGCACCGCCGGATGCGCACCGTGACCCGGAGGCACTGGTACAGTTGATCAACGATTACGCGGTGACCACCCTGCACTTTGTACCGTCGATGCTAGCGGCCTGGGTGAGTGCGCTGGAGACACGTCCGCGTGCGGAGATCGGCTGTGGCAGCCTGCGGCGAGTGTTCTGTAGTGGTGAGGCACTGTCGCGCGA
Source organism: Dickeya zeae NCPPB 2538 (assembly GCF_000406165.1). Taxonomy (NCBI): domain Bacteria; kingdom Pseudomonadati; phylum Pseudomonadota; class Gammaproteobacteria; order Enterobacterales; family Pectobacteriaceae; genus Dickeya; species Dickeya zeae. The sequence continues at coordinate 3,042,421 of NZ_CM001977.1, read as the reverse complement.
ACTGGCGCTGGATTATCAGTCGCTCATCGCAGCACCGCTGCACAACCTGTACGGCCCGACCGAAGCGGCGGTGGATGTCACCTGGCAACCGGCCTCTGGCGAGGCGCTGGAACGCTATCAGTTGCCGGGCATTCCTATCGGCCTGCCGGTGTGGAACACCCAACTGCGTATTCTGGACGGCGCGTTGCGGCCGGTACCGGTCGGCGTAGCGGGCGATCTGTATTTGTGCGGCATCCAACTGGCACAGGGATACCTGCGTCGGCCCGATTTGACTGCCAGCCGTTTTGTGGCGGACCCGTTTGCCCACGGTGAACGGATGTACCGTACCGGCGATATCGCCCGTTGGCTGGAAGACGGCACGGTAGACTACCTGGGGCGCAGCGATGACCAATTGAAAATCCGTGGTCAGCGCATTGAACTGGGGGAAATTGAGCAGGTGCTGCTGGCACAGCCCGGCGTGGCGCAAGCGGTGGTCGGTGCGCGTGAGTTGGGTGGAAAAGCAACCCGTCTGCACGGTGCCGATGCCCGGCAGTTGGTGGCCTGGCTGGTGGCGCAGGCCGGTGTCTCGCTGGATGTTGACCAGTTACAACAGGCGCTGTCGCAGCAATTGCCAGCCCATATGGTGCCGGTGAGTTATGTGCTGATGGCGTCATTCCCGCTGAGTGCGAATGGCAAGCTGGATCGTAAGGCGTTACCGGCACCAGCCGGACAGCATGCTGACGGCCGCGCCCCGCAAACAGACACCGAACGCACGATCGCGGCTCTGTTTGCGGAGCTACTGGCCTGCGAGACGGTATCGGTGGATGACGATTTCTTCGCGCTGGGCGGTCACTCGTTGCTGGCCATGCGACTGGCCGCCGAGATTCGCCGTCAACTGCAACACTCGCTGACGGTGGGGCAGATTATGGCGGCACGTAGCGTAGCCCGTATTTCGGCACTGGTAGAAGGCGATGCGGACAGCCAGCACCTGGACGGTAATGGCGATATGCTGCCGTTACGGACGGGAACCGGGCCGGTGCTGTTCTGCCTGCATCCGGCATCGGGCTTTGCCTGGCAGTATGCGGGTCTGTTGCAGTATCTGGACGGGGAGTATCCGATTGTCGGGTTGCAATCACCACGACCGGACGGGGTCATTGCCGCGTGTGAATCGGTGGAGGCGATGTGCGAGCGTCATCTGGCGACCATCCGGCGTATTCAGCCGCAGGGGCCGTATTTCTTGCTGGGTTACTCGCTCGGCGGCACGCTGGCGCACGGTATCGCTGCACGGTTGCAACAGGCGGGCGAAACGGTGTCGTTCCTCGGTTTGCTGGATACCTATCCGCCGGAAGGGCAGGACTGGACCGCCCCGGATGAAGCCGACGCCCGCGAGGAAGTCGAGCGTGAACAGGCCGGATTTATGGCCGACACACAGGCAGAGGACGACCCGCAACTGCGTGCAGAACGCGAGGCAATGTTTGGCAATATCGTCGCCAACTATCAGGACGCGGTACGGCTGTTGTCATCGGCCCGTTCACAGCGTTACGACGGTGAAGCCACGTTGTTTGTGGCAACCCGCACTCTGCCAGCAGGGATGGACATTGCCGCGACCTGGGCACCGTATGTCGGCACACTGACGCAGTATCCCCAGTATTGTGAGCACGCGGATATTCTTTCGCCCGCATCGCTGGAAAACCTGGGGCCGTTGCTGAATAGGTTGCTGACAAACAGCCATGTTGTTTTATGAATGGTGACGTTTGCCTGGTCAGTGAATAGTTTCGTGCGGGATAAGCGGTGTCATTTCTTTGCCGCTTCATCGCACGCACGACAAGGAGAGGTTCAAACGCCACCTCTCCTTGACCACTGGCTTGGTGGCTAAACAGTGGCGCTGCGCGCTACCTTCGGCGTTCGCCTTCGCTGTTCGGGCCGCCCGTGACGCGCTCCCGGCGCGGCACGGGCTTTCGCCGCGTCCATGCGGCTCACCCGGCGAAGTCGCCCACCTCAGCACTGTTTGGGACGCCAGAAGACCTACTCACCGATAATCAAGCTGTCTGTCAGTAATCTGAATGGCCGACGATAGTCGGCCATTTCTTATGCCAGAAACCGTGTTTGTTTTAAGGGGCTGGGTGATGGCGGCCGCAGGGGACGATAAGGGGGGTGTGGGAAACCGGGTCGTCGATAATGACACAAGCCATGCCGAATACTGCCTGCACCAGTTCGGCGGTGATGACATCAGCGGGGGCACCCTGCGCCATGACGGTGCCTGCGCGCATCACGATAAGGTGATCGGCGTAGCGGCAGGCTTGATTGAGGTCGTGCAGTACCGCCACCAGTGTGCGGTCATGCTGCTGGTTCAGTTCCCGAAACAGATCGAGCAGGTCAATTTGATGGGCGATATCCAGCCAGGTGGTCGGTTCATCCAGCAATAACAGCGGTGTTTGTTGTGCCAGCACCATCGCAATCCACACCCGTTGACGCTGGCCGCCAGACAGTTCATCGACGCTGCGTTCTGCCAGTTCGCTGACGTTAGTCGCCACCATCGCCTGTTCCACCGCCACTTGATCCGCCTCACTCCACTGGCGCAGTAGCGTTTGATGCGGGTAGCGGCCGCGCGCGACCAAATCCATCACGGTGATGTTATCCGGCACGATAGCGTGCTGTGGCAGCAGACCCAACTGCCGGGCCAGCGTTTTGGTGGGAATGCGGTGGATGCTGGTACCGTCCAGTAACACGTCGCCCGCCATCGGTTTGAGCAGTCGGCATAGCGCCCGCAGCAGGGTGGATTTGCCGCAGGCGTTGGGGCCGATGATGACGCTGAATTTTCCTGCCGGGATCGCCACGCTCAAATTGCGGGCGATAATGTTGTTGTCGTAGCCCAGCGTTAACTGCTCGGCGTGTAAAAGCTGTGTCATCCGAATCACTCTTTACAGGCAAATTACAGGTAAATTAAAGGGGCGGATTAGCGACGCGATTCACGGATCAGCAATCCGATCAGATACAGCCCGCCAATGCTGACCGTCACCGAGCCGACAGGCAATTGCCGACCGGTAAACAGATGCTGAGCGACAATATCCGCTGCCAGTAGCAGCACGCTGCCGACCAGTGCGGCAGCGCACAGCGGCATAGTGCTGGCACGAGTCAGGCGGCGTGCTATCTGCGGTGCGGCCAGTGCGATAAAGGAAACCGGCCCGGCACTGGCCGTGACCACCGCAATCAACACGATGCCGCACAGCATCAGCCACAATCGGCTGGCCTGTGCATTGACCCCCAGCGCTCTGGCGCTGTCATCGCCCATTTCCAGCAGTTGCAAGCGCCGCGCCAGTAATAGCGTCGCCAGTACAGTCAGCGGCATTACCAGTAACGCTGGCATGGCTTTGGCCCAGGTCATACCGTTCAACGAACCAGCTCCCCACAAGGCGGCGCTCATCACCGTTTCCAGCGCGCCGGTGATCATCAACCAGGTATTGAACGCCGACAACACGGCACTGACCGCGATCCCGACGATAATCAACCGAAAACCGCTGATACCCTGCCGCCAGGCCAGCAGATACACCAGTAACGCGGTTGCCAGACCACCCAACATGGCACCTCCGGCAATCTGGTAATAGCTGCCGTGCAGCACAATGATCGTGACCAGCGCACCGGTATAGGCACCGGTGTTAAACCCCACGACGTCCGGGCTACCCAATGGGTTGCGCGTCAGGGACTGGAAAATAGCACCGCTGATACCAAGACAAGCACCGCACAGTAACGCCATGATCGCCCGAGGGGCGCGCCATTGGGTGACCACGGTCACGGTACCGGCATCACCGTGGTGAGCCAGCGCCTGCCAGACGGTGACGGCTGACAGCGGCAGGGTGCCGAGGCTGACTGCCAGCGTCAGCAGGGCGACGCAGACCAACAGCAGCGAGAGATTGACCCACAATGCGCGCAGCGGTAATCGACCGCTAATCAAACCAGAAGTCGTGCGCAGGAACAGAGTTTGGGTAGACATAACGTGTTTCCTAAAACTTGCGCTGGCGTACCAGCCAGATCAGCACCGGCGCACCGATAAAGGCGGTGACAATAGAAACCCGCAATTCACCCGCTACCAACAGGCGGCCGACAATATCAGCGCAGAGCAACAGTATGGGGGCGAACAGCAGGGAATAGAGCAGAATCCAGCGTTGATCCGGACCGGCCCAGCCACGTGCGATGTGAGGGATCATCAGGCCGACAAAGCCAATCGGGCCGGTTAGCGCGGTAGCGGAGCCACACAGCAGCATCACCGACAGCATCGCCATCACACGAATGACCCCCACACGGGTGCCGAGTGCCGTCGCGAGGTCATCCCCCATACTGAGGGTATTCAATGAACGAGCGGCCAAAAAAGCCAGTGCGCAGCCCAGCAGTACGATGGGCGTGACCCAGGCAATGTTGCTTAGGGAACGGATATCCAGCGTACCGGCTTCCCACAGGCGTAACTGATCAAAGGTGTGTGGATTGAGCAGCGACAGTGATGAGGTAAACCCCGACAACACGGCGCTCAGCGCCACACCGGCCAGCGTCAGGCGTATTGGATTCACCCGACCGCCGCTCAGTGTACCGATGATCCATACCATCAGGCTGGCTGCCAACACGCCGAGCCAGGCAAACCCCAGCCACGATGCCATACCGGTAATCCCGAACACGCTAATGCCGAGCACGATGGCGAAACTGGCACCGGCGTTAACACCGAGGATGCCAGGGTCGGCCAGCGGGTTGCGAGTCAGCGCTTGCATCACCGCCCCGGCGGCACCCAGCGCCATGCCGACCAGAATACCGGCCAGTGTGCGTGGTAGCCGCGCCTGTAAAACGATGATGCTGTCCGGACCTTGCGTGTGACCGGCCAGACTCTGCCAGACGACCTCCGGCGCGATGGCGCGGGCACCCAACATCAGGCTGGCGAGACACACCAAAGCTAGCAACAGCAGACAAGGTAGTACGCCACCGAGCCGACGCCCGGTTAACGATGACGATGTGTACGGCAGGACGGTCGCCTGACCACCAAGAGATGAACGCATTGATAAGAACTGCTTTATTAAATAATGCATATGATTATTATTATCATTAATGTTATGGCATGACTAGGGTAACATTGAGGTTTTGGTAAAGACATTGACCTGACGCCGGGTTAAGGGCGTTTACCACAGGATTAACGTCTTGCACCTTGCCGGGTATGCCGTTTTCAGGTCGCTACTGGCGGCGCTGTTGTGCGGCGGCGGCCGCATTTTTATTAAAGACAGGAATTCAACCAACACTCATGGCTAAATCTTCTTTTTTTCTCGACTTCAGCCTGCTCAGGCAGAACGCACATTTTCGCGCCATTTTTATGGCCCGCATGTTGTCGGTGTTTGCACTCGGTATGCTGACCGTTGGTGTACCGGTGCAGATTCAGGCGATGACCGGCTCTACGTTACAGGTCGGTATGGCGGTGGCATTGGATGGCATCGGTATGTTTATCGGGCTGATGTTGGGCGGGGTACTGGCGGATCGCTTTGATCGCCGCAAACTGATTTTGTTTGCCCGTGGCACCTGTGGGATAGGGTTTGTGGCACTGAGCCTGAACGCGTTTTCCGGCTCGCCGTCATTGCTGGCGCTCTACGTGCTGGCGGCCTGGGACGGCTTTTTCGGTGCACTGGGGATGACCGCGTTGATGGCGGTGATCCCGTTGTTGGTCGGTCGGGAAAATTTACCGGCGGCTGGGGCGCTGACCATGTTGACGGTACGACTGGGGGCCATTTTGTCCCCCGCACTGGGCGGTGTGATCATTGTCGCTGGTGGCGTCGGCTGGAATTTCGCGGTGGCGGCGGCCGGTACGCTGGCGACTTTGATCCCACTGGTGCGACTGCCGACCATGAAACCAGCACCGGGTAAGCCGGAGCACCCGTTGCAGGCGCTGGCTGGCGGGGTGCGTTTCGTTTGCGCGCACCCGGTGGTGGGGTGTGTGGTGTTGCTGGGAATGCTGGTGAGCGTGGTCGGTGCCATGCGGGTGCTGTTCCCGGCGCTGGCGGGTGATACATACCACGCCGGGCCATCGGCGGTCGGGTTAATGTATTCTGCCGTACCGTTGGGTGCCATGCTGGGGGCGTTTACCAGTGGTTGGGTATCGGGTGTGCAGCGGCCGGGGCGTATTCTGCTGGGGTGTGCGACCGGGGCGTTTCTGGCGGTGGGGTCGCTGGGGCTGTTCAGCCATTTGTTGCCAGCGTTGTTGGCGTTGGTTTGTTATGGCTATTTCAACGCGATCACCTCGTTGTTGCAGTTCACCCTGATTCAGAGCCACACGCCGGATCACCTGTTGGGCCGGGTTAATAGCCTCGGTACCGCGCAGGATGTCACCGGCGATTCCGTTGGCGCGTTGATTCTGGGGCTGATGGGCAAACTCCTGGTGCCTGCGACCAGCATTCTGGCGTTCGGCGCGGCGGCGACTGCGTTGGGGGCACTGATAACATTGCTGGTGCGCCCACTACGACAATGCCGTTTTGGCGAACCGGTGGAAACACAGCGTGAAGAGGAAACAACCGACGACGCGTTACAGGAAGGGTAACGCGTCGCCGTGTGCTCCATACTGTCGGTCAGTGAGCCGCTGGCCGACGAAAATGGTGTTCGACCTGGTCCAGCATGTTGCTGGCGCTGTAATAATCGAGTCGGAAGGTATCCGGGCCCATCGCCCAGACACGGTGCTGCATGACCGGATCGAGGTGACTGAGGAATGGGTTGTCGATGACTCGCTTCACGCTATTCTCGTCAGTGGCGAACAGCAACAGTGACTGGCCGTTGAGGCTGGCAGCCATATTCTCACCGGAGATTTGCACAATATCTTGCCGTTTGCCCATTCGCGTTTCGGTAGGCAGGTTGTCTGGCAGCGAGGCTAACTGGAACCCGAGTTCATGGAGCAATTGCCCCTGTGCGGACGAGGGTGTCCATAGGTTAACGCCCCGACCGTCTTCGTAATACACCAGCGCCGACACGGGTTGCGGCGGCAACTGAATCGCCTGTTTCACCGCCTGCACCCGCTGTTCGAAACGCTCAGTCACCTGGCGGGCATCGGTTTCGTGACCGGTGGCTGCACCCAGATAGTCAGCCAGTTGTTGCCAGCTTTTGTCACCGTAATCCACCACCAGCGTCGGCGCGATGGCCGAAAGCTGTTCATACAGCTTCAGGGCAGAGTCACCGCCAGTAGCGGCAATAATGATCATGTCCGGTGCGGCCGCGGCAATCGCCTCTGCATTCGGTTCGGTGATATAGAGCGGTTTGACGTGGCGGGCTTTTGCCTCGGCACTCCACTGACGAAAGAACCCTTGCTCGTCAGCCACGATGGTATCAGGGCTGGTGGCACCCGAGCCAACCAGCGGCGCATTGATAGCCAGTAGTGTGCCGCTGAGGGTGACACTGGTGGAAACGATACGCTGTGGCGGGTGTGTGAGTGTGAGCGGCCCTTTCGGCGTTGGTACCGTACGGGGCCAGCCCACGGACGCTGACGCCGGGGGTGTTGGCGTTGGGGAGGCGGCGTTGTCGCAACCAACCAGCAGCATTGCCAGTAACCCCAGCAGCCAGGGTAGGTAACCCTGTTGTTTATTCCCTGATGGCACGCTTTGCGCGCACTTGCCTGATCCCACCATACGATTACCTGTCGAGCATCAAAATGTGCCGCAAGGTTATCGATAATGCGTATCATATTCAATACGATTGAGTGGGATGGTTAATATCTCTTAATGATTTCCTGGGGTGAAAATGATCAGTTAACCATGCTGATTTTTTGGTCTCAGACATGTTCATCGTTTTTTCAAAGTAAAACACACAGCAGCTATGTCATGTTTTGTTAATCATGATTCATCACTGTGTATCGAAAGCATAATAAGTGTAATAAAGTTAATGTGTTGTTCTGTTGAGAACGACGAGATTCTTTATCTATACAAAAACAGGTCATGAAGACCTTAAGGCTGCCTTTGACGTCCGATGTCAGGAGGCTTGCTTTCCTTTTCATTGGATCGTGAGAAGGCGTACTTACTCATTATCATGCTCGGAAAACGGACTTATGTCGCAGATAAAAAAGCATATTTCTCTGGGGCGCTGCTTGTTTGTTGCAGGTAGCCTATTGGCGGCGAACGCTGCTTATGCCGATGAAACCTGTGTGGCAGGCAACTGGCGAGTCAGTAACGTCAGCGATATGCCCGCAGTGCAGTATCAAACCGAACACTTCGCGTTTCGCTGGAACAGTAATCAGGTTAAACAGGCCGACGTTGTTGCCGCCGGTAAGCAGCTGGAGTTGATTTGGGATAAGTTCATCAACCAGATCAAATTCCCGCAGCCGTATTGCAACGCCACCACCAAATACAAAGCGAACATTCATATCGACCCGTCTTTCGGTCTGAACGGTGGGATTGCTGACGGTGGTACCATGGGCATGTGGATCGGTGCGGAGTCCTTGCTTGACCACTGGGGGCTGGCGCATGAGTTTACCCACGCGTTACAAGGGCAGACCGGCAGCTTCCAGTCTTACGGCAATCAAAACTTTGTCGGCTGGATTTGGGAGTCCCATGCGAACTGGATGGCGCATCAGCTTGATGAATACCACGGTACCTCCACGCATTGCTCCGATATGCTGGTGAATTATCCGCACCTCTATCTGGGATCAACCCGCGATCGTTACTGTAACTGGCAGTTCATGGAACACCTGAAGAACCGCTATGGCTACAGCGCCGTTAACGACCTGTGGGCTAAAGCGCCGAAGGTGGGAAGCGCCGGGCAAAATACGACCGACCCGATCAGTGTGCTGAAGAGCAACATGGGCTGGAGCCAATCCGAGCTGAACGATTTCTTCGGCGACTGGGCGATGCACAACGTCAACTGGGACTATACCGATCCTGACGGCTACGATCGCAGCAGCTTTTATCGCCTCAGCTATGGGGGTTATGGTGCGCTAACACCCTCCCAGTCCAACGCTGATCAGCTATTGCGTACTACCGCGCTGGAGCCGGTCAGTGCCTCTGGCGTAAGACGATTTGCCGTGCCGTTTGATCAGGCACCGCAGCGCTGGGGTTACAACATTGTTCGCCTGATCCCGGACAGCGGTGCCACCAAGGTAACGGTGTCGTTTCAGGGTGTGGTGCAAAGCGCACCGGCGGTTAACCGCCTGCCGGGCTTAAAGAACGATCCGGTTTCGCTTACCCAGCCGGATTCCGATTGGCGTTGGGGGCTGGTGGCGATCGACTCCGCCGGTAAGAGCCGTTACAGCGCGCTGCAACGTGGCGCGTCGGCCCAAATCAGTAACTTTGCGGTGAAATCCAATGACAAAGGGCTGTATCTGGTGGTGATGGGGACACCGTCGCAAATGCATCAGATCACCTGGGATCAGGCGTATTACTCGTTGTACCGCTATCCGTGGACGGTGGAGCTGACTAACGCCTGGGCGGAAGGCTCACAGCCAAACGCGCCGACACCGACTGCCAAGGGCCGTCGCCATAGTAACGGCGGTGGTTGGGTGGCGAATGGTGCGCAAGTGGCATCGACCGCGTATGTCGGGCCATATGCCCGCGTGATTGGTGGCAAGGTGCTGGATTATGCCCGTATCGAAGATCATGCGACGGTGTTAAGCGGCACGGTTTCGGGCAATGCCCGTGTGGGTGGCCTCACTGTCGTGCAGGGCGATACGGTCATCAAAGACAATGCGCAGGTGAATACCGTGTTTAAAGGGCCGGGAGCATTTGAGCGTGGCGTGGTGGTGTCCGGCTCAGCGCAACTGCGCGGTGATGCGGAAATTCGTGGGGTTTCTGTCTCTCAGGGGGTGTTCTACGGCTTCATTGACGACAATGAGGTGCGGGACAATCAGGCCGGTGCCAGCCTGAGCGACGCGGTGCCTGAAGTGACCGAACGCCCGGCTTACGCCAAATAAGCCACAGATAGAATCGCGGGATGTTATCGGTGAGTCGATAATATCCGTGGTTGTCGATGTGAGTGGTTGTCGACGAGAGTGAATAAACAACGGGGCAGACGCCCCGTTGTTGTTGAACAATGCGCTGTAATTCGGATTACTGGCCGTTCCAGACACGCATCTGTTGGCTGCGTACCTGTAACTTTTGTTCTGGTGTCAGCGCGTTATAGTTGTTGCTAAGGCCGCTTTCCCAGTCGCCGTAAAGCGGGTTAGGCAATACGATGAACTGTGTGCCGAATTTCGCCCGGTTTGCACTGACAAACGCACGGCGTTCGTCGTTCAGCTTGTGGTACGTCGCTGCGCCGAAATCATTGAGGTTATCGCCGATATACAGCACGATCTGGTTGCCTTTCGCGCTGATTTCATCAAAGCGGGCTTGTTTATTGCTGCTCCCTTTGCTCAGCCACAGTGTCTGGCTGTTCACGTCCGGGAAACCGAGTTTTAGCATGTTTTCGCGGGTATCCGTGGCTTCGCTTTCCAGCCGGTTCGAGACATAGAACACCTGCCCGCCATGACTATTCACATAACGTGCAAATTCCACTGCGCCGGGTACGGCCAGAGCCTGACGGGCATGTGACCAGCGGCTCCAGCTTGCCGGACTAAAGGGCTGATGCTCTTTGGCCTGCCAGCCGCTGTAGGCGCTGTTATCCAGCATGGTTTCATCCAGGTCTACCACGACGACTTTTTTCTTACCGGCAGTCACGGGAGCGGCATCGAATGCCATGCGAGCCGAGTTGAATGCCTGATAACACAATGCCTGATATTCACCCGACTGCTGGAACCAGTTCAGAGCCAGCACCGACTGGTTAGAGAGCGTCGTCTGGGCTTGTTGTGACGGTGTGCTGCAACCGGTTAACGCCAGCATTACCATCAGAGCACCTGCGCTGAAAGTCAGCTTTTTCATGTGTTTTCCTTTCTTGTTTGGGCCTGGCAGGGTAAGTGCACCGCGCCGAAGTCATGGAGTACGTGCATCAACGTATCGAAACAGCAATGTATCAGAGAGTAAATACGCAGATTTTATTTGTACGCACTTTTTTAAGTGCTGTCACGAATCTGTGGGTGGACGAAGACGGGCTTCAGAAGGTGCCACCACGATGTGAGGGGCAGGGGAGTGAAGCACCTGTCTCATCAGGCGCTAAAAGAAATACAGTGAAAAACAAAGGACGATAATAATAAGAAAAATAACAGCGAATTAAATGTGAATAATTAATTGGAGAGGGTTATATCGGTTTTATTTATTTTAAAACAGAAAAGAAAATGAATATTGAAGCGGTAATATAAATTTGTTTCTTCGGGGAATCGTTGGTTGCCGTCTGAAAGATAGCTATGATAATTTGCGGGAGGCCATTCTTTATCTATTTTTTGTCATAGGGATGAAATAGATGGTTGATGGTTTTTCTTATTAATAGTTTTACTAAACAACGATTTTCTGATTAAAGGATTACGCGTTAACCGTAATCCCTCTCTTTATTTTTACTTTTAAAAACACGAATGGGCATGACGCCTAAGCAAAATAGAAACAGGAGATACTATGTTTTTAAAGAAGAAAGTGATTCTGGCAACTCTCCCTCTCTGGGCCGTATTTACTGTGCATGCTGATGATTTCGACAAACTGGATCAGGCATTGCCCTCCGGTGTTAACGCGGCATCGATTGCACCGGTGTTTGATTTCGATACTGATGGCTGCTTGCCCAGTGCCGGAATCAGTCGCAGCGGTCAGCAAAATGGCGGCCTCAATCCGACCGGTAGCCTGACAGGTGGTTGCCGCTGGACGACGTTTCTCGATAAATCCAATACACTACATCGGTACGCCTGCGTGAATAGTGGCGGTAACCGCTACTGCGGCCATTTTTATGCGCTCTATTTCCTGAAAGATCAGATTGCGGCGGGCGTCAAAAGCGGCCACCGGCATGACTGGGAATATGCGGCAGTCTGGACCAAAAACGGCACAGTAACGCATGGTAGCTACAGCGCCCACGGCAAGCTGACGACGGCTGCCGCTTCTAGCCTGGATAAGCAAAATGGCCACCTGAAGTTTGTCTACCATAAAGATGGCGCGCTGACCCACGCGTTTCGTTTTGCCAAATCAGGCGAGCAGGCAGAAAACCCTTATAACACCTTTGTCACGCCGGATATTGTCAGCTGGTATGCCGTGCATGGTGATGGCGTCAGCAATCAGGACATGCGTAATAAGATGAATTCGTTCGATTATGGCTCGGCAGATATTCCGATGAAGGACAACAACTTCCTGTCTAACCTGAACGCGGGCAAACCGGGTGATTACCCGAACTTCACGCAAGCCAGCGTGGACAGCGCTAAATAATGTACCGGCCGGGCCTGACAGTCCGGCTCACATCATTTTATGATTTATGTTTGTTTTTAAAGGATTTTTATACTTTCTGAGAAGGTGTGAGACGGGGTGATGGCGTCCCCAGCAGGAATCGAACCTGCAACTAGCCCTTAGGAGGGGCTCGTTATATCCATTTAACTATGGGGACCGCGTTGGCGTCGCATTATACCTGATTTAGCAGTCTTCATAAGCACTTGCCGGTGCGTTTGCTCAATCTGCCACCAGTTTTGAGCGGTATACCGGTCTTAATCATGCTATCTTCCGTTATCCGAATCGCCCTGATACGGGGATGACTGTATAGCAAGTCACTGAATTCGGTTGCGATCGCACAATGGGTGCTGGAATTTTGCGGGCGGCTAACGCAGGATCTGCACTCTGCTACGGTTGACCATCGCGTCGGCGACGGTGGCGAACCGATGAGCGTCTTTGTTCATCGTACCAGGTAAGAACCGGACAATTCCGAAGCATTGATGAGAGCTGCGTCACGTCTGGTGTTGCGATCAGGCGATTGCCATTTTCCGATATGCCGCGACAGGGCGGCACGGGCAAACCAAAGCCCGGTGTATTAAAATGATAACATGTGGCCTTGTGCGCTGACGGCCCAGTGGCAGGTCGTGCGGACCGCATGAAAGTTCAGCAGGGAGATACGTTATGAATTTTCGTCTGGGTGGTGTGGTACTGGCGAGTGTGGTGCTTGCCGGCTGTGCCAGCTCTAAAACCTCAGCGCCGGAGCAACGTTCGGATCCGCTGGAAGGATTCAACCGTACCATGTTCGGGTTCAACTACAATGTGTTGGATCCCTATGTCGTTCGTCCGGCAGCCGTAGTCTGGCGTGACTACATGCCACAGCCTGCACGTAACGGGCTAACCAATTTCTTCGTCAACCTGTCTGAACCTGCCACGATGGTGAACTATTTCGCTGAGGGGAAACCCTATCAGGCGATGATTCACCTTAACCGTTTCTTCCTCAATACCTTACTGGGTATGGGTGGCCTGATTGACGTGGCCTCGATGGCGAATCCGAAGCTGGCGAAAGAAGAACCACATCGCTTCGGCAGTACCTTGGGCTATTACCATGTGGGCTACGGGCCTTATCTGGTATTGCCGGGGTATGGCAGTGCGACATTACGTGAAGACGGTAGTGGTGTCGTGGATACGCTCTATCCACCATTGAGTTACCTCACGTTCTGGATGTCGGCGGGTAAATGGGTGGTGGAAGGGTTGGAAACCCGAGCCAGCCTGCTGGATTCCGACGGGTTGCTGCGTAATTCGTCTGATCCATACCTGATGGTGCGTGATGCTTACTTCCAGCGCCATGATTTCCTGGCGAACGGCGGTAAATCCGTTCCGGTGGTCAACCCGAATGCTAAGGCGATTGAGGGCAGTCTGGACGAAATTGATTCTAATAAATAAGTCTGGTTGTCGTGTTATACAGGTAGCTACATGGAAGTGAAACCGGAGTAATCACCGCATCAGCAATCGCTATGCAGGAAAGCAAAAGGCCGCAATTGCGGCCTTTTTTACACACACAGACGGTGTCAGAAGCTGTAGTTAAAGTTCACACCGTACAACCACGCCTGCCCTTTAGAGGTAAAGGTGTAGGAAGGCACGCTCTGGGAAATGCCCGGCTCGTGGATAGTCACTTTCTGGCCATGCATGTAAGACACACCCACATCGACTGACGCGTCTTTATTGAAGGCGTAAGTGGTACCGGTGCTCAGCCACAGACGATCCTGATCCGGAATGGAGATAGTGCGTTTGTCAGCCGGAACCGGGCTATCGTCAAACGCGATACCCGCACGGAAAGTCCAGTTGTTGTCGTAGTAGTAGGTGGTTCCCAACGCGATACGGTAGGCGTCGTGGAAACTCTCGTCTTTTTGGAACAACTGCTGGCCGTTGCTGCCGGTAGCACGCAGTTCCTGGAATGCGCTCCAACTGGTGTAGGCCAGACTGTAGTGAACGGCCCATTGCGGTGCCACACGATGGTACGCAGAAAATTCCCACATTTCCGGCAGGTTGAGCGTCAGCTTACCGGGGATGGTGGTACCACTGGTGCCGCGTGGCGCTGCCAGGTCACTTCGGAACGAACCGTTAAAGTCGATATCAACTTTGGAACGGTAGCTCAGGCCAAAACGGTTATTTTTATCCAGCTCGTACAAGAGACCGGCGTTCCAGCCATAACCCCATTCTTTACCGTCCAGATGTGTTATCTCAGCGGTTGGGCTCACGCGCAGCGCCGGGCCGATTTCACCGGCATTACGCACAATTTTGGCATCGGCGTATACGGCGTTAACACCCAGACCAAAGCTGAAATGCTGGTTGAGGCGATAGGCGGCGCTCAGGTTCAGGTTGGTCGTTTTCAGGTCGGTTTTGCCCGCAATGGAACCGGCACTGTAATTATCACTGAATTCGGTTGCCAGACCGAAGTTGGTGGTGGCAAAAGCACCTACCGCCCACTGATCGTTCAGCGGCATGATGAAATGCAGGTTAGGCACCCAGGCGTTGGGCGCGATGTTATCGGCGCTGGCGTCACGGCCGCTGCTGCTGGTGCCGTGCAGGTTGATGTCTGGGTCAATATAGGTGACACCGCCGGAAAACGACGGGCGATCAAACATCGTCATCGTGGCTGGGTTGCGGCTGCCGGAGCTGGCGTTATCTGCAATGGCACTTTCACCGGAGAAAGCACGCCCGAGGCCCGATGAAGAGAATTCATTCAACTGGAAACCCGCTGCGGTTGCATTGGATGCCATGAGCGCCAGCGCCACAGCAAGTGATGTTTTCTTTAACAGGACTTTCTGGCTCATGACCGAAACCTCACTGATATTGGCTATTTTTGTTAGCGTGTAACAAGGGACGCGCATTGTAGGGGGGCTTACTGGGCTGACAAATCAGACCAGTTACGAAAAATATAGAATTAACACTATGAAATGTTTTCTTAAAGTTCCATGTATGTTGCAAAAATGATTCAAGAATTTGGAGCTGGTTAACAAATGTTATGGTTGTGTTTAGGGTTTTTAGCTTATTTCATTGAAAAATAACGTTAATGTGTGATCTGGGTCACGTAATGCCCCTTTAGTTGGTAAGTGCTAGTGATAGGCCGTCCGTGTGAGTAAAATGAGAGCCAGATTACATTGATGGCCCGCTTCCGCTTGAGGAAGCGCCTGTCACCGCAGAGGAGTTTTGCCATGACAAACGCGATTAACAAATGTAGCGCAGAAGAAACCGCCGCCTGTTGCTGTGTGGATGTGGGAACCGTAATGGATAACACCGACTGCACGGCGTCTTACAGCCACATTTTTACCAGCCGTAGCGATGCAGAACAGATGCAGAAGCAATTAACGGAAAAAGCCCGTTCAGTTGAATCTGAACCTTGCGTGATTGATGCCCGCCTGTCTGAGGTGGACACAGGGGTCAAACTGGATATGGATTTCACCTTCAGTTGCCAGGCCGAAACCCTGATTTTCCAGCTGGGTCTGCGTTAATTCTCCGCTGTGCCAACAGCCCTGAGCGGGATCTAACCTGAGCTAACAGCGGCCCAGAACGGGTCGGGATTCCCGCACACTCTGCCTCGTTTTGTGTCTGACACGGAGCGAGGCGGTATTCCTCGCTATCATCTCGTCATTATTTCTGTCGTTCCTGCCATTTTCATTTCTGCGCTTTTGTTGTCTTGCGCCGTGTCGCTTTTCGTCTGGCTGTGCGCTGCCGTATCGCTATACCTACTGTATCGGCGTACCGGGAAGCGTGGCCGGGTTCGCTGTTTGGTATCAGCTTGTTTGCATAATGTAATCTTCAGGTTAACAATGATTTCAAACCTCCTCGACCTCTGAAAAGGGATGAACCTCATGGTTATGCGCGAAGTCACGCCGTTGCTCACCCGGCGCGGCGATCGGATTGCGATTGTCAGTGGATTGAGAACCCCGTTTGCCCGGCAGGCGACGGTATACCATGGCGTTCCGGCGCTGGAGTTGGGGAAGCTGGTGGTGAATGAGTTACTGCTGCGTAGCGGTGTTGAACCAGAGCAGGTGGACCAACTGGTCTTCGGACAGGTGATTCAGATGCCTGAAGCCCCCAATATTGCGCGTGAAATTGTGCTGGGTAGCGGCATGAGTGTGCACACCGATGCTTACAGTGTTTCCCGTGCCTGCGCGACCAGTTTTCAGGCGGTGGCTAACGTGGCGGAAAGTATTCTGGCTGGCACTATCGATATCGGTATTGCTGGTGGCGCGGATTCGGCGTCGGTGCTGCCGATTGGCGTTAGCAAAGCGCTGGCGCACACGCTGGTGTCTCTGTCTCGGGCCAAAACACTCAGCCAGCGGTTAGCGTTGCTGGCCCGATTGCGCCCCCGGGATTTACTGCCAGTAGCGCCGGCCGTCGCGGAGTATTCCACCGGCTTGCGAATGGGGGATACCGCTGAGCAGATGGCGAAAGACTACCGCATCAGCCGCGACGCGCAGGACGCGTTCGCTCACCGTTCCCATCAACGGGCGGCACAGGCCTGGGCTGACGGTGTGTTACGTGATGAAGTGATGACGGCCTGGGTGCCGCCGTATAAGCAGGCCATCAACGAAGACAACACCATTCGGCGTGACAGCGCGCCAGAACAGTATTCCCGCCTTAACCCCGCCTTTGACCGTCGCTACGGTAGCGTAACCGCGGCTAACAGTTCACCGTTGACTGATGGCGCTGCGGCGGTGTTGCTGATGAGCGAATCACGGGCCAGCGAACTGCGCCTGACCCCACTCGGTTATCTGCGCAGTTATGCCTTTAGCGCGATTCCGGTACAGCAAGACATGCTGGCCGGGCCTGCGTATGCCACGCCACTGGCTCTTGACAGGGCAGGCATCCGGCTTGATGACCTGACGCTGATTGACATGCATGAAGCCTTTGCTGCTCAAACGCTGGCCAACCTTCACCTGTTCGCCAGTGCAGAGTTCGCCCGTGACAAACTGGGCCGTAGTGCACCGTTAGGTGAGGTGGATGAGGCGCGTTTTAATGTCCGCGGTGGTTCGATTGCTTACGGGCATCCGTTTGCGGCAACCGGCGCGCGGATGATCACCCAAACGTTGCATGAATTGCGTCGACGGGGCGGTGGGTTAGGCTTGGTGACCGCTTGTGCGGCGGGTGGTCTGGGCGCAGCGATGGTGGTGGAGGTGGCGCAATGACGGAGCAGTTAGGGATGGACCAAACGGATGAGCGCGGCACCCACGCCGCTTTCCAACTGACATTTCGCCCTGACCACATCGGGGTGCTTACCGTGGATGTCCCCGGTGAAAAAGTGAATACCCTGAAAGCGGAGTTTGCTGAGCAGATGCAAGCCGTGTTGTCACAAGCCCGGCAGTACAACGGCTTGCAGGGGCTGATTATCCTGTCAGGAAAACCCGCGTCGTTTATTGCAGGCGCGGATATCGGCATGTTGGATGACTGTGCCGATGTAGCCAGCGCGCAGAAGCTGGCTGAAACCGGCCAGCACACGCTGGAGGCGATCGCCCATCTGCCGTTCCCGGTGGTGGCGGCTATTCATGGTACCTGTCTGGGTGGGGGTCTGGAACTGGCACTGGCGTGCGACTATCGGCTCTGTACCGCCGATGACAGCACCCGCCTCGGGTTACCGGAGGTGCAGTTGGGGCTATTACCGGGGGCGGGGGGGACTCAACGCCTTCCGCGCCTGATCGGCGTAGATCGTGCGCTGGAGTTAATACTCACCGGGCGACAACTGCGCGCTGCACAGGCACGGCGTATCGGATTAGTTGATGAGGTGGTGGCTCCCGCCGTCTTGCTGGAGGCGGCGCTGGGTTTTATTCGCCGGGGTAAACGGCCGGTGATCTCACCGGGCTGGCGACACCGTTTACTGATGCTGCCGTATGTTCGCCGTTGGCTGTTTGAGCGGGTGCGGCGACAGACGCTGGCAAAAACCCAGGGCAACTATCCGGCGGCGACGCGCATCATTGAGGTGGTGCGCTGTGGTCTGGAGCAGGGGCGTCAGGCGGGGTATCAGGCGGAGGCACGCGCCTTTGGGCAACTGGTCATGTCGCCGGAATCCGTGGCATTGCGGCGGTTGTTTTTTACCACCACGGCATTGAAAAAAGATTTTGGTGCGCCGGTTGCACCTGGCCCATTACGCCGTGTCGGCGTGCTGGGCGGCGGGCTAATGGGGGGCGGTATCGCCAGTGTGACGGCGCTGAATGGTCAGTTGCCGGTAAGGATTAAAGATATTCATGAACAGGGGATCACCCAGGCATTACACAGTAGTTGGCAACGGCTAAACAAGCAGGTGGCCCGTCGGCGTATGACACCGGCAGAACAGCGGCGACAGATGAGCCTGCTCTCCGGTGGCACCGATTATCGGGGGTTTGAGCATGTTGATGTGGTGGTGGAAGCGGTATTTGAGGATATCGCACTCAAACAGCAGATGGTTCGGGAAATCGAGGCGGTCACGCCACCCCATACCGTGTTTGCCACCAACACGTCATCGTTACCCATCCATCAGATTGCTGCCGGTGCCAGCCGTCCTGCGCAGGTGATTGGTCTGCATTACTTTAGCCCGGTGGATAAGATGCCGCTGGTTGAAGTCATTCCCCATGCCGGAACCGATGAGGTGACGTTAGCCACCACGGTGGCGCTGGCGAGAAAGCAGGGCAAAACGGCGATTGTTGTGGCGGATAAAGCCGGGTTTTACGTCAATCGCATTCTGGCACCTTATCTGAATGAAGCGGCTCGCTGCCTGCTGGAAGGAGAACCGGTAGAGTCGATTGACCGGGCGTTGGTACGTTTTGGTTTTCCCGTTGGTCCGTTTACCTTGCTGGATGAAGTGGGGATTGATGTGGCGATGAAAATTGTACCCGTGCTGGTCGCCGAACTGGGGGAGCGATTCTGCGCCCCTCCGGCACTGGAGGCGATAGCCAGAGATAACCGCAAAGGGCGTAAGAACGGGCGGGGGTTTTATCGCTACGATCTGTCTCGCTATGAGCAGTTGTGCAACTGGTGGCGTCGACAGCATAAAGTCTCTGATAGCCGTATCTATCGCTTGCTGGATGTCACGCCAACCGCGCATCTGGACCCGGCGTTGATGACGCAGCGCTGTGTCATGATGATGCTCAATGAAGCGGTACGTTGTCTGGATGAAGGGGTGATTCGTCGCCCTGGGGAGGGGGACATCGGCGCAGTCATGGGCATTGGGTTCCCACCGTTTCTGGGCGGGCCGTTTCATTATATGAATCAATTGGGTATCACGACGGTGGTCGGTACCCTGCGGTCACTGCAAAAGCAGTACGGCGATCGGTTTGCCCCTGCTGAAGGGCTGCTCCGGCGGCAGTCTGAACAAACCCGTTTTATCGATGACTCAATGAGTTAAAAACCTGTTCCGTTAGGGCTGATTTACTTGCCGTTTTGGTATAAGCCCCACAGGGTAAAGGCAGAGTCAGCCCCACGTTGCGTTATCTTGTTTATTCTCTCCCCCGATAGGGTGAATAAAGAGGGTAATGCATTGGAAACAGGTTTTTTGAATGACTCAACCCGATCTTGTTTAAAAAATATCATTATTTCATGACGAGAAAGCCTTCGCTGAATTTAATTTTTGGTTAAGGCTTTTAATTAATAAACGCATTAAATACAAAGACGAATTTTTTGAGGGTGTCTATTTTATCTTCTTGAAAAATAGTATTTTTAATTGGGTTATTTATAGTCTTCCTTTTACCCGGAATAACAATTCCCTGAGTGCTGGGCATAATACCGCGCTGAACTATTTAAATATGTTGTATTCGTTGCCAGTGTTGTCTGTGTTTACTATGAGTGAGGCAGCGTCTTTTTTCCAGCATTTCCCATGTTAATAAGATGAAAAAGTGTAAAAGTGTCATAAAAATAAAACCGGTGTCGGTTTGTTCTGTATTATGAGAGTTTGTAATTTTTTTATCTGAATAAAAATTATATCGCAGTTTAAAATGTTGCTAACAGAGAGGGAATTGATGGTGAATAGCATATTATGATGTGCTCATACTGATTTTCCCCTGATAAAAGCAAGGTTAATTGCCTGAAAATACGGGATGTTGGCGGTGCCGACGCGAACGTAATGGTAGGGTGGGATGACAATGGCGGTGCTCCATACAGGGGGTTGGTTGCGATTCCCTGACAATTGGGGTAAAAAAATGCGCTTTGCGTCGGTCAAAACACCATCAGCAAGACGAGGGTGGTCTCCGACACCAGGCTGTGACCTGTCGCAAAACGGCGTTGTGCCGATTCAGTTAATCTACAGCTATCCCCAGGGATTTATTGCCCTTTTTTCATCAATATAGCGGTGTAATATGCAAGTTTTTATCATGCGTCATGGTGATGCCGTACCTGACGCTGCCAGTGATGCACTCCGGCCGTTAAGCCGTCGGGGAGATGAAGAATCGCGTCAGATGGCAGCCTGGCTTAACGATCAGGCGATTGATATTGAGCGGGTACTGGTGAGTCCCTATGTGCGGGCTCAACAGACGTTACAGGTCGTAGCAGAAGTCATGCCATTACCGGAAGAGAGTGAATGCCTGCCGGAATTGACACCGGGCGGTAATGCCGAATTAGTGTGTGACTACCTGCTGGCGCTGGCAAAAGAAGGCACCAGCGCCGTGCTGGTCATATCTCATCTGCCGCTGGTAGGGTATCTGGTCGCTGGGTTGTGCCCGGCTGAGAATGCGCCCATGTTTGCCACCTCGGCCATTGCCTGCGTCGAACTGGATGATGCATCCGGAACTGGCGTTTACCACTGGCAGGTTTCCCCTTCTCAGTTAGCCGCTAAAGCAGCCAAAGCAGCTAAACTCTGAGTCGTCAATGCCCCGAGCGGTGAGCCGCATCGGGGTGAGGGTGGCTATAGCTAACAAGATGCGTCGACGATCAGTGGTTATTCATCGTCAGCGCTTTCTTGTGCCACCAGTACCAGCAAGGCGGCATCACCGCCAAATTCTTTCGGTGCCTGATGGAATGCCAACACATCCGGGTGCTGTGCCAGCCACAGCGGCGTTTGTTGTTTGAGAATATGTTTACCATGACCGTGCATCACGCAGGCACAGTAAACATGTTCGCGCTGACAGGCGGCCAACAATGCCCCGAGTTCCTGTTTGGCCTCCAGTTGCGTCAGCCCGTGTAAATCCAGAAACAGCTCCGGTGAGTAATCTCCCCGGCGCAATTTCTTCAACTCATAATGGCTGGCACCAGGACGGATATAACGTGTCGGCCCGTCGTTTTCCAGTTGCGGTTGAAATTCATCCGAAAAATAGAAACTGGCGTCCACCTGTTCCTGAATCATTCGCCGGGGCGGCAGTACGCCGGGTTTATGACGAACCGGACGGTGGACATAGGTATCCTGACGCAACCGGGTGGCACCCGCTACCGACGTGCGGAAAAGCGCCTGTTCCTCGTCATCAAGCATGAATTTTTTTTTCATTAGTGCGTTACTCTGCCTCGTCGCCGTTCTGTTTCAGAAGAGAAATACGGTATCGGTATAGAAATACGGTATCAATGTAGTCTACCTGTTCCGTGTCGGTGGCTAAACAAAACCTTATCATTCCTTGTCCATTCCCCCGACTGTTTCCCCGGCCCGCGCCGTCTGGCGGTGATATCTGCTGATTTGTCGCCGTCTTCATGGCAAACTATCGCTATCACAGAAACATGCGATCACAAGAAACAGTCGTTTGCGGAGAACACACTTGGACAAAATTTTCGTCGATGAGGCGGTCAACGATTTGCATACCATTCAGGATATGCTGCGCTGGGCGGTGAGCCGGTTTAATGCCGCCAATGTCTACTATGGCCACGGTACCGATAATCCCTGGGATGAAGCGTTACAGTTGGTGCTGCCCTCGTTGTTTCTGCCGGTCGATATTCCCGAAGACATGTACCATGCCCGGCTGACCTCCAGCGAGCGTCATCGCATCGTTGAGCGCGTGATTCGCCGCGTCAACGAGCGTATTCCGGTGGCCTATCTGACGAATAAAGCCTGGTTCTGCGGACTGGAGTTTTACGTTGATGAACGCGTGTTGGTCCCCCGTTCACCGATTGGCGAGCTGATTAACCAGCGCTTCGCCTCGCTGTTGCCGACTTCCCCGCGGCATATTCTCGATTTGTGTACCGGTAGTGGATGTATCGCCATCGCCTGTGCGCAGGCTTTCCCTGAAGCAGAAGTGGACGCGGTGGATATTTCCGCCGATGCACTGGCCGTCACCGAGCAGAATATTCAGCATCACGGTATGGAATATAACGTGACGCCGATCCGCTCCGATTTGTTCCGTGAGCTGCCTGCGATTCAATATGATCTGATTGTGACCAACCCGCCGTATGTTGATGAAGAAGACATGGCCGACCTGCCGCAGGAATACCGCTTCGAGCCGGAACTGGGGCTGGCGGCAGGCAGCGACGGCCTGGCATTGGTGCGTCGCATTATGGCGTGCGCGCCGGACTACCTGGCGGAAGACGGGGTGCTGATTTGCGAAGTCGGCAATAGCATGGTGCATGTGATGGATCAGTACCCAGACATTCCGTTCACCTGGCTGGAGTTCGACAATGGCGGCGACGGTGTGTTTATGCTGACCCGCTCTCAATTGCTGGATTGTCAGGCGCATTTCAGCGCTTACCGGGATTAATTATTCTGCAGGATGGCGCGCGGTGTGTTCCCGTCCGCCGTCTTGATGTTTTTTCAATGCTAAGGAGCCGTGATGGCAGGAAACAGTATTGGTCAGTTTTTCCGTGTCACCACCTTTGGTGAATCCCACGGTATTGCGTTGGGATGTGTGGTGGATGGCGTACCGCCGGGTATTCCGTTAACCGAGGCCGATTTGCAGCACGACCTGGATCGTCGTCGTCCGGGGACGTCCCGTTATACCACCCAGCGCCGTGAGCCGGATCAGGTACGCATTCTGTCTGGGGTATTTGAAGGGGTGACGACGGGCACCAGCATCGGATTGCTGATTGAAAATACCGATCAGCGTTCACAGGATTATAGCGCCATCAAGGACGTATTCCGTCCGGGTCATGCCGATTACACCTATGAGCAGAAATACGGTATCCGCGATTACCGTGGCGGTGGCCGTTCTTCTGCCCGTGAAACGGCGATGCGTGTGGCTGCTGGTGCTATCGCCAAGAAATACCTGCAACAACAGTATGGCGTGGCGATCCGTGGCTATCTGGCGCAGATGGGTGATGTGGTGTGCGAACTGAAAGACTGGGAGCAGGTAGAGCAGAACCCGTTTTTCTGTCCGGACCCGGATAAACTGGAGGCGCTGGATGAACTGATGCGTGCTCTGAAAAAAGACGGTGATTCTATCGGTGCGAAGGTGACGGTGGTGGCAGAGTCCGTCCCGCCGGGACTGGGTGAGCCGGTGTTTGATCGTCTTGATGCTGATCTCGCCCATGCGCTGATGAGCATCAATGCGGTTAAAGGTGTGGAGATTGGTGACGGCTTTGCCGTGGTCAACCGTCGCGGCAGTGAAAACCGCGATGAAATCACCCCGGATGGTTTTCAGAGCAACCATGCTGGCGGCATTCTGGGCGGCATCAGTAGCGGCCAAACCATTTCCGCCCATCTGGCGTTGAAACCGACATCCAGCATTACCGTGCCGGGCCGTACTATTACCCGCGACGGTGAAGCCACGGAAATGATCACCCGCGGTCGACACGACCCTTGCGTGGGGATCCGTGCAGTACCGATTGCCGAAGCGATGATGGCGATCGTGTTGATGGATCACCTGTTGCGCCAACGGGCGCAGTGTGCCGATGTGATCTGTCAGGTGCCGCGCTGGTAAGGCGGTAATACACCGTTTTTGCAGGCCACAACGAACGACATCAACAAATCGAATTACAACAGTAGATCGAATGACGACAATAGAATGAAAACAAACTGGATTGGGATGGCTGCACTGCTGTTTTGCAGCGCCGTGCTGGCGAAAACACCGTGGCAGGAGATAACGCATCCGGTGGCAGGCCAGCCTCAGGCTATCGGCGCGTTTGCCAATGGCTGCATCGTCGGGGCACAGCCGCTGGCGTTGCAGTCGCCTGATTATCAGGTGATGCGTGTTGATCAACGGCGCTATTTTGGTCACCCGGACCTGCTGGCGTTCATCCATCGGCTTAGCGCCACAGTCCATCGCACTACCGGTGGTACGGTGTTGATCGGTGATATGGGTATGCCAGCTGGTGGGCGTTTTAGCAGCGGCCATGCCAGTCATCAGTCAGGTCTGGATGTGGATATCTGGTTACAGCTGCCCCGCCAGCGCTGGAGCCAGCAACAACTGTTGCAGCCACAACCGCTGGACCTGGTCCTGGCGGATGGTAAAAACGTCAACCCGCGCGTCTGGTCGCCAGATGTACTGAAACTGGTGAAAACCGCGGCGCAGGATAACGACGTCACGCGTATTTTTGTGAACCCTGCCATCAAAAAGCAACTGTGTCTGGAAGCGGGGAGCGATCGCAACTGGTTGCACAAGGTGCGGCCGTGGTTTGCTCATCGTGCCCATATGCATGTGCGTTTGCGTTGTCCGCCGGAAAGTCTGGAGTGTCAGGAACAGGACGCACCGCCAGCAGGCGATGGGTGCGGTGCTGAACTGAACAGTTGGTTCCAGCCGCGTCAACCGGGTACACAAGCGCCGGTGAAAACAACGCCGCCGCCGTTACCGCCATCCTGTCAGGCATTACTTGATCGTCATTTGATTGCGGACTAATTCATGGAATGGTTTGTTGTCGGGCCAGATATTCTGGCCTTGTTGTTTTTGGCTAGCGTGATTGCCGGCTTTGTCGATTCAATCGCTGGTGGCGGCGGGTTGTTGTCTATCCCGGTGTTGCTGGCGGCGGGGCTTTCCCCGGCACAGGTACTGGCGACCAATAAATTGCAGGCGGTGGGGGGATCGTTTTCCGCCAGCCTGTATTTCATGCGCCGCAAAGCGGTGGATATGAAAATACTCAGGCTGACCGTGCCGCTGACGTTTCTGGGCGCGGTATTCGGTGCCTGGCTTATCCAGCAGATTCATGCTGACTTTCTGCGCAAATTGCTGCCGGTGCTGGTGATTGGCATCGGCCTCTATTTTTTGCTGATGCCGAAAGTCGGTGGCGAAGATCGGCATGCCCGTTTGTCGTTGCTGCCGTTCTCTTTGTTAGGCGGGGCCTGCGTCGGGTTTTACGACGGCTTTTTCGGGCCGGGGGCCGGGTCGTTTTACGCGCTGGCGTATGTCACCCTGCTGGGGTTCAATCTGGCCAAAGCTACCGCACACGCCAAAGTACTCAACTTCACCTCCAATTTTGGCAGCCTGCTGTTTTTCATGTTGGGCGGTCAGGTGGTGTGGGGGGTGGGTCTGGTGATGCTGGTGGGGCAAATTATCGGTGCTCGCCTGGGCGCCAGAATGGTGCTCACCAAGGGACAAAAACTGATTCGCCCGATGTTGGTTGTCATGTCTGCCCTGATGAGCATTAAATTGATTCACGACAACCACGGCAGCGAGATTGCTCGCTGGCTGGGACAGCTATTTTGATGACGATGTTGACTGACACTGAAAGTACTCACCATTACGAACAGTTGATCACTATTTTCAACCGGTGTTTTAGTGAGCAATACAATACCCGTCTGGTGAAAGGCGATGACGAGCCTATCTACCTGCCGGCCGACGAACAGGCGCCGTATCACCGCATTGTGTTTGCGCATGGATTTTATGCCAGCGCGATGCACGAAATTTCGCACTGGTGTATTGCCGGTGAAGAACGGCGCAAATTGGTGGATTTTGGTTACTGGTACTGCCCGGATGGGCGTGATGCCGAGACGCAGAGCCAGTTCGAAGTGGTGGAAATCAAACCACAGGCGCTGGAATGGATGTTTTGCGTCGCGGCCGGGTTCCCGTTTAATGTCAGTTGCGACAACCTCAGTGGCGATGTTGATCCGGACCGTATCGCCTTTCAGCGCCGGGTACACGCACAAGTGATGGTCTATCTGCAACAGGGCGTACCCAGTCGGCCTGCGCGTTTTATCGAGGCGTTGCAGGACTATTACCACACCGCGCCGCAAACGGCGGCGGACTTTCCTTATCCAGCCGATCTGTGATGTTCGGCAACGACTCCAATAACTAAGGACTATGAATGATCGCAGAATTCGAGGCGCGCATCCTGACGCTGATTGACAATTTGGTGGAGCACGGCAGTGATGATGAGCTGTTTGCCAGCGGTTACCTGCGTGGTCACCTGACGCTGGCGGTGGCGCAAGTCGAAGCGCATGACGAGCAGACCGCACAGGCGCTGCATGCACGGGTTCAGGAAAGTCTGGACCAGGCGATTAAAAACGGTGAGTTGTCGCCGCCTGATCAGGCGCTGGTCGCCCAGGTGTGGGAAGCGCTTTACCAGCAGGCGCAACGGCCTTAATACCGCTCAGGCCGACATGGGCGATGCCTGTTTCGGCCTGCCAACGCATTTTTACGCGGGGTCGTTAGCCGTGCTTTTGCCTTAACCGGAACAACAACGCCTGCCGGGCATGGGCGACGCGTGGCTGACGCAGTGCACTCGGTTGCCAGAGTAAATAGTAACTCCGGCTGGCCCGTGCTACCGGCGCGGGAATTTCAGCCAGTTCTCCTCGCTCGATATACGGTGTGCAGAGATAAGCCGGGAGCGCGCTCCAGCCAAATCCCTGGCACAATAAACTGCACAGTGCCCGTAAGTCCTGCCCGACCATGGCCGGAAGAATAGCGGGTGCCTGTACCCGATTAGCGGCAAACCAGTTATCGATAAGCGGCAGTGTCAGGCTGTAGGCCAGCAACGGCTCGGTTTGCATGGCTGCCAGCGTATCCGGTGTATTCAGCAGACGTTTGACCACCTGCGGTGCGGCGACCGCCATGATTTCATCGGTCAGCATCAGTTCGCTTTTTAAACGCGCGTCATTCGCCGGGGCCGCTGAGATCCCCAGGTCGCAATACCCTTCGATAAGACTTTGGGTAATCACGTCATAATCCCCGGTTTGCATGCGGATGCGGACCCCCACCTCCAGCAGCGGCAACAGCTGCTTAGCCACGACTTCGGCCAGAAAATCCGCATGACCAATAATTTGTAGCGCCCCGGCCAGTTCCAGCGAACGCGCCTTTGCCGATGCCAGTGCGTTTTCCGCCTCATCCAGCCTGTCACCAATATCTGCCGCCAGTTCGTCAGCAACCGAGGTTGGTACGACCCCACGCGTTTGGCGCGCAAACAACGGATGCCCCAGCGATGCTTCCAGACCAGCGATATGCTGCGATACCGCAGGCTGCGTCAGGTTCAGCGTGCGGGCGGCACCGCTAATGGAACGCTGCCGATACACCTCAATAAAGGTTCTTAGCCGAACGAGAGACATAGACTACCCATAAAAATTTTTATACCTATACCCAAATATGCTAGTTGGTCACAGCACATTAACATCAGTAAAGTGCGCTCTATCAAAGCATAACTGTCTTTTACCAGAAAATCGCCTTGCGAAGAGCAAAGAAAATTTATACCCGCAGGGCAGAAAAGACGGTACCCCCTTTTTAAGGAGCGACTACGGTGTCATTAGTACAAACAAGCAACGATTTAAAAGCGATACTGCAGACCATGAAGAATGCCCATATCGCCAATGGGCCTGCCGATGCGGCGCTACGTCGTGACCGGTTGGTACGCAGCGCTCAACTGATTCGGGAGAATTATGAATCGCTCAGCAAGGCGATGAGTGCGGATTTTGGTCATCGCAGCCGCTATCAGTCGCTGGTGGCGGATATGGCGACAACGGTAAAAACGCTGGAGCATGCCGCAGAACACGTTGCGCAGTGGATACAGCCGGAGTTTGTCGACAGCCCGATGCCGGGAATGCAGAGTTGGATACAGCATCAACCACTGGGCGTTGTTGGGGTGATAAGCCCATGGAATTTTCCCATCAATCTGGCGTTTGGCCCGCTGGCTGGTGTCTTTGCCGCGGGTAACACCGCCATGCTGAAACCTTCCGAGCTGACACCTGCCACCTCCGAACTGCTAGCTGAGCTGATCGCACGCTACTTTGACCCACTGGAGCTGGAAGTGGTGCTGGGGGATGCCACCATCGGCGCGGCATTCAGTAGCCTGCCGTTTGATCACCTGGTCTTTACTGGCAGTTCTGCTGTCGGGCGTCATGTCATGCGTGCTGCCGCAGAAAATCTGGTGCCGGTGACGCTGGAGCTGGGGGGCAAATCACCGGTGGTTATCGACCATGACGCCGATATCAGTTTGGCCGCGCAGCGTACCCTGACGGTGAAAACCTTCAATGCCGGGCAGATTTGCCTGTCTCCGGATTATGTCCTGTTGCAGGACGCGCAGATTGACGCCTTTGTTCATGCCAGCAAAGCGTTTATGACGCAGGCATTTCCGACGCTTCAACACAACCCGGACTATACTGCCATCATTTCGCCGCGGCACTATGAGCGCCTGATCGCGCTGTTAGCTGATGCGGCAAGCAAAGGGGCGACACTGGTGAGCCTCGCGCCATCGGGTGAACCGGACACGGATGCCGCGTCGCGCAAAATCGCGCCACATCTGGTACTGAATGCTACCGATGATATGCACATCATGCAGGAAGAAATTTTCGGACCGCTGCTGCCGATACGCACCTGTGCGTCACAGGAGGAGGCGATAGCGTATATCAATGCCCATCCTCGTCCGTTAGCGGCGTATTACTTTGGTCAGCAGGCTGAGCGGCAAAACACATTCGCAGAACGTACCACCTCCGGTGCACTGGTGATTAATGATGTCATGACGCATGCCAGTATCGACGCGCTGCCGTTTGGTGGCGTCGGGGCTTCCGGTATGGGGGCGTACCACGGTATTCACGGTTTTCGCCGTTTTAGCCACGACAAGCCGATTGTGGTCCAGAATGAAGAGGGGACATCCAGTCTGCGCCTGCGAGCACCCTATAGCGATAAATTGTCTCAGCTTGAAGCGTTTCTGAAGGGCTAATTCTGAACGGTTCATGCATTTGAACGAACAATGGTTTTTAACGGTTAACGTAAAGCACCCGCGACATAAAGGGTGATGTGAGGAGAATGACAATGAAAGTATTGATGGTATTAACATCCCACGACCAACTGGGAAATACGGGTAAAAAAACCGGTTTCTGGCTCGAAGAGTTTGCCGCACCTTACTATGTGTTTAAAGACGCGGGTGCCGAAATTGTACTGGCATCGCCTGCGGGTGGGCAGCCACCACTGGATCCGAAAAGTGATTTGCCGGACTTTCAAACTGAACTGACCCATCGTTTCAAAGCTGACCCCGCCGCTCAGCAGGCACTGGCATCGACGGTAACACTGGACAGCGTCCGCATGGAGGATTTCGACACAGTATTTTATCCGGGTGGGCATGGCCCGTTGTGGGATCTGGCCGAGTCAGCCACCTCGATTGCACTTATCGAAGCATTCGAACGGGCGGGTAAACCTATCGGCTTCGTGTGTCATGCGCCTGGCGTATTGCGCCATGTCAAAGCCGCTAATGGTGAACCGCTGATCAAAGGCCGTCGGGTCACCGGGTTTACCAATTCGGAAGAAGCCGCGGTGGAATTAACCGATGTGGTTCCGTTCTTGATTGAAGACGAGTTTCAAAAACTGGGCGGCGAATATAGCAAAGGCCCTGACTGGCACCCCTATCTGGTGGAAGACGGTAAGCTGATAACCGGTCAGAACCCGGCCAGCTCGGAAGCAGTCGCCCACGCATTGTTAAAGCAACTGGCTTAATTGGCTAAACCTAGAGCCTATTACAGTAGGCGTTATTGGCGCAGCTAGTTTGGACTCGGACAGCGCGGAGAACCCGGAGCGTACACGGAGTACGTGAGGAGTTCGAGCACTGCCCAGGGCCAAAATAGCAAGTGAAATAGCCCTAATGGGATAGGCTCCTAATCGGCTAAAAAGGAAATCGGCAGCATGGTCATAAAGCTACATCATCTGAATGAATCTCGCTCTACGCGTATCCTCTGGTTGCTTGAAGAGGCACAGCTTCCTTATGAGCTGATCCGCTATCAGCGTAATCCGCAGACACAACTGGCACCGGAAGAATTGAAGGCGATTCACCCGTTGGGTAAATCACCGGTGGTTGAGATTGATGGCAAGGTGGTTGCCGAGTCAGGGGCGATTGTTGAGTACATCATTCGTCGATACGCGCCACATCTGGCGCCTGACGAACAGGACGAGAGCTATGTCGAGTATCTGCAATGGATCCATTTTGCGGAAAGCTCCGCCATGCTGCCGGTGTTACTGAAAGTCTTTAACCAGTTTGAGAAGAAAAGCGGCCAGACACTGCATTTTCTGGATGACTATGCTGACACGGAATTCAGAAAAGTATTTTCTTATCTGGACGACTACCTTGCTTCACGCGAGTTTATTGTCGGGCAGCACCTGACCGGGGCCGATTTTATGCTGGGGTTCGTGGTGCAATTGGTCATCGAGCGGTTTAATTTGGGGCAGCAGTATCCCCATATTGCCCGTTATGTGGCGCGTCTTGCTGACACACCAAGCTGGCAACGGGCAAAACACCTGGATTCCACCCCGACATAACGTGCCATCGCTGGGAGGCTGTCAGAGTCTCCCGGCGACGATGCGCTAAGTGAGTAGGATCCCCTGGAAAACCGTCGGCCTGATAATTACAGATGGCTGACGGTTTTTCGTGGTTGATGGCGCTTATAGGTGATAGCGCTTATAGATGACGTCCTGCTCCATCTAGCAAAAGCGTTCCACCTCAGACAACGTTCGGATATTAATGAGCAGGTTTTCAAACAGCCGTAACGCAATACCAATACTGTTGATGTTGTAATAGAGCGCGGCATCATGCTGCTGCAAATAATGTTCGAATGTCGGTTTAGTGAGCATTTTGCTGATAGCAATCTGGCGTAAGCTCACGTGGCGGCAATTGTTGAGATAACTCTCGAACGATCGGTAATCGCTGTTGAGCAACTGCGCCAGCAAGGTCGTGAGCTGTTCAAATTCATCAACCAGCAATGCATGGTTGTCCCGGTTTTCCCTGTCGTGTTCGTCGCAGCGCATATTGTCTTTGTCGCAGTGCATAATGGTTGTTTTCCTTATTGTGTTATAGAACCTATCCCAATAAGCAATTTTCTCGCCATCTTGCCTCTGGCTGGTGCATCAACTTCCGCGCACTTAACCGTTATGGATGACGTGTACATGCGGCACCGATTACACCGGTTGGGAGAGGTTCTTTACCGGTTATCTGCGGTGGATACCGGTCCATCGCACCAGAGCAGGCTCTGATGCGATGGATTTCAGGCGGGTGGAAACCCCGCGTTAATCAAAACGTTGATAGTGGAAAGCGTCGGTTATCAGAAACTTTCCCAACTTGTTTCCCCGGCGGTGGCGACACG
Source organism: Dickeya zeae NCPPB 2538 (assembly GCF_000406165.1). Taxonomy (NCBI): domain Bacteria; kingdom Pseudomonadati; phylum Pseudomonadota; class Gammaproteobacteria; order Enterobacterales; family Pectobacteriaceae; genus Dickeya; species Dickeya zeae. The sequence continues at coordinate 3,010,804 of NZ_CM001977.1, read as the reverse complement.
CTTTTTGGTCGGTGACAGAAGGCGTTGCGCGGGGGCCGATGGTGCTGATGGCGTGCCACTGGCAGCCAGTGCCGCCGCCGCATGATGACCGACGGTAAACTGTCCTACCAGTTGGTTTAAGATCAGCGCTTGTTCCTGCAAGGATTGCGATGCCGCTGAGGCTTCTTCCACCAGCGAGGCGTTTTGTTGCGTGACATCATCCATCTGGTTGACGGCCTGATGCACCTGGTCAATCCCTTTGCTTTGCTCTTCGGTGGCAGCGGAGATTTCACTCATCAGGTCGGTGACTTGCTGAATGGCCTCTTTCATGGACGACATTTTTTTGCCCACATCGCCCGCCTGCTCGGCACCGGTCAGGATCAGCGCGTTGGAGGTATCAATCAAGTCCTTGATTTCACGAGCCGCGGTAGAGGAACGTTGCGCCAGCGTACGCACTTCACCAGCCACAACCGCGAACCCACGCCCTTGTTCCCCGGCACGAGCGGCTTCCACGGCGGCGTTCAATGCCAGAATATTGGTTTGAAACGCGATGCCTTCAATCAGGGCGATAATATCGGTGACTTTACTGCCGCTGGTGCGGATCTTATCCATGGTATCGAGCATGGTCGCGACCGCGTCGGCGCTGTTGACAGATATCTGGCTGGCATTGCCTGCCAGCATGCTGGCTTGTTGCGTGTTTTCCGCGTTCTGACGTACGGTTTCGCTGATTTCCGTCATGCTGGCGGCGGTTTCTTCGAGTGAAGCGGCCTGCTGCTCCGTGCGGGAAGAAAGGTCTTCGTTACCCGCTGCGATTTGCGTTGCGGCGCTGCCAACCGATTGCGCAGAAACACTGACGGAAGCCAGTGTGCTGGCGACCCGCTGCATCAGCGCATTAAACGCCCGTGCGGTGATGCCGATTTCATCTTTACGCTGGTCGTCCGCTTTGAGAGTCAAATCCAGCGTTGTGCTGGCTGTTTCCATCACCTGGCTCATGTTGCTGAGGCTGTTGCGGATGCTCAAAATCGTTTTGATCGCCAGGAAGCTGGTCAGCAACAGTGTCAACAGCGCACCACTTAATAGGCTTATCCAGCTCTGGTTATAAATGCGGGTGTTCGTCTGGCGCAGCTCATCGCCGATTTTGACATTCAAATCGACCTGTTTACGGTAGGTGATGAGGATGTTGCGCAGGGCCTCACCGACTCCCCCCTCGCCTTGCAGCATACCCAAAGAGAGATCTTTCTGATTGGATTTTGCCGCCGTCAAAAAGGGCGGTAACGCCGACTGCAATTTTTTGGCATTGTCCATTGCAGCGAGGGCCAGCGCTTTATCTTCATCATTGGAGATATCATTCTTCATATAGTAGTCATTGAGTGACTTGATATCCTCAAGGGTTTGATTAATGCTTTGTTCTATACCGGGTAATTTACTGCTGTCTGGCGTGGTTTGATAACGGTAGAGAAAAAGCCCCAGAGCGTTGCTTTTATCCACGGCGTTATTCAGGTCCTTAATACTGGCGACAGCATTATCCTGCATATAGTCGGCGCGAGCTTGAAAGCCGGATAACAATGACAGGGTAATCACAACCAGTGCGATAAGTGCCAGAGATAGCAGCGAAAACGTTAGTAACAGGCGTTGCGTAATATTCATAACCTCTCCGTTTTATTCCTGTGATGCGTCAGATTGCAGGTGTACTGGCTTTATTATTTTGCCCCTTCATGGGCATCGCCCTGTGGGGTCGTGGTACGCGGTATTCAATATTGTTGCTATAGACCGCGTCGCTTTTTCTCATCGCTTGATTGACGTTATTGTCAGAAGGGCTACCGTGCCACTACGTCGTAAGGATCATCACGTGTCCCAGGCTGAAAGCGCAGTGGGGGAGTCGTGATGAAAATGCCAGATTGGGTTCTGCAACCCGAACTTTTGGGATACAGCTCATCGTGTAAAGCGTTGCTGAATCGTGGCGTGCCTGCGCCGGATAGGCCACCGACAACACGTGATTCATTAGCTATTATCGGCATTGAAACCGGTGTCTTGATAAGTTTGATCGAAAAAACCATTCAATGTGAAATAATTGATATGCTTTTCATATCGATATGGCGTTATTGATCGTCAAAATCATTCGTAATCCCTATCAACACCCTGCATGGAAGAAAACGTTTGCGTAGCTAACCGGATGAAAAGAAAAATAAAACACCCGTGAGCATCCGTATGCCATGCAATACTAATGATAGAAGGTCTTATGAGTGGTGGTGGAGTGATAAGGTCCACCGAATGCAGACACGCATTGTGCTATACATCAATGATGCTACATATCGATGGGTAATCACATCTGAGCTGTTGCGCGAGATAATCGGGCGGTGTTTTCCTTGCGGCTAACGACAGCCCGCGTCTTGGTATCGCTTAGCGCCCGTCCCAGTAGGCCAGAGTGGCAAGTGGAATAGCCCTAATGGAATAGGCGCTGGTTCTGTACTAACGGGTGTGTGGGCTTTTGCCTTTGAGCAATTTTCTCACCCAAAAACGATTGGGGTGCAGCGCTGCCAGCGTATCACTTGCCAGCGGCAATGGTTCGCCAAACAGTTGCGAGGCCAGGATCTCGGCCGCTAAGGGTGCTGAGCATAAACCGCGCGATCCTAATGCGCCAATCAGATAGAGGTTCGGCCAGGATGGCGCCGGTTTCACCACGGAACCAGCAGCAAGCTGTTCCGGCAGGTCCTGATAGTCCGCCAACGTTTGGTGATAATCCGGCACCTGACCGAGTAGTGGCAGATGATCACGGATGGCGCAGCGTACGCCACATCGTGCCTGTTGCCCGGAGATGTCTATCGACGTCGGCCAGTCACAGTCGGGCAGGCAGTCAATCAGCCGCTGGCGATTCTGCTGTTGATCGGTTTCGCGGTAGTCGGTGCTGGTGTCGCCACGGTGATAACTGGCACCGATACAGTGTGTCTGGTGACGCGGACTCACCGGCGTCAGGTAACCGTCATAGCACAGTACCTGACGCAACGCAGACAGCGCCGGGGTGCCAGGAATGTGGCTGACCTGACCACGTACCGCATAAACGGGCAGGTGGCGCGTGTGTTCCCAGTCGTTTATCTGATGGCCGTTTGCCAGTACTACCGTGGCATGTTGCACCTGCCGCCCATCTGCCAGTGTCAATTGCCAGCCGTTGTCAGTAGGCGTGAGTGCCGTTACATCGGTCGATAAATGAACCTGAAGTCCCTGCCGACAAGCCAGCGCGCAGGCGGAGGCGGTCAGTTCGGACGGGCATAGCCAGCCGCCTTGTGGGTAGGTGATACCGTGGGTGTGCAACGCGACACCCGCCTGCTCGGCCAGATGGTGGGCATCAACCGGTCGCACCAACGTATCGGGCCAGTTGCCTGCCAGAATCTGTGTTATCTTACGCGTGCTTTTTTCATCGTAGGCCAGTTGGCTGACGCCACACCAGTCATGTTCAAACGCCACGCCTTGTGCCGCGAGGTCGTCATAGCAGCGACGGGCGAAGCCGAACGCAGCGGCGAAGAACCCTGACAAGGCATCCTGCTTGTCGTTCAACAGCGGATAGAGTGCTCCCTGGCGATTGCCGGAGGCGCGTAGCCCTACCTGATCGTCGGCGCAATACAGTGTGACCCGTGCGCCTCGTCGCAGCAGGGCGAGCGCGGTGAGTACGGCGGCAATGCCACCGCCGACGATGGCCACCTCCTGCGGGGTGGTGGTGGCCGGGCGTGCATACCAGGGCGTAGGGTGTAACGGTTCAGTACTGTGTGACACGGTGCCGCACAGCATTTCCCGCTTCTGCCCGAATCCTTTTATTTTACTGACCTGAAAACCGGCCTGTTGCAGACCCCGGCGAACAAAACCGGCGGCGGTGAAGGTAGCGAAGGTGCCCCCGGTTCGGCACAGACGCGCCATTGCGCTAAACAACGCATCGGTCCACATGTCCGGGTTTTTGGCCGGCGCAAACCCATCCAAAAACCAGGCGTCGACACAGCGTGTCAGGCTGTGGTCCAGCGTCGGCAGCAGGGTGTTGACATCACCGAACCACAAATCCAGCGTGATGCGCCCCTGCGCCAGGATCAGCCGATGGCAGCCGGGTAGCGCCAGTGGCCAGTGCTGGCGTAATTCCTCGGCGAACGGTGCCAGTTCTGGCCAACTGGCGTGCGCGGCGGCAAGGTCTGACTGGCGCAGCGGAAATTTCTCAAAACTGATGAAGTGTAGGCGTTGTACTGCGGCCTCCGGCTGCTGCTGGCGACATTGCATGAATGCCTGCCACAGGGTCAGGAAATTTAGCCCCGTGCCAAAACCTGTTTCCGCCACGGTAACGACCGGGCCTGCATTTTCCAGGAAACGCTGTGGAAACCCATTGCCCTGTAAAAAGACATAGCGGGTTTCCGCCAGACCGTCCTGGTTGGAGAAATAGACGTCATCAAATTGTTGCGATACAGGTGTACCCTGAGCGTTCCAGTTCAGGTCCGCATGCTGGATGGAAGGGCTTGTCACGACAACTAACTCATTATTCAGGCGATGGCGGGATTCTAGCGAGTGGTTTATTAAGTCGCAAATTTGAGAAAAGTTAGTCTGATCGGACTTGTTCAGCTTACAACTGTACGCTAAAGTGCGGAGCTAAATCCAAACTCTACAAGCGGAAGAGGTATTGAATGAAACGTGCGGTGATTACGGGTCTGGGGATCCTGTCCAGTATCGGTAATAACAAAGAAGAAGTGCTGGCATCCCTGCGTGAAGGCCGTTCTGGCATCACTTTCTCTCAAGAGCTGAAAGATTCCGGCATGCGCAGTCACGTCTGGGGTAATGTCAAGTTAGATACAGCAGGCCTGATTGAGCGTAAGATCGTGCGTTTCATGAGCGATGCTTCCATTTACGCTTATTTGTGCATGGAAGAAGCCGTCAAGGATTCCGGTCTGGCTGAGGAAACTTATCAGAACAACCCGCGTGTGGGGTTGATCGTCGGTTCTGGCGGTGGTTCCCCGCGTTTCCAGGTGTTTGGCGCTGACGCTATGCGTAGCCCGCGCGGTCTGAAAGCCGTGGGTCCGTATGTGGTAACCAAGGCGATGGCCTCCGGTGTTTCCGCCTGTCTTGCCACGCCGTTCAAAATCCACGGCGTGAACTATTCCATCAGCTCTGCTTGTGCGACCTCCGCACATTGTATCGGCAACGCCGTTGAGCAGATTCAGATGGGCAAACAGGACATCGTATTTGCCGGTGGCGGTGAAGAGCTGTGCTGGGAGCTGGCGTGCGAGTTTGACGCCATGGGCGCGCTGTCCACGAAGTACAACGAAACGCCGGAACGCGCTTCCCGTACTTATGACGCTGATCGCGACGGTTTCGTGATTGCTGGTGGCGGCGGTATGGTGGTAGTGGAAGAGCTGGAACACGCGCTGGCACGTGGGGCGCACATCTACGCAGAAGTGGTTGGCTACGGCGCTACCTCCGACGGCGCCGACATGGTCGCACCGTCAGGCGAAGGCGCAGTACGCTGCATGAAGCTGGCGCTGCAGGATGTTGATACGCCAGTGGATTACATCAATACCCACGGTACGTCAACGCCGGTAGGTGATGTCAAAGAACTGTGGGCTATCCGCCAGGTGTTCGGCGACAACGTTCCGCCAATCTCTTCTACCAAAGCGATGACCGGTCACTCACTGGGTGCTGCTGGTGTTCAGGAAGCCATTTATTCACTGCTGATGCTGGAGCACGGTTTCATCGCGCCAAGCATTAACGTTGAAACACTCGACGAGCAGGCTGTGGGCATGAACGTGGTGACCGAACCGACTGAGCGTAAGCTGACGACAGTGATGTCCAACGGCTTCGGTTTCGGTGGTACCAACGCGGTGCTGGTGATGCGTAAATACGCACAGTAAACCACCAGAATCTTGTGATTGCGTAAAAATACCGGGCTTGCCCGGTATTTTTTTGCCTGAAGCTGGCTGACCGCCTATCCCGAACGCTTGGCTTGGCGAAGCGTCAGAGCAATACCCACATCAGCAACGCCACGACCACTACGGCGACTAACGCCAGACCAATAGGTTTATTGACCAGCGCCCGCCACTCCTGTGGTAACGCCATGATCAGCGGGTTGATAAACGGCTGCATGGGTGGGGTGGTAGCGTCTTGTATCTGTTGCAACCGCCGCCGGTACAGAAAAGTCACCACATCGCTAACCTGTGAGGGGGTGAGCGGCATTTGCGGCGTGAGGTTCAGGGTATTACGGGTGAAATCCTGCAACAGTTGCTGTTCTTGTTGGTCGAGCGGTTGTTTTAGCGCGGCTTGTAACGTCTGCAACGTGGTCGGTGTGTGCTGCTGTAGCAGTGCGCTTTGTGTGTTAATGAACTGACTTAACGCGTGAAAATTCTTCGCCGGTATCGGGTCGCCGATTTTTAATCCCTGCATGTCCATCAGCGTATGCCAGACTTTAGCGGGCGATTCACCGCTCAGAGCAACCAGTTTGGCAACCAATTGGTTAAGCTGGTTGTGTTCTGCGGGTAACAAGGCGCGGTCCAGTAAGGCGGCTGTTGAGGTATTGGTACCCAACCCGCCTGGTGCCACGCCAGCTTGTAACATCGCCGCCAGTTGCTGGGATGTTTGCGGCAAGGGGGAGGGGATCGTGGTCGCGGTAGGCGTTTGTGCCAACGGGAGTGTCTGCCCGTTAGCGGTATTGCCAAATGATGACGCGGCGTTACCGTCCGTAGACAACAGCGTAGCGGCCTGAGGTAACTGGCCGTTTTGCAGCAGCGTCACCACCAGTTTCAGTTGTGAAGGCGTCAGTGAACTCAGCACCGTGTGACCAAACTGCTGGCGGATAAAGTCGCTGGCCGCCTGGCGGTTATTCCCTTGCGATAGCAGGCTGGTCAATTGTTGCAGCAACTGGCGGGTATCCTGTGAGCCCTGTACTGTGCTCAGCCGGTTTTGCAAACTTTGTTCGGCGGCCGGAAACTGGCTGGCGAGCAGTTCCGCATTATTCTTGTTACCCAACTCTGCGCGCACGGTTGCCCAGACTTCTGCGGGTCTGGCACCGCTTAGGGTGGAAATCTGCGTTACCAGCTTTTCCAGCGTGGTTCGTTGTGCCAGCGTCAGCGGAAGGTCATCCGTCTGGGATGTCGCGGTTTTTGACAGCGTGGGGTCCAGCGTTTTTTCTCCCGGCAGGGAAACATTACCGGGATTACTGATCGGTTGCATGCTGCTCTCCTTACCGTAGCCGCGTGACGGATTTCGCCTCAACCCGATGACGTTATCACCATGATCGGTGTTATCTGCATGTTTATTGTCATCATAACAACGGTGCGGTATTCCCGATAGTCGTGGCGTATGAACAGGTTAATATTTCGTTAAGCAGGGCAAAAAGGCGAGAAAACGCAGAATGGGCGTGACGTCAGCGTTTCCAGTGGGCAACGCAGCACGCGGGGTGAAGAACCCACGTGCTGCGCTAGAGATTACGGTGATGTTATGTGCGCGGGACGGACTGAAGCTGAGTACGGCGATGTCGCCAGCGTTTCAATACCGGCGGCACCACCAGAATCAGCACCGCCATCCCCAGTAACGTCTGGCTGATGTGCCCTTCCCACAGGATGGATAACCCGCCGTTGCTGATGGACAATGCCCGGCGCAGGTTCTGCTCCAGCATTTCACCCAGCACAAAACCGAGGATCAGCGGCGACATCGGGAAGTGCATTTTGCGCAGCAGGTAGCCGAACACCCCCAGTCCGACCATCAGTAACAGGTCGAAGGTAGTACTGTGTACGGCGTAGACGCCAACCGCGGAAATAGCAGCAATCGTCGGTACCAGAAACCACATCGGAATCGCCAGCATACGGGTAAACAGGCCAATCATCGGCAGGTTGAGCAATAACAGCATCAGGTTACCGATCAGCATAGCGGCGATAAGCCCCCAGACGATATCCGGCTGCTCGGTAAACATGGCCGGCCCCGGCGTTATATTGTACAGCGTCAGTGCGCCCATCATCACTGCGGTGGTACCCGAACCGGGAACACCCAGCGTCAGCATCGGGATAAATGAACCACAGGCGGAGGCGTTGTTAGCCGCTTCCGGTGCCGCCACGCCGCGAATGTCACCTTTACCAAAACTGTCACTGTTGCCGCTGATTTTCTTCTCCGTCATCCAGGCCATCGCGCTGGCGATAGTGGCACCCGCGCCCGGCAGGATGCCGACAAAGAACCCCAGCAATGAGGAGCGTAATGTCGCCCCGATGCACTGCATACCTTCCCGGGCGTTAAACAGCATGCGCCCGGTCGCTCTGGTCAGCTGTTGTCCGCTACCGGTTTGTTCCAACATCAGCAGGATTTCGCTCACGGAAAACAGGCCAATGACCACCACCACAAACTGAATCCCGTCTGACAGGTGGACACTGTCGAACGTGAAGCGGTAGACGCCGGTGTTGGCGTCCACACCGACTGTCGCCATCGACAAGCCGATCAGCGCGGCCAGAAACGATTTCAGTGGGTTGTGACTCATCATGCTGCCAAGGCAGGCGATGGCGAACACCATCAGCGCGAAGTATTCCGCCGGGCCGAATGCCAGTGACCAGTTAGCCAATAGTGGCGCAAACAAAATGATACCGAGGATCGCGATACTGGAACCGACAAACGAACTGACAGCGGAAATCGACAGCGCCACGCCTGCTTTACCTTGTTGCGCCATCGGGTAGCCGTCAAGGGCGGTCATGATTGCCCCGGCATCGCCCGGGACGTTAAGTAGAATGGAAGAAATACGTCCGCCGTATTCACAACCGAGGTAAACAGTAGCCAGTAGAATCAGCGCCGATTCCGCTGGCAGTTTCAACGCGAAAGCCAGCGGCATCAGAATCGCCACACCGTTAATCGGGCCCAGACCGGGCAACAGCCCGACAACGGTACCGATAAAGCAGCCTATCAGCGCAATCATCAGGTTTTGCGGTGTCATCGCCACCGCAAAACCTTGCATCAGAAAAGACCAGATATCCATGAACCTGCCTCCCGGTTAGAGCCACGCGCCAGCGGGCAGCGTGACGTCGAGCAGTTTATCGAAGGCGTAAAACAGTGAGATGCCCATGACCGCGCCGGATAACGCCGCCATCCACCACACCGCGCCAAACAACATGCCGATACCGCAACCCAGCAATGCGGTGGTCAGCGGAAAGCCCAGCGGTTCAAACAGCCAGGCGTACAGTGCCAGCATGATGACCAGCAACAGCAAGCGCTGGCGAACAACAGCAGAAGGCCAGGTGAGGGCATCGGGTTTACGCAGCAGCATCAGAACGGCACACATTGCCATCAATCCCAGAATCGTGATGGGAAACGGGCGTGGGCCAACCGGCTCGTAGCTGTATTCGCTCTGGATTTCCCAGCCAATCACCAGACCAATCAGGCACAGCAGCAACCAGACCCCGGCAAACAGACGATCGCTCATCATGTGTTTCTCCTCTATTTAGCGACTGACATTCAGCTATTTAGCTAACCCAAACAGCTTCGCCTGCTCGCGGTAATCCTCGACCTGCTTTTTGATGTAGGCATCCAGCGCTTGTCCGGTTAGGTTGAATTCGAACAGGCCACGCAGGTCGCGTTGCTTTTTGAATTCGTCGGTGGTGGCGATGTGCTTGAACGCTTGCTCCCACCACTGGTAGCTGGCCTCGCTCACTTTAGGGCCGAGATAAAAGCCGCGAATGATGGGCCAGACTAAATCGTACCCTTGCTCTTTAGCCGTAGGGATGTTGGCCAGCGGCTCCGGCAGGCGTTGCTCGGAAAATACCGCCAGTACTCGAATCTTGCCGCCTTGCAGGTGGGGCACCATTTCGCTGATATCGCCGGAAACCGCCTGCACATGTCCGCCCAGCATGGCGGTCAGCGGTTCACCGCCGCCTTCAAACGCCACGTAGCGCATGTCACGCGGGCTGATACCGGCATGGCGTGCCAGCATCGCAGTTTTCATCCAGTCCTGGCTGCCGATAGAAGCCCCGGCTCCGACCACCACCTGACTGGGGTTTTTCTGCATGGCACCGAGCAGGTCTTTCAGTGTTTGATAAGGGGAATCGGCCCGCACGGCGATCATGCCGTAATCGGTGCCGACCGCCGCCAGCCATTTCACATCATCAACGCCATAGCGTCCGAATTTACCCTGCGCCAGATTGAGCAGCGAACCGCCGGAAAAGGCGACCACGGTGCCGGGTTCATCTGGCCGTTGCGCTACAATCGCGTTATACGCCACCGCGCCGACTCCCCCTGGCATGTAGGTGACGCGCATCGGACTGGTGAGCGTGCCAGTTTCCTGTAGCGATATCTGCAGCAATTTACAGGTCAAATCAAATCCACCGCCTGGCTTGGCGGGGGCGATGCACTCGGTTCGTGTCGGTGCGGTTGCCGGGTTGGTCGCAGCGGTGGCAATCGAACCGCACAGCAGCAGGGAAAGGGCGAGGTATTTTTTCATTGTCATTTCTTCCTGTTTTTATTATTCCCGGAACGGGACTGTTGAGGGATTGTTAATGAGGTAACCTTTCAGTTACCTTTCGGTTAGTGAAAATGTGTTCAGGATGTGATTACCGTCGCTTAAAAAAACGGCCGGTCTTGAGGGAGAATGGTTACCAGCAGGTGATGAAAGGAGAAATCAATGTGGATAAAGGCTGACGGCGATGCGACTTTTACTGGTTGAGGATCATCCTGAGCTGGCGCACTGGCTGCAAAAAGCCCTGAGCGAGGCGGGATTCGCGGTAGATCTGGTCGGCGATGGCGTGGCGGCGGATCACCTGTTGCAGCAGGAAGCCTATACGCTGATGGTGCTGGATGTGTCATTGCCGCGCATGGATGGACTGGCGTTACTGGCGCGGTTGCGTAAACGCGGGCAGAACTTACCGGTGCTACTGCTGACGGCCCGTGCCAGTGTGGCGGATAGGGTTAAAGGGCTGAATCTGGGGGCGGATGATTATCTGACCAAGCCGTTTGAACTGGCTGAACTGGAAGCACGGTTGCGCGCATTGTTGCGGCGTAGTCAGGGGCAGATACAGGATGTGCAGCGTCTGGGTTCTCTGAGCTGGCATGATGAAGGCTACTTTCTGCTACAGGACAAACCGTTGTCGCTGACGCCGCGTGAGCAGGCGGTGCTGCACACGTTGATGCAACGCCGGGGGCGACCGGTTTCACGGCAGTATCTGTATGAGCAGGTGTTTACCCTCGCCGATGAGGCCAGCACAGATAGCCTCGATCTGTACGTGCACCGTATCCGCAAAAAACTGGCGGGCAGCGATGTCATGATTGTTACGCTGCGTGGGTTGGGATATAGCCTGGAATGCCAGCATGCTGAAAGTTAATTCGCTGCGTGGCCAGTTGATGCTCTACCTCGGTGTGCCGATGGCGCTGCTGTGGGCGTTGTCGGTGTGGAGCCACTACCACAGTGCCAAAGCGGCGGCGACGCAGGCCTATGATCGCACGCTGTTGGCGTCAGCACGTACCGTGGCTGAGCGGTTGACGGTACGCAACGGTCAACTGGCGGTGGATGTGCCTTGGGTGGTGCTGGATAGCTTTGAGCGCAACATGAACGACCAACTGTATTATCAGGTCCTGACCCCGCAGGGGAATACGCTCTCTGGTTATGACGACCTGCCACCGTTGCCGCGCACGATTCCCTTGTCCCGACATTATCCGGCGCTGGCCCATTTCTATGATGCGCATTATCACGGCCGGGCTATCCGGGTGGCGGCGTTATGGCAACCGGTCAATGAGTCTGGCGTGGAGGGAATGGTGTTGATTCTGGTGGCGGAAACACTGCGCTCCCGCGAGGCCTTTGCGCACCAGCAGTTGCTGATTGCCTTGATTAGCCAAAGCGCATTGGTGTTGCTGGCGCTGCTACTGGTGCTGTTGCTGTTTCGTAAATTGCTGCGGCCGTTGCGCCAGTTGTCTGGGGTGATGGCGCGCCGTGAACCCGGTGATTTGACGCCGTTGCCCCCGCTATTACCCTGGTCCGAAATGCAGCCGTTGCTGGTGGCGTTCAACCGGTATATGGCACGACTGAGAGGTGTACTTCAACGGCAGGAACGTTTTGGCGCTGATGCCGCGCATCAACTCAGAACACCACTGGCGGTACTGAAAACGCAGGTGGGGGTGGCGCTCAATAGCCCCCAACCTGCGCAGTGGCGTGACAGCCTGACCGGCATGAGCACCACGCTGGACGATACCATCCAATTGACCGATCGGTTGTTGCAGCTATCGCGCCTGAGAGCGCAAGACAGTAAAGAACACATCTGGCAAACCGTGGATTTGGCCGAACTGGTGCGGGATGCCTGCTTTTCCCGCCTGCCACAGGCGCGCAGTCGACAGATCGATCTGGGATACGAAGGCGATGAGCATTGCCTGATTCGTGGTGAACCGTTACTGCTGGCGGAGTTGTGTGCCAACTTGCTGGATAATGCGCTGAAATACACACCGCAAGGCGGCGTGGTGACGGCTCGGGTTCAGGCGCAGCAACTGGAAATCGATGACAGTGGCCCGGGGATTCCGACGGCGGAACGCGCCCAGGCGATGAGGCCCTTTCACCGGTTAGATAACCATCACGGCTTACCGGGTGCCGGGCTGGGGTTGGCGCTGGTCAGGGATATCGCGCTCTGGCATCACGCCCGACTTCAACTGCTGGATTGCCCGTCACTGGGCGGATTGCGGGTACGCATCGCTTTTGTGGGGGACTCCTCCTGATGGTCAAATCGGTTCTGCAATACTCAACGCTTTCTTGTGTAACGCTTTTTACGAAGACGTACACTGAGCGCAATGCGCTATACGATGACCTATAGTTAATTACCGGTATAATAGTTAATTACCGGTATAAGAATGCATTCCGGAACCAGTCATAAATGCTTGGGCGTGCGGCTAGCACTGAACCTTCCCGTACTTTTTCGCCATGGAATTTGCTTACCCGTATGCCATTTTCCTGGGCGATGAGTTTGCCCGCTGCGACATCGTAATAACTGAGACCGTCTTCAAAATAAGCGTCCAGCCTTCCGATTCCGACATAGGCGAGGTCGAGTGCGGCTGACCCAAGCCGCCGGACACCAGCAGACTCCGCCATAATGCGTGTCAGCCCACAGAATAGCTGATCCTGTGTTATCACCTGCAATTGACCCGGAATGGGCAATGAGAGTGAGCACAGTGACTCTTCTGGCAATTTATCCGCTAAGCGCGCTACTCGTTGACCGTTCAGGTAAGTTCCTTCTCCCGCTATGGCGGTGAAATACTCTTCACGCAGTGGGTCGTATACTACGCCAAGGATTTCTCCTTCATCGTCGCAGAGAGCTATGCTGACGGCAAAATACGGAATGCCCCAGATAAAATTACTGGTTCCGTCGAGGGGGTCGACAACCCACATCTCTTTACGCGTTCCAGCCTGAAAGCCCGTTTCCTCGCCAAGGAACCCAAATCCTGCCGCTTCCTCAGTTAATGTGTTGAATATTGCACGCTCGGCGGCGAGGTCGGCTTGTGAGGCATAATTGGCTTGTGCCTTTTTGCTGATACCAGACGCATTCATTTTGCCAAAGCGCTTTAATAGCTCAATCCCACCGGCCAGGGCGGCCTTTTTGGCCACGCGCAGCAGTTGGTGGTTATCCAGAGAGTAGTCTGTCATGCGTGTGTTTCCAGAAAGGTTGCTTCGTCGAAGACGATACCGACCTTATTATCGACAGCGATACGTCTGGTTGTTTCTGCCCATAGGCTGTCCCAGCCGGGGATCGTCAGGCGGTAGACCCAGGCGCGTCCGATATAACGAACATCAGTGACGATAGCGTCAATGAGCCCCTGGCCTGCCTCGCAGATACGCACGTTTTCTGGACGAACAAACAGTGTGGCTGGACCACGATGAAACGCATGAGAGAGGTTAAGACAGGTACCGCTGTCAGGAGTAAAACCCTGTTCGGTTATCACGCCTTTGATAAAGTTTGCCTGACCGACGAATTCAGCCACAAAACGTGAGGCAGGGCGTGCATAAAGCACTTCTGGCGCAGACAGTTGCTCGACTTTTCCACCCTGCATAACGGCAATCCTGTCTGAGAGTTCCAGGGCTTCTTCCTGATCGTGGGTGACATAGATAGCGGTAACGCCGATACGTTTTTGTAATTCGCGCAATTCCTGACGCAGCGATACTCGCAGTTTGGCATCAAGATTTGACATGGGTTCATCCAATAACAGCAGCGGAGGATCGATAACGAGCGCGCGGGCCATCGCAATCCGCTGTTGCATACCGCCACTCATTTCGCTGGGATAGCGCTCTTCCACATGATCGAGTTGTACCTGCGCAAGCGCAAGGCGCACCCGTTTCTGGATATCCTGCCTGGGTATTTTTCGCAGCCGAAGCCCATAAGCCACATTATCGAAGATCGTTTTATTCGGCCATAAGGCATAGTTTTGAAAGACAAAACCGATATTACGATCCCACGGCGCGCGTTGCGAAACGTCGACGCCATCAAACAGGATGCGGCCATCATTGATGGGGTGAAAACCTGCAATAGCCCGAAGCAACGTCGTTTTACCGCAGCCTGATGGGCCAAGAAGCGTAAAGAACTCACCCGGCATGATGGTCATTGATATGTCATGTAGCACAAGGTGTGAGTCGTAGCGCTTCGAAACAGAGTGAATCGCCACTTCGCACCCCAGGCGACGGTTGGTGTCATCGTACATATCAGGCATGACGGTTTTTCTCCGACTGTCCATAGCGAACAACGATATAAAGGGGCACATAGACAATAAGCATGAGTATGATGGTCTGTGCTGCGCAGACGCCGAAATCGGAATCTGCGAGTGTATTTTCAAAGATCACTGCCGTCATGGGCTTCCAGGGGGGGCGATAAAGCACAATAGTCGATGATAATTCAGTCACGATGTGCAGGAATGTCAGCGTTGCTCCAGTCACTGCGCCTGCCAGCATGAGTGGTGCAGTGATAGTCAAAAATACTCTGATGGGTCTGGCACCAAGGCTGATTGCCGCTTCATCCAGTGCTGGGTGCACCTGACGCAAGGCTGCCTCTGATGCTTTGACGGTAAACGGGAGATTTCGGATAACGTAGGCCAGCACCAGGATGTACCACGTACCGGTAAGCTGAAGTGGTGCTTGGTTAAAAATAAGTATCAGCCCAATTCCCAGGACTGTGCCTGGTATGACGTAGGGCATCATGACGACGTTGTTAAGCGCAGGTGCGATCAACGTGTAGCGTTTACGTACCAGTATATAGGCAATGGCAATACCGATGGAGAAAGCCAGTAATGTGCCGACAACTCCCAGCGAAAGAGTAACCCAGGCTGAGGCCAGGCCGTTTTTCCACATTGTCAGATAGTTATCGAGAGTTGGGGTGGTGGTTGGCAACCCGGCGCGCCATTTTACAAAACTGGTGACGAGAACTGTTATATGCGGTACGAACGCCAGGAGCAGAATGAGTGCGGTAAAAAATAGGGTCAGGATATGTCCCAATCGAGATAGTCTCCGTGGCGCAGACTGCCTTGATGACACGGCGGCATACCCGCGTCTGGCAAGATATATTTGTTGCGCCATCAGGAAGAGGCTGGATAAGGTCACCAGCACCACCGCACCTGTTGCCGCGAGTGCAGGATTTCTTCCTGCTTCGCTCAGAAAAGATGTGTAAATCAAGACCGGCAGTACGTTCAGATCAAGTCCGATAATCCGCGGCGTGCCGAAGTCTGAGAGGGCGGCCATCGTCGCCAGATAAAGGCCGGTGACAATACCGGGCATAGCCAATGGAATCTCTACCGACAGCCGCACACGTAAGGGCGTCGCGCCCAGGCTTTCTGCGGCTTCGATATGTGAAGCATCGACACGGCGAAATGCGCTGTAACTCAGAAGAAAGATGACTGGAAAGACAAGCCATGCAATCACCCAGATAACGCCATACATGCCGACAATAGACGTCGTTAGTCCAAGGCTTGTGGTGATGATGCCATTGTGACCCAGTAGCAGACGCCAGGAGTAAGCCCCCAGAAAGGGAGGGGACACCGAGGCCATGGTGACCAGCAGAATGATGGCCGTTGAACCGGCGACCCGGAACCGGGCAATCATGTAAGCCAGTGATACACCCAGCATAGCGGCGAATACCGTTGCACACAGGGAAACCATCAGGCTGTTAAGCGTTGCACTACGTGTTTCCTCACGGGTGAAGAAGGAAAGGTAGTGCGTCGCTGTGAAAGAGAGGGTGGGCTCTTCAATACTGATATAGGCGTTAGCCGCATGTTGCAACACCACCGCCCCATCGGGTTGGCGTATGGCAGTCAGTGGTGTGACGGTAGTTCGGTTAAACAGGCCTCGCGGTGCCTGTTGGCTCACTATCAGTGAAAAGTCGTCAGACGCTAACTGTAATGCCCCGTTATTCAGGACGGTGAATTGAGGATTAACTGTTCCTCGAATCAGAATATTGTTCGTATCTCGCGCCAGAAAGCTGAGATGAAAGTTCGCTCCCTTACTAACATCAAGACTTCCATTTGGTTTCATGGCGATGGTAAAACCGTTGGACATCTCGGGTATAACCTCGAGCCCGGTTGGTCGATTAACGAAGGTAAAGCGACCACCATCTCCCAGCAACGAGGCACTCAGCAGGCGAGCCTGGGGCAGTAAAATGGTCGCGCAGCAAAAGAGCAGCGCAATAACGGCTATCAGTCGCCAGGGATCACGAAGTATCTTCATTTGGCGACTGCTGCCTGAAAGCGTGCGACGACAACCTGTTTAGGATCCTGTGGGGAAATAATATTGAGCTGGCTCACATTCGGCAGAACAGGGGGAGGAGCGATATCCATACGGGCTGAGCGGCGGATGGTTGCGTCACGTACCCGTTCATGAGCTGTTTTCGAGCCAAGAAAGTCGATAAAAATTTTGGCCTGCTCGATATGTGGTGCGTTTGCCACAATCGCCTGTGCGTCAATCTGGCCGGTAATGGCGTCAGTCGGATAGATAATTTTGATTGGCAGGCCATCTGCCGTCCATTTAGCACCTAAATCTTCATTGATCCAGCCAATAGCCGCTTCTCCATCGCGTATGGCGTTGAATGCATCGTCCGAGCCGGGAGCAATGCGGGCGTCTTTGACGAGACGATTGATAAAGTTCCAGCCGAACTGGCCAGCCAGCGCAGAGACAATGGTATACCCCGTCCCTGAGCGTGCGGGATCTGGGATAATCAGCGCACCTAATTTTTTCCATTTATCGTGAGCGAGATCAGCCTGAGACGTCGGCATATCGGCCGGGGGGACTCGTTTTGTGCTGACCATAATGGGTTGCAAAAGTAGAGTAAATGGGTGCCAGATATGCTGTGGATCTATGGTCACCATGCTCGCGTCAGTGTCGCTTTGAAAAGGCTGGAAAAGAGCTGTGTTCTCTTCATATGTCTGGATCGGCCCACCCCAAAGCACATCAGCCGTTGGATTAGCTGTCTCTGCACGTATACGTTCAACCACGTCCCCTGTACCGCCACGCACGACGGTCACATTAATGTCTGGGTGCGTCTTTTTAAACGCCTCAAGAACAGGCGCAGAGGTTGTTTCTCCATGAGAAGTGTAGATGACCAGTTCTGCAGCCGTAGCGTTTATGGTGGATAAAGCAGTAACAATGGTTAACGCAGTGAGATGAATATGCAGCTTGCTCATAGCGGGATAGACTCCAGACAAAAAATTAAATCCACTAAATGGTTTTATTGAGTCGATGGCGAGGGGCATTAGACGAACTTCAGGTGAAGTTATGATGACAAAAGCCATTTTTGGGAAATTTTAATTAGCTGGACACGATAAAAACGAAGCTTTTATTATCTATTTAATGGGGATAATAAAGGGCGAAGGTGCTGTCGTGCATACGGGTAACAATCACGCTTATTCTGGCCGGTACAATCGCCGACTGGTGTTTGATCTGCTACGAACTACAGGGGAATTATCCCGTAGTGACCTTGTCGAGAGCACTGGGTTGCAACCGCAAACTATCGCTAATATCACTCAGGATTTGCTTAAACGGGGTTTACTAATTGAAGAGGGGCGCTCAACCAACCGCCGTGGGGCTCCACAGAAATTTTTACGACTCAATGCACGTGCTGGCTGTGCTTTTGGCGTTCATCTGGATCGAAATGGTATCACTGCTGTTGCGTGCGACCTGTTTGCATGCGAGCTAGCTCGCAGAACTGCGCCTGTATCATGGCAAAACCCTGAGGCGAGCATTAGCAACATTGCTAAACTTGTCGCCGAACTTTCCCGGGACTGTGAAGGCATCCCTGTATGGGGGACGGGTATCGCAATGCCAACTTTGCAAGAGGCTGACTTTGAGAAGTACGTAGGATCGCCTGGATGGCAGGCATGGAGTCATGTGCCGACTGCTGATGCTGTTGAAGCGTTGTGCGGTATGCCGGTCATTGTAGAGAATGACGCGACGGCGGCAGCGCTTGCTGAACGCCAGGTTGGGTCGGCAGTTGGACTTACCCACTATGTTTATATTTTTGTTGGTCATGGACTCGGTGCAGGGATTATCGTTGACGGTTTGCCGTTTCAAGGTGCCTTCAACAATGCCGGTGAGATTGGCTTATTAAGTTGGCCATCAGAACTACAACCTGTTGCGGCTGATGTGACCCCGTTTTCATTAGAAGAACTGGCTATTACCCTGGCAGTGGATTTGAGCGCACTTGAACAGCCAGATTTTCTTAATTCGCTCTATCAGCAACGCAACAGTGAGTTGATGGCATGGCTTGAACTCAACAGTAAACGTCTGCGCATTCTGGTTTCAATCGTTGAAAACATGTTTGATCCCCAAAAAATTTTAGTCGGCGGATGCCTTCCTCCTGCACTTTTCGCATCGCTGGTGGATCGTACTTATCCACTACTTCCCTCTGTGGCCGCCAGAAAAGTAAGGCATATGCCAAGACTGGAGCATGCCATGCTGGGGGCAGAAGCCGCCGCCATCGGCGCGGCATTGCTGCCTATTATTGCGCACGGTAGCCCATTCTTCAGGCGATTGTCGCTGATGCGAGCAAGGACGGTGGTGATTGACCCCGAAATCTATTTTGATCGTGTTGCTGGCCTGCCAGTAAGCTAAATAGCCGTCATGAACCAATCCCGCTCGTCTGTGTTACCGTCAGTCGGTTTATGGCAGAATAACGCCCTTCTTTTTGTCGCGGCGACGCGGGTGTCGTCAGCGGTCTATCAGGAAAGCCAACGTGAAAATCCTTGTTGATGAAAATATGCCTTACGCTCAGACGCTGTTCAGCCGCCTTGGCGAGGTAACGGCGGTACCGGGCCGACCGATTCCGACAGAGGCCCTGAACGGGGCGGATGCCCTGATGGTGCGCTCGGTCACGAAAGTGAATGCCGAGCTGCTGACCGGCAAAGCGGTAAAGTTTGTCGGCACGGCGACAGCGGGCACCGACCATGTTGATGAAGCGTTTCTACGTCAACAGGGGATCGCGTTTTCCGCAGCCCCCGGCTGCAATGCGATTGCGGTGGTCGAGTATGTGTTTTCCGCGCTGTTAATGTTGGCAGAACGTGATGGCTTCGCGTTGACGGACCGCACCGTTGGGATCGTCGGGGTAGGGAACGTGGGGTCTCGCCTCAATGATCGGTTGACGGCGCTAGGAGTGCGGACGTTGCTGTGCGACCCACCGCGGGCGGATCGCGGTGACGAAGGGCCATTTGTGTCGTTGGATGAGGTGGTGGAGCAGGCTGATGTGCTGACGTTCCACACGCCGCTATTGCAAGCGGGGCCTTATGCCACCTTACATTGTGTGGATGCCGCACTGCTGGCTCGCCTGAAAGCAGGCACCATCCTGATTAATGCCTGTCGTGGCCCGGTGGTGGACAACGCTGCCTTGCTGGCTGCCCTTAAACGCGGCCAACACCTTAGCGTGGTGCTGGATGTGTGGGAACCCGAGCCAGAGCTATCTCTCGAACTGCTGGAACGGGTCGACATTGGCACGGCCCATATCGCCGGTTATACGCTGGAAGGCAAAGCACGCGGCACCACGCAGGTGTTCGAAGCCTGGAGCCGTTTTATCGGCCAACCGCAACAGGTCGCCTTGTCATCGTTGTTGCCAACGCCGGAACTGGCTCAGGTGAGCCTGACGGTGCCGCTCGATGAGTATCAACTCAAACGACTGGTGCATCTGGTGTATGATGTGCGCCGCGATGATGCCTTATTGCGTCAGGTCGCACAGATACCTGGTGAATTCGATCGGTTGCGTAAGTGCTATCAGGAGCGGCGCGAGTGGTCATCGTTGCATGTTGTCTGCGCTGATCGCGAAAGCGCTGAGCAACTGAACCGGTTAGGTTTCACCGCGTCGGTGAACGAACGCTAATTTCCTGTATCAAAATCAGATTAATCCGGGCGATGTCATCATCGTCCGGTGTGTTTTATTCATTATTCTTGGGGAGTACAACCACATGTCCAATGGCTGGAATATCGCGTTGCTGGGAGCGACCGGCGCTGTCGGCACCGCGTTGCTGGAGCTATTGCAGGAGCGTGAGTTTCCCGTGGGTGAGCTCTATGCGCTGGCGAGTGAAAACAGTGCCGGTGAGAGTTTGCGTTTTAACGGCCGTTCGCTGCGGGTAGAAGACGCGGCTGATTTCGACTGGTCGCAGGTGCAACTGGCCTTTTTCGTCGCCGGTGTGGAAGCTAGTGCTCGCTATGCACAAGCTGCAGGCGACGCTGGGTGTCTGGTTATCGACAGTAGCGGCCTGTTTGCGCTAGAGCCGGATGTCCCGCTGGTGGTGCCAGGGGTGAATCCGCATGTGCTGGGGGATTACCGGAATCGCAATATCGTGGCGGTGGCGGATAGCCTGACCAGCCAGTTGCTCACGGCGATCAAACCGTTGACGGAGCAGGCTGGGTTGTCGCGTCTGCACGTCAGCAACCTGTTATCGGTGTCGGCGTATGGTAAAGCGGCCGTCGATGATTTGGCGGGCCAAAGCGCACGTCTGCTCAACGGCATTCCGGCTGAAGCGAGCTTGTTCCCGAAACAACTGGCGTTCAATGTGTTGCCGCTGCTGGCCGATGGCGAAGGCAGTGTGCGTGAAGAGCGTCGGCTGGTCGATCAGGTGCGTAAGGTATTGCAGGATGACGGCCTGCCGATATCGGTCAGTTGCGTACAATCACCGGTGTTTTACGGTCATGCGCAGGTGGTGCATCTGGAAGCGTTGCGCCCGTTGTCTGCCGATGAAGCGCGTGATGTGCTGTCGCAGGCGGGTGATATCGTTCTGAGCGAAGAAGATGACTACCCGACGCAGGTGGAAGATGCCTCTGGCAATGTACAACTGAGTATTGGCTGTCTGCGTAACGATTACGGCATACCTGAGCTGTTGCAGTTCTGGTCGGTGGCCGACAACATCCGCTTCGGCGGTGCGTTGATGGCGATAGAAACCGCGGAACGGCTGATTGAGGAGTACCTGGGGTAATGACGGCGTTGCAGCATGCGGACGATGAGGCACCGCTGAAAATCGCCCTGGGGATTGAATATGACGGCAGTCGCTATTACGGCTGGCAGCGTCAGGCCGAGGTAGACAGCGTTCAGGGGTGTCTGGAAGCGGCATTATCTCAGGTGGCGAACGAGCGTATCGATGTGTTTTGCGCCGGTCGTACCGATGCCGGGGTGCATGCAACCGGACAGGTGGTGCATTTCACGACCCACGCCGTGCGCAAAGACGCCGCCTGGACGATGGGGGTGAATGCCAATCTGCCACCGGATATCGCCGTGCGTTGGGTCAACACGGTGAATGAGGCGTTTCACGCCCGTTTTAGCGCCACAGCGCGCCGTTATCGCTATGTGATTTATAACCGGCGTTTTCGGCCAGCCATCCTGTCGCATGGGGTGACGCATTATTACCTGCCACTGGATGCCGAGCGGATGCATCGAGCCGGTCAGTGCCTGTTGGGCGAGAACGACTTTACCTCGTTTCGGGCGGTGCAATGCCAGTCACGTACGCCCTGGCGTAACCTGATGCACCTGCGGGTAACGCGTCTGGGTGATTATGTGGTGGTAGACATCAAGGCCAACGCTTTTGTGCATCACATGGTGCGTAATATTGTCGGCAGCCTGATGGAGATCGGGTGCGGCAACCAGCCGGAGAACTGGATGGCTGAGCTGCTGGCGGCGAAAGATCGCACGCTGGCTGCCGCGACGGCAAAGGCGGATGGATTGTATCTGGTTGCTGTGGACTATCCAGCGCATTTCGGGATTCCCTGCGCGTCGATGGGACCGCTCTTTTTGCCTGATGAGATAAGCGACACCGACGTGACGGCGAAGCCGACATTGATATGAATTGAGTCGGTATTGAACTGAATAAGGACGCGATTATGCTCGATATTATACGGTTTATGATTGATTTTATCTTGCACATTGATGTGCATCTGGCTGAGCTGGTGGCGCAGTATGGCATATGGGTTTATGCCATATTGTTCCTGATTTTGTTTTGTGAAACCGGGTTGGTAGTGACGCCGTTCCTGCCTGGCGACTCGTTGTTGTTTGTCGCTGGTGCGCTGGCTTCGCTGCCGACCAACGACCTGAACGTCCACACCATGGTAGCGCTGATGTTGGTCGCAGCCGTGCTGGGGGATGCGGTGAATTACACTATCGGTCGATTGTTCGGTGAAAAATTGTTCCGCAATCCTCACTCACGCATTTTCCGCCGCAGCTACCTGGATCGCACCCATGCGTTTTACGAGCGTCACGGTGGCAAGACAATAATTCTGGCGCGATTTGTACCGATTGTGAGAACATTCGCGCCCTTTGTCGCCGGGATGGGGCATATGCGTTATCGCGAGTTCGCGCTGTATAACGTGACCGGGGCCGTGTTGTGGGTGTTGTTATTCACCTATGCCGGTTACCTGTTTGGCGACTTGCCGGTGGTGCAGGAGAACCTGAAGTTATTGATCGTGGCGATCATCTTCATCTCCATTTTGCCGGGGTTGATCGAGTTCTGGCGGCATAAGCGCGCCATGACGCGGCAAAATATGAAATAAGTGGAAAATTATTTTAACATCCGGTTTGACCAGTTTTTTATCCACACGCCCGGATCGTTATGGTTTAATGAGCAGCATTTACGGCTGTGTTTGTATTAACAAGCCTTAATACCCCTGTCTTGCCCCGGCTTGCCGGGATAGGACATCGCTTTATCGGCGGCGTTGCCAGGGATTGGGCAATGTGTAGCAGCGTACTGGCTGGTGCCAGGTTCAAGCAGAAAGGTTATCAATGAGCTGGATTGAACGAATTCTCAATAAAAGTAATGTCACACCTACCCGTAAGGCGAATATTCCTGAGGGAGTTTGGACGAAATGTGACAGTTGCGGTCAGGTGCTTTATCGCGCTGAGCTGGAACGTAATCTGGAAGTGTGCCCGAAATGTGATCACCACATGCGGTTATCTGCCCGGGCTCGTCTCCATGCGTTTCTGGACAAGGAAGGTATGGTCGAACTGGGCAGCGAACTGGAGCCCAAGGACGTCCTGAAGTTCAGAGACTCGAAGAAGTACAAAGACCGTATTGCTTCAGCGCAGAAACAGTCTGATGAAAAAGACGCGCTGGTGGTGATGAAAGGGACCTTGTACGACATGCCGGTGGTTGCCGCATCGTTCGAGTTTTCTTTCATGGGCGGTTCCATGGCGTCGGTGGTAGGTGCACGCTTCGTTCGTGCCGTAGAACAAGCGCTGGAAGATAACTGCCCGCTGGTTTGCTTCTCCGCCAGTGGTGGTGCCCGTATGCAGGAAGCGCTGATGTCGCTGATGCAGATGGCGAAAACCAGTGCGGCGCTGGCGAAAATGCGCGAGCGCGGTTTGCCGTATATTTCGGTACTGACCGACCCGACCATGGGTGGCGTATCCGCCAGTCTGGCGATGCTGGGCGACCTGAATATCGCCGAGCCGAAAGCGTTGATCGGTTTTGCCGGTCCGCGTGTTATTGAGCAGACCGTTCGTGAAAAACTGCCGCCGGGCTTCCAGCGTAGTGAATTCCTGTTGGAAAAAGGCGCTATCGACATGATCGTTCGTCGTGCAGATATGCGCCATAAACTGGCCAGTATCCTGTCCCGGTTGACTAACCATCCGGAACCGCAGGAACCCGCTGTGGTGCGGTTGTCCGCCTCGCACGAATCACAGAGTGATGCCTAATCAATGATGAACCGGGAGCAGGGCGGCGTTGTTGCCGTGTTCCCGGCAGTAATCAACCGTAAGTCAGTGAACGGGACTCATGGACAATCTTCAGACACCTCAAGCCACGTCGCCTTTGGCCACGTGGCTTCACTATCTTGAACATCTGCACAATCAGGCCATTGATCTGGGTCTGGATCGCATCCGGCATGTTGCGGAACGCTTGCAGCTACAACAACCTGCACCCCGCGTATTTACCGTGGCGGGAACCAACGGCAAAGGCACAACCTGCTGCACGCTGGAATCCATTCTGAGCGCTGCCGGGTTACGTGTTGGTGTGTACAGTTCGCCACATTTGCTGCGTTACACCGAGCGCGTGCGCATTCAGGGTCAGGAATTAGCAGAATCACTGCATGCTGAAGCCTTTGCGGCGATCGAAGCCGGTCGCGATGGTACGTCGCTGACCTATTTTGAATTCGGTACGCTGGCGGCATTGTGGCTGTTTAAGCAGGCACAACTGGATGTGGTGATACTGGAAGTGGGTCTGGGTGGTCGCCTGGATGCCACCAACATTGTGGATGCTGATGTCGCGGTGGTAACCAGCATCGCGCTCGATCACACCGACTGGCTGGGTAACGACAGGGACAGCATTGGTCGGGAAAAAGCGGGGATATTCCGTGGTAACCGACCGGCAGTGGTGGGTGAGCCGGACATGCCGGTATCTATCGCCGCCGTTGCGCAGGAAAAAGGTGCCCGACTGTTTCGCCGTGGTGTGGATTGGCAGTTCTCATTGCAGGATGACGGCTGGCGTTGGCAGAGCGGTGACGTGTGCTATGAGGCGCTGCCTATCCCCTCCGTGCCGTTGGCCAATGCAGCCACCGCGCTGGCAGCGTTGCAGATCTCTGATATCACACTGAGTGTTGATGTGATTTGCCAGGGGTTGCGTCAGGCGCAGCTACCGGGCCGTTTCCAGATTGTGAGCGAAAAACCGTTGTTGATTCTGGATGTCGCGCATAATCCTCATGCAGCCGCTTATCTGGCTGCCCGGCTGGCTGATTTGCCGCGTACCGGTCAGGTACGGGCGGTGGTCGGTATGCTGGCCGATAAAGATATTCCCGGTACGCTGGCGCATCTTAAGCCGCAGGTTGATGTGTGGTACTGCGCGCCGCTGGAAGGCCCGCGCGGAGCCAGTGCCGATCAGTTGGCTGAGCATCTGGCGCTTTGTACCCGGTATTCGGATGTGGCGACAGCCTGGCGGCAGGCGATGCAGGACGCCGGAGAAAATGATGTGGTGATTGTTTGTGGTTCTTTCCATACTGTCGCGCATGTGATGGAAGCGTTGGACGGGAGCGGAATGCATGGCGAGTAAGTTTCAGAATCGCCTGGTGGGAACCGTTGTGCTGGTGGCGCTGGGTGTTATCGTGCTGCCCGGGCTGTTGGATGGCAAAAAAAGCATTACGAAGACGAGTTTGCCGCCATCCCACTGGTTCCCAAGCCGGGCGATACGCTGGAGGCGGAGTCGATGCCGCCGGTCAATCAGTCGTTGCCTGCCCAGCCGCCTGAAGGCGCTGAAGCCGCAATGCAAAACAAAAATAACGCTGATGCCGACACGGTACCTGAGCCGACCCCGGCACCCGCTGTACCGGAGCGCCGTGGGGCATCGCCGTCGTCTGCCCATCCGGCGACGCCTGTCGCCCCGCTGGTGACAGAACCGCGTCAGCCAGTGCAGCAACTGGCTCCACCCGCGATGAAAGCGCAGCCAGCGAAACCGGAACCGAAAAAGCCGGAAACGAAAGCGGACACCCGGCCTAAGCCCGACGTGAAAACAGCAGAAAGCAAAACGGCAGAAAGCAAAACGGCTGATAACAAGTCATCTGACAGCAAGCCGAGCGAAAAACCGGTGGCGGAGGCTAAAACCGACACTCGATCAACAGAAAACCGATCGACAGAAAACAAGCCGGCGGACGCTAAAGCGGCATCGCAGGAGCAGGCTCCGGCAGGTCAGGCTTTTGTGGTGCAGTTAGGTGCATTGAAGAACGCTGATAAGGTTAATGAGATTGTCGCGAAGCTGCGTTTGTCGGGATATCGCGCCTATACCGTGCCATCGGCACCGGTAGCCGGGCAGATTACCCGTATCTACGTCGGGCCGGATGCATCGAAGCAGAAACTGCAGTCAGCATTGGGAGACTTGCAGCAACTGAGCGGGTTGAGCGGGCAGGTTCGGTCGTACAGCGCGCGCTGAGTCGGCCGACCGTCAGTTACAGTACATTGAGGGGTAGGGGAGCGTAGCGACCTTGCCCCTTGTGTTTTGTGGGACGAAGCAAGACGGCGGGTAGCGAACAACAGGCGCTATTTGTCGGGCGACAGGCGGTTTTTTTAATTTCTTCGCCTATCGAAAAAATCGGCAGGAAATACGCTACGCAAACGTTTTCTTTTTCTGTTAGAATGCGCCGCGAACAGGATGAGCGGCGCTATGATTGTCATCGTTCATAATTAGGATAGTTCATGGTTTGGGTTGATTACGTCATTATCGGTATTGTCGCATTCTCGGCTCTGGTCAGTCTCATCCGGGGGTTTGTACGTGAAGCGCTGTCGCTGGTGACCTGGGGGGCGGCGTTCTTTATCGCCAGCCACTACTATGCCTATCTCGCGGTCTATTTCACGCGGTTTACTGATGAGCTGGTGCGCAACGGTATCGCTATTGCCATTCTGTTTATTGCGACGTTGATTGTGGGTGCTATCGTCAATTATGTGATCGGTTCGTTGGTTGAACGCACCGGATTATCGGGCACTGACCGGGTACTGGGGATTTGCTTTGGTGCCTTACGGGGTGTGTTGATAGTCTCTGCGTTACTGTTTTTTCTCGATACCTTCACCGGTTTTTCACAGAGTGCTGACTGGAAGCAGTCCCATTTGATCCCGCAATTCAGTTATATCATCAGGTGGTTTTTTGACTACCTGCAAAGCACGTCGAGTTTCTTGCCGCGGCATATCTAGCCGCGGTAGCGCTGATGAGGAAAAGACCACATGTGCGGTATTGTCGGTATCGCCGGTTTTACACCGGTCAACCAGTCGATTTATGACGCGTTAACGGTGTTACAGCACCGTGGGCAGGATGCCGCAGGCATCGTCACCATTAATGAGACCAATTGCTTTCGCCTGCGAAAAGCAAACGGTCTGGTGAAGGATGTGTTTGAAGCCCGGCACATGCAACGGTTGCAGGGCAATATGGGGATCGGCCACGTGCGCTATCCCACCGCGGGCAGCTCCAGCGCCTCAGAGGCCCAGCCTTTCTATGTCAACTCTCCGTTCGGAATTACGCTGGCCCACAACGGCAATCTGACCAACGCCCATGAACTGCGTCAAAAGCTGTTTGAAGAAGGCCGTCGTCACGTCAATACCACGTCGGACTCCGAAATTCTGCTGAACGTCTTTGCCAAAGAGCTGGACCGTTTTCAGCACTATCCGCTGGAAGCGGATAACATTTTTGCAGCGGTGGCAGCCGTGCATCAGCAGATTCGTGGCGCTTACGCCTGCATTGGCATGATTATCGGCCACGGCATGGTGGCGTTCCGTGATCCAAACGGTATTCGTCCGCTGGTGATCGGCAAGCGTGAGCTGGAAGATGGGCGTAACGAGTATATCGTGGCGTCAGAGAGTGTCGCGCTGGATACGCTGGGCTTTGAATTTCTGCGTGATGTGGCACCGGGCGAGGCGGTATACATTACCGAAAACGGTCAGCTGTTTACCCGCCAGTGTGCGGAAAATCCGAAAAGCCACCCGTGCCTGTTCGAGTATGTCTATTTCGCGCGTCCTGACTCCTTCATCGACAAAATTTCAGTCTACAGCGCACGTGTGCGGATGGGGCAGAAGCTGGGTGAGAAAATTGCCCGCCAGTGGGAAGAACTGGATATCGATGTTGTGATTCCGATTCCCGAGACCTCTTGCGATATCGCGTTGGAAATCGCTCGTATCATCAATAAACCGTACCGCCAGGGGTTTGTGAAAAACCGCTATGTCGGCCGTACCTTCATCATGCCGGGGCAGCAAACCCGCATTAAATCCGTGCGCCGTAAGCTGAACGCTAACCGGGCAGAATTCCGCGGTAAAAACGTCCTGCTGGTGGATGACTCTATCGTGCGCGGCACCACCTCTCAGCAGATTGTTGAGATGGCGCGTGAAGCGGGCGCTCGCCGGGTTTATCTGGCGTCCGCCGCACCGGAAATTCGCTTCCCGAATGTGTACGGCATTGATATGCCAAGCGTGAACGAGCTGATTGCCCACGGCCGTGAAGTGGAAGAAATCCGTAAGATTATTGGTGCCGATGCCCTGATTTTCCAGGACCTGACCGATTTGATCGAAGCGGTGCGGGAAGATAATCCGGAAATCGTCCAGTTTGAATGTTCAGTGTTCAACGGTGTGTATGTCACCAAAGATGTGAATCAGGATTATCTCGACTATCTGGAAGCGTTGCGCAATGACGATGCCAAAGCGATGCGTAGCCAGAATGAAGTCGAAGACCTGGAACTGCACAACGAAGGTTAAGCATCATCAGCTATCGACCGATAACAATACAGGGAGCGCAAGCTCCCTTTTTTGTCGCTGTTATTCTTGCCAATCTGTAGGTGATGCGGCAAAGTCAGCGCACAAGTTGTGAGTACCGCCGCTGCGGCGGTGGCCCGTGAGGTGAAAATGAAACGACTGATTGTCGGTATTTCTGGCGCCAGCGGCGTGATATATGGGGTGCGGTTGTTGCAGGTGCTGCAACCGGTAACTGGGGTTGAAACCCATTTGGTGATGAGCCCGGCAGCCCGACAAACACTGGCGTTGGAAAGCGATCTAACCGTGCGCGATGTCCAGTCGCTGGCTGATGTGGTGCATGATTCCCGTGATATTGCCGCCAGCATTTCATCCGGTTCGTTTAAAACCGCAGGGATGGTGATTCTGCCGTGTTCTATCAAAACGCTATCTGGGATTACCCACAGCTATACCGATAGCTTGCTGACTCGTGCGGCTGACGTGGTGCTGAAAGAGCGCCGCCCGCTGGTGTTGTGTGTGCGGGAAACGCCACTTCATATCGGCCATTTGCGGTTGATGAATGCTGCTGCAGAAATGGGGGCGGTCATCATGCCGCCGGTGCCTGCGTTTTACCATCGCCCACAAACTGTGCAAGATATCGTCGATCAGACCGTTAATCGGGTACTTGATCAATTTGATATCGAATTGCCGCAAGAGCTCTTTACACGCTGGCAGGGCGCGTAAGCCTCTCATGTGATATCCCTTCGCGGCGCGATTATCGCGTCAGGCTGCCTGACGATAGTGTCATGAATTGCACTATTTTGATGCATATTGTTTTTATGGTGCACATTGTTGCACCATTGTTGTGCGCATCATGCGGGGCCGTGTTGCGCCATCCTCTCCCTCTGTCGCTGATACCAGGATAATTTATTGATTATATTGATGTGATTGTCATGATCACGGGGGCTGACTTTATGCAGAGTGGCATATTTTTTATGGCATAAAATTTGCTATATTTTGCCAAACAGCACATAAATTAATGCACACAGCAAACGTATTCATCACAACGGTTTTGCGTTCGCAGTCAACATCACTTAGGCATAGACAATCATAAAATAAGGGTAATGCAATGAAAAAAATGTTGAAACTTTTGCCCCTTGCACTGGTATTCGCGGCAGGCAGTGCGTTCGCCGAGGTTCCGAAAAATATCAAGATTGGTACCGACCCGACGTATGCGCCGTTCGAATCCAAGGATGCCAGCGGCCAACTGGTTGGGTTTGATATCGACCTGGCAAAAGACTTGTGCCAACGCATTAAGGCCAATTGCACCTTCGTGGAAAGTGATTTCGACGCGTTGATCCCATCACTGAAAGCGAAAAAGATCGACGCTATCATCTCCTCCCTCTCTATCACTGAAAAACGTCAGCAGGAAATTGCGTTCACCGACAAGCTGTACGCCGCGAATGCTCGCCTGATCGCGAAAAAAGGCTCGCCGATTGTGCCGACATTGGACGCACTGAAGGGTAAACGTGTCGGCGTATTGCAGGCATCCACGCAGGAGGCTTACGCAAACCAGTACTGGCAGCCGAAAGGGGTGGATGTGGTGGCCTACCAGAACCAGGATCTGATCTATGCCGACCTGACTTCCGGGCGCATCGATGCAGCCTTCCAGGATGAAGTGGCGGGCAGCGAAGGTTTCCTCAAGCAGGCGGCGGGTAAAGATTATGCGTTTGCTGGCCCGGCGGTGAAAGACGACAAACTGTTTGGCGTTGGTACTGGTATGGGGCTGCGTAAGGACGAAACCGATCTGAAAGTGGCGCTGGATAAAGCGTTTGCTGATATGCGTAAAGACGGTACCTACGACAAACTGGCGAAGAAGTACTTTGACTTCAACGTGTACGGTGATTAAGCCTTCCTGATTAACCACTGCCTGCCCGGTGCGGGCAGTGGCATGTCTTTTCTGAGCGGATTGATGTAATGCTTTATGGCTATTCCGAGTTAATCATGGATGGCGCGCGCATGACGCTGCAACTGGCGTTGTGCTCACTGGTGCTGTCACTGCTGATTGGTCTGGTGGGCGCGGCGGGGAAGCTCTCATCCAGTCGACTGTTGTCCGGCTTTTTTTCTGGCTATACCACCCTGATTCGCGGCGTACCAGACCTGGTGCTGATGCTGCTGATTTTTTATGGGTTGCAGATGGTGCTTAACAGCATCACCGAAACGCTGGGCGTGGATCAAATCGACATCGATCCGATGGGTGCCGGGATTATTACGGTGGGATTCATCTACGGCGCGTACTTCACTGAAACCTTCCGTGGTGCCTATCTGGCAGTGCCGCGTGGCCAGATTGAAGCGGCTGTTGCGTTTGGCTTTACTCCGATGAAGGTGTTTCGCCGCATTATGTTTCCGTCGATGATGCGATTTGCGCTGCCGGGCATCGGCAACAACTGGCAGGTTATCCTGAAAGCGACGGCGCTGGTGTCGCTGCTGGGGCTGAGCGATGTGATCAAAGCAACGCAATTGGCGGGGAAAGGTACGCACCATCCGTTCTTTTTCGCCATTGTTGCCGGTGTGCTGTATCTGATTTTTACCACCCTTTCCAACGGGGTGCTGTGGTGGCTGGAAAAACGCTACTCGCAGGGAGTCCGGAAAGTAAATTATGAGTGAGATTCTACAACAATATTGGCAGGCACTGCTGTGGAGCGACGGCTATCGCCTTACCGGGCTGGCGATGACACTGTGGCTGCTGATTATCTCGGTAACCATCGGGGGGCTGATGGCGGTTCCGTTGGCGGTGGCCCGCGTTTCGCCGCGTCGTCGTTACTGGTTGCCGGTATGGGTTTTTACCTACGTGTTTCGCGGTACACCGCTCTACGTACAACTGCTGGTGTTTTATTCTGGCGTGTACAGCCTGGAGATTGTGCGCGGTACCGATTTGCTGAACGCCTTTTTTCGTAGTGGTCTGAATTGCGCTATTCTGGCGCTGGCGCTCAACACCTGTGCCTATACCACGGAGATTTTTGCCGGTGCTATTCGCTCGGTGCCGCACGGTGAAATCGAAGCGGCACGCGCCTATGGCTTTTCGCGTTTCAAACAGTATCGCTGCATCATTTTGCCGGGTGCGTTGCGCATCGCCTTACCGGCTTACAGCAACGAAGTGATCCTGATGCTGCATTCTACTGCGCTGGCCTTTACCGTCACGGTGCCGGACTTGCTGAAAGTAGCGCGCGATATCAATGCCGCCACCTATCAACCGTTTTACGCCTTTGGCATTGCAGGGGTGATGTACCTGGCGATATCGTTCGTACTGATTGCGTTGTTCAGGAAGGCCGAACGCCGCTGGTTACGGCATCTTCACACCCGTTCATCCCATTAACCGTTCATTCCATGAAATAGTGCAGGAACAGATAAAGCATGCAGAATAATAAGCTGATGGTGACGGAATTGCGTAAGCGTTATGGTCAGCATGAGGTGCTGAAAGGCATTTCATTAGAGGCTAAAGCCGGGGACGTTATTTCGATTATTGGATCATCGGGGTCGGGGAAGAGCACCTTATTACGGTGTATCAACTTTCTGGAAAAACCGTGCGAAGGGTCTATCCATGTGAATGGACAGGAAATTCACATGGTGCGGGACAAAGACGGTCAGCTCAAGGTCTTTGACAAAAAGCAGCTACAACTGCTGCGTACCCGGTTGACGATGGTGTTTCAGCATTTCAACTTGTGGAGCTTCATGACAGCGCTGGAAAACGTCATGGAAGCGCCGGTACAGGTGCTGGGGCTGAGTAAGGCGGAAGCCCGTAAACGCGCGGAGTTCTACCTGAATAAGGTGGGGATCACCGGGGCGTCACAGGAGAAGTACCCTTCTGATTTGTCTGGTGGTCAACAGCAGCGTGTTTCCATTGCCCGCGCACTAGCGATGGAGCCGGAAGTGTTACTGTTTGATGAGCCGACTTCCGCGCTGGACCCTGAGCTGGTGGGCGAGGTGCTGCGTATCATGCAGCAACTGGCGGAAGAGGGCAAAACCATGGTGGTGGTGACCCATGAAATGGAGTTTGCCCGGCATGTGTCGAGCCACGTGATTTTCCTGCATCAGGGCGTCGTGGAAGAAGAAGGCCCGCCGGATGCGGTATTCGGCAACCCGCAAAGCCCTCGTTTACAGCAGTTCCTGTCTGGTGCGCTAAAATAACGCGGCGCACGTCACTTGCTCCTCGCGCGGGTTGAGACCACTCAGCTGGCGCGAGGGTGCAACAAGTCGTTCAAGGCTTCTTCCAGCTCAAAAAAGCGAAAACCGAATCCGGCTTTCTCCAGTTGCTGGGGAATGGCCCGCTGTCCGCCCAGTAACAGTGTCGCAGCTTCGCCCATCAGTATTCTGAGC
The DNA here is from genome assembly GCF_000406165.1 of Dickeya zeae NCPPB 2538. Taxonomy (NCBI): domain Bacteria; kingdom Pseudomonadati; phylum Pseudomonadota; class Gammaproteobacteria; order Enterobacterales; family Pectobacteriaceae; genus Dickeya; species Dickeya zeae. The sequence continues at coordinate 2,977,847 of NZ_CM001977.1, read as the reverse complement.
GCCCAGCCAGGCGTGCGCATAAAGCCAGGGCGATCCAACACATTCGCCAGCATGGCGGAGAATTTCTCGTTACGCACCGGATAGGGCGACACCATGTTGAAGGGGCCGTTCAGCATGGGGGTATCCAGCAGGTATAAAATCGCGTTGGTCATATCATCGATATGAATCCATGGCAGGTATTGCCTGCCAGAGCCTATCGGGCCACCTAACCCGAGGCGGAAAACCGGTAGCATTTTTGCCAGCGCGCCGCCTTCTGCCGATAGCACCACCCCGGTACGCATCAGGCATACACGGGTCTTATCGCTTTCTGCCTCCAGCGCCAGTGCTTCCCAACGGGCGCAGAGCTCATGGGTAAAGTCATCGTGAGGTGGCTCATCTTCAGTCACCAGCGCTTGCCCCTGATCGCCGTAATAGCCAACGGCTGAGCCGGACAAAAACACCGCGGGCGGCGTCTGGCTATGGCGGATCAGCTGTGCCAGTTGCTGGGTGATGTCCCAGCGGCTATGGCACAGACGGGCTTTCTGGGCTTTGGTCCAGCGCTTATCGGCGATAGGCTCCCCCGCCAGATTGATAACGCCATCGAAGCCATCCAACGAGGTCTTATCTTCCAGTCCATGCCAATACGTAACCTTATCGCCCAAGAGTCGTCGTGCGCGTTCTGGCGAGCGGGAAACGACGGTGACCTGATGTGACAGGGACAACAAACGCGCAATCAGATGACGCCCAATAAGGCCGGTTCCTCCGGTAATCAGTAGCTTCATATGCTGGCCTCGCTTTGTGTATCAGGTTATTCCCCTGGAATTGACGGTGGTGCTTTATACGCTGGAATCGCGTTGACCCACTCTGATTTCAGCATAGATGATTCATCTGTACCTGCCGGTGATATTACCCACATCTCAGGGAATTTTTATCAGCGGAACAAGCACTTTTCCGCTTAGCTGAAACAGCATAGCGTGATGGGATAACAACAGAAAGCGTCGCGATAATCCGCGAGATGATAATCGAGAGTGAAGGGATGGTGTGCAAGAATAAACCACGCCCGATTAACCGGGCGTGGGGCTTCTCATTCGGTGTCTATCAGGCTTTTGCGGCCAGTTGATAGGCTCGCTCTGTGGCCGGACGTTCGCGAATGCGTTCAAACCAGCTTTTCACCGCCGGGAAGTCGTTAAGATCAATTCGCTGGCGTTCATGTGACACCACCCAGGGATAGGTAGCGATATCGGCAATACTGTACGTATTGCCAGCCAGCCAGGTGTGCTCGGACAACTGCTTGTTCAACACACCGTATAGCCGTTCCGTTTCTTTCTGATAGCGGTCGATAGCATAGGGCACCGGCTGCGGAGCATAGTGATTGAAATGATGGTTTTGTCCCAGCATTGGGCCAAAGCCTGCCATTTGCCAGAATAACCATTGTAGGGTGGTAGCGCGCTCCCGCATGTCGGTACTCAATAGTTTGCCGGTTTTTTCCGCCAGATAGAGCAAGATAGCCCCAGATTCGAACAGGCTGAGCGGAGCGCCCTGATCTGCCGGTTGGTTATCCACAATCGCGGGGATTTTGTTATTCGGGGAAATTGCCAGGAACGCCGGTTTAAACTGGTCGCCTGCGCTGATATCGACCCTGTGCAATTGGTAAGGTAGTTGTGCTTCTTCCAGGAACAGGGTGATTTTGTGACCGTTAGGCGTCGGGGCATAATACACATCAATCATGAATCATCTCTCCAGTGGGGGAATCATTGCCTTGAGGCTGAGGACTCCGAAAAGCAGTTAGCAGACAAAAGCCTAGCACCTTAGTGGATAAAACATAAATAACCGTTATGGCTATTCTTTTTCTTTCATACAGATAGCACGGCGTTATCGTGGTTGAATGAAAAGCGTCAGGGCTGATAATTTTGCCATGTGATGACATGGGTTTTTGGTACTATAGCGAGACTGAATGTATTCACACATCGGGATAGAACCATGAAACTGATGTTTGCCTCTGACTTGCATGGCTCACTGTCAGCCACTGAAACCCTGTTGGACCGTTTTGAACAAAGCGGCGCTGACTGGCTGATTCTGCTGGGCGATTTTCTTAATCACGGCCCCCGCAACCCGTTGCCGGATCGCTATCAACCTGCGGATGTGGCGAGTTTATTGAACCGTTATGCGTCGCAGATTATGGCGGTTCGGGGTAATTGTGACAGTGAGGTTGACCAGATGCTGCTGCAATTCCCCATTACCGCCCCCTGGCAACAGGTGCTGCTGCCAGGCAATCGCTTGTTTTTGACCCACGGGCACCTTTATCATCCGGAAAAACGACCACCGCTGCACGCCGGTGATGTGCTGGTGTTTGGTCATACCCATATCCCGGTAGCCGAGCGGCGTGATGATATTTTTTGCTTCAACCCCGGTTCTGTTAGCTTGCCGAAGGGCGGTTACCCTGCCAGTTACGGCTTACTGGACAATGGCGTGTTGCAGGTTGTGCCATTACACGGTGGGGAGGCTATTGCGCAGGTTGTGATTAGCCACTAATTTAGACGCTACTACTCTCAGGTTACATCGATAATTCCAATATTTCTAAAAACAGATGCGCATCAGCGCGTGATGACGAAAGGGTTTCAGAGGATGGTGGAACAAACACAGACGGCAGGTACAGAGTGGGTCGACATCGTTGATGAGAACAACGAGGTGATTGCCCAGTCTAGCCGCCAACAGATGCGTGCTCAGCATCTGCGACACCGCGCTACCTATATTGTCGTACATGATGGCATGGGCAAGATTCTGGTCCAGCGCCGTACCGAAACCAAAGATTTTTACCCCGGCTGGCTGGATGCAACCGCAGGCGGCGTGGTGCAAACGGGTGAGAATCTGCTGGAGTCGGCGCGCCGTGAGGCGGAAGAGGAATTGGGTATCGCGGGTGTTCCGTTTGCCGAACACGGCCTGTTTTATTATGAAAGCGATGATTGCCGGGTGTGGGGCGCGTTGTTCAGTTGCGTCATGCATGGCCCGTTTGCCCTGCAAGCCGAAGAAATTGACGAGGTGAGCTGGCTGACACCGGAGGAGATTACCGCACGTTGTGATGAGTTCACCCCGGATTCACTCAAAGCGTTGTCGCTTTGGCTAAGCCGCAACAGTGGCAGCAACAATGATTACATCAAGCCGACACGTGTGACGTCACGCGCTCAAAACGAGGAGCCGAGCGGAACACAAGACCATGATACCGTAGAAGAAGAGCATTAATTGTCGTTACGGTGACGATGGGTTGAATAAAAAACGCCAGCGGATGCTGGCGTTTGTGTTCCTGTCGTAGCGACGTATCAGTTGATGCGCCGCCACACACCCTCATCAGGCAATCTGGGTAGCCTGAATAGCAGTCAGGGCTACGGTATAGACGATATCGTCTACCAGTGCGCCACGGGACAGGTCGTTAACCGGTTTACGCATGCCTTGCAGCATTGGCCCGATGGAAATCAGGTCGGCAGAACGCTGTACCGCTTTGTAAGTGGTGTTACCGGTGTTGAGGTCCGGGAACACGAACACGGTGGCTTTACCCGCAACCGGTGAGTTCGGTGCTTTGGACTGTGCAACGTCAGCCATGATAGCCGCGTCATACTGCAGCGGACCATCGATGACCAGATCCGGGCGTTTTTCCTGCGCCAGACGGGTTGCTTCACGAACTTTATCTACATCGCTGCCCGCACCAGAGTTACCGGTGGAGTAGGAGATCATCGCCACACGCGGGTCGATGCCGAAAGCGGCAGCCGAGTCGGCGGACTGGATAGCGATTTCAGCCAGCTGTTCAGCAGTCGGGTCCGGGTTGATGGCGCAGTCGCCATACACCAGCACCTGTTCTGGCAGCAGCATGAAGAACACGGAAGACACCAGTGAGCTGCCCGGTGCGGTTTTGATCAACTGCAACGGCGGACGAATGGTGTTAGCGGTAGTGTGAACGGCACCGGAAACCAGACCGTCAACTTCGCCTTGTTCCAGCATCAGGGTACCCAGAACCACGTTGTCTTCGAGTTGTTCGCGGGCGACCACTTCGGTCATGCCTTTGCTCTTACGCAGTTCAACCAGACGCGGGACATAGCGTTCACGGGCTTCAACCGGGTCGATAATCTCGATACCTTTGCCCAGTTCTACACCCTGTGCAGCGGCGACACGCTGGATTTCATCCGGGTTGCCCAACAGCACACACTGTGCGATACCGCGTTCGGCACAGATGGAAGCAGCTTTAACGGTACGCGGTTCGTCGCCTTCCGGCAGAACGATACGTTTGCCAGCCTGACGTGCCAGTTCGGTCAGCTGATAGCGGAACGCTGGCGGAGACAGGCGACGTGAACGCTCAGAGGTGGCGGTCAGGGAGTCGATCCACTGGGCATCGATGTGGCGGGCCACGTATTCCTGCACTTTTTCCACACGCTCATGGTCGTCCGGCGGCAGTTCCAGATTGAAGCTCTGCAGGTTCAGTGAGGTCTGCCAGGTATTGGTCTTGACCATGAACACCGGCAGGCCGGTCTGGAAGGCACGTTCGCACAGCTTGCTAATAGCCGGGTCGATTTCGTAACCGCCGGTCAGCAGCAGGGCACCGATTTCAACACCGTTCATGGCAGCCAGACAGGCAGCAACCAGTACATCCGGACGGTCAGCAGAGGTCACCAACAGTGAACCAGGGCGGAAATGTTCCAGCATGTGCGGAATGCTGCGGGCGCAGAACGTTACCGATTTCACGCGACGGGTCTGAATGTCGCCGGTGTTGATCACGCGTGCGTTCAGGTGGTTGGCCATATCGATAGCGCGGGTGGCGATCAGATCGAAACTCCAGGGTACGCAACCCAGAATCGGCAGCGGGCTGTTGGCAAACAGCAGCTTCGGATCGATGTTGGCCACGCTGGCTTTGGTCGAATCGTCAAAGATCTCAGACAGATCAGGACGGGTGCGACCCTGTTCATCGACCGGTGCATTCAGTTTGTTGATGATAACGCCGGTGATGTTTTTGTTCTTGCTACCGCCGAAGCTGGAACGGGCGATGTCGATACGCTCTTTCAACTGTGCCGGGGAGTCATTACCCAGCGCCAGTACGAAGACGATTTCCGCGTTCAGCGTTTTGGCGATTTCATAGTTCAGCGCGTTGGCGAACTGGTGTTTACGGGTCGGAACCAGACCTTCAACCAACACGACTTCTGCGTCTTTAGTGTTTTCGTGGTAGCGAGCGATGATCTCTTCCAGCAGAACGTCCTGCTGGTTGCTGCTCAGCATGGATTCCACGTAGCTCATTGCCAGCGGTTCAGCGGCTGGAATGGCGGATGTGGCGCGAACGATAGTGGTGGTCTGATCCAGTGTGCTATCACCGGAACGTGGCTGGGCGATAGGCTTGAATACGCTCAGACGCACGCCTTTTTGTTCCATGGAACGAATGACACCCAGGCTGACGCTGGTCAGGCCCACGCTGGTGCCAGTAGGAATCAACATGATTGTACGGGACACGGCTTAACCTCTGTTTGCGGTTGCTCGTTGTTCAAAAACGATGCTGCTAAAACAACTCCGTCAGCCTGGGCTGACGGAGTGGGGGAGACTTAGGCGGTCAGGCTCAGTGCATCCTGAGCGATGACCAGTTCTTCGTTGGTCGGGATAACCAATGCCGGACGGGTGCCGTCTTTAGCGATGTTGCCGCCTTTGCCGAAGCGGGCAGCCAGGTTACGCTCGTGGTCAACTTCGAAGCCCAGCAGACCCAGTTGCTTCAGCGTCAGCTCACGGACCATGGCAGCGTTTTCACCGATACCACCGGTGAAGATAACCGCGTCCAGACGGCCTTCCATCAGTGCGGAGTAAGAACCGATGTACTTCGCCAGACGGTGGCAGTACACGTTCATCGCGCGCTTGGCGTCTTCTTTGGTTTCGTAGTTATCTTCCACGTAACGGCAGTCGCTGGTCACTTCAGTCAGGCCCAGCAGGCCGGATTCTTTGGTCAGCAGTTTGTTGATGCTGTCTACGCTCATACCCAGAGAATCGTGCAGGTGGAAAACCACCGCCGGGTCGATGTCACCACTGCGGGTACCCATCACCAGACCTTCCAGCGGTGTCAGACCCATAGAGGTATCAACGCATTTGCCGTTGCGAATCGCGCTAACGGAACCGCCGTTGCCCAGATGGCAGGTAATGACGTTCAGTTCGTCTACCGGCTTGTTCAGGACTTTTGCCGCTTCACGGGAAACAAAGTAGTGGCTGGTACCGTGAGCGCCGTAACGACGGATGTGATGTTCTTTGTATAATTTGTACGGCAGGGCGTACAGGTAGGCTTCTTCCGGCATAGTCTGATGGAACGCGGTGTCGAAAACAGCGACGTTCTTGTCTTTCAGGTGCGGGAATTCTTTCAGTGCTTCTTCGATGCCGATCAGGTGAGCCGGGTTATGCAGCGGTGCGAATGGAACCGCATCTTTGATACCCTGCAACACTTCGTCGTTGATCACAGCGGACTGGGTGAACTTCTCGCCGCCATGTACGATACGATGACCAATCGCGACCAGTTGAGCGGAGAGTTCCGGCTTCTGACTGAGGATGGTGTTAACGATAAAACTCAGTGCTTCACTGTGGGCGGCACCGGCACCCAGTGCGGCTTCCTGTTTGCCGCCATCGATTTTCCATTTGATGCGCGCTTCTGGCAGATTGAAACACTCGGCCAGACCAGACAGGTATTCATCCCCGTTAACGGCATCAATGATGGCGAACTTCAGAGAAGAACTACCGCAGTTAAGAACCAGTACTAACTTACTCGACATGGAAGTACCTACTTGTTATACATGGTTAAAAAAATGTCATACAACGACTAGCGTAGCGCAGAAGACGGTTGACATTTATGATTAACATCATGGCCGGGTCAACTTTCCAGACATGACAACGGAAAACACCGATGTTGATCGACTGGCGGCGTATGGACGCCCTGACGAGGTGACATCGGCGCAGCAAAAAACGGCGACAGCAAATACCCGTGAAGGGGGCTGCGCGCTAAATCAACAGTGGCCCGACTCGCTGAATGACAGGGTAACACGCTGCCTGAAAATACACAGACACGACAGTAACACGACAGCGAATACCAAACGGCGTCAGACGGCTTTTATCGCGGCCAAAAGGCTATTTTAGGATACCGATAGCAATCATTAAACACAAAATATATTTTAAGTTTGTCAATTGCAGTTGGTGATTTGTACGAATTTTTTATTTTTTATACATGAAATTGAGGTTAAGCGTGACAACGAAACCCTCCGATAAAACAGGATGGCTACAACGGTTCCGTCTTGGTCAGCACTATATGAAAACCTGGCCTGCGGATAAGCGTCTGGCGCCGGTGTTTCCTGAAAATCGAGTGGTGCGAGCCACCCGGTTTGCCATTCGCATCATGCCGCCACTGGCTGTATTTACCCTGACCTGGCAAATTGGATTGGGCGGGCAATTAGGTCCGTGCGTGGCAACGGCTCTGTTTGCGCTTAGCCTGCCAATGCAAGGGTTATGGTGGCTGGGACGTCGTTCGGTGACACCGCTACCGCCTTCTTTATTACACTGGTTTCATGAAATTCGTAATAAGCTGCTGGCGTCGGGGATGGCGTTGGCACCGGTGGAAGGGGAGCCCACTTATCAGATGCTGGCGGATGTGCTGAATCGTGCCTTCAAGCAACTTGATAAGACATTCCTGGACTCTCTTTGATGTAAACCCGGTTTTTAGCCAAAGACGCTGAGTTTTTTTCCATTCGATTCTGTTTTAAATCAAGAAACGACTGCCAGTCAGTGTGCGATTCTGCTGTCAATATCCCTTTCGTCGGAATCAGATTCAGGAGTGCACCATGGAAATGACCAATGCTCAAAGACTTATCCTGTCTAACCAGTACAAAATGATGTCGATGCTGGATCCCGATAACGCAGAGCGTTACCGTCGTTTGCAAACCATTATTGAGCGAGGATATGGGTTGCAAATGCGTGAGCTGGATCGCGACTTTGGCGATTTGAGCGAAGATGTATGCCGCACCCTCATCAATGTCATGGAAATGCACCATGCGTTGCAGGTGTCCTGGGCCAACCTGAAAGAAAAACCGGATATGGATGAGCGCCGCCTGGCGTTTCTGGGGTTCGATGCGGCAACGGAGGCGCGTTATCTTGGTTACGTGCGCTTCATGGTACATGTGGAAGGCCGTTATCCTCATTTTGATTCCGGCACACATGGCTTTAACTCACAGACCAAAATGTGGGATAAATACGTCCGCATGCTGGCGATTTGGCAATCCTGCCCACGTCAGTATCACCTGAGTGCGGTAGAGATCGCGCAAATCATCAATGCCTGATTCGGTTCAGGGGCAGATAAGTAAAGAAGGGGCTTTTTGTGGAGTGTAAAGGTTTTCTATTTGATCTTGACGGCACGCTGGTGGATTCATTGCCTGCGGTGGAACGAGCCTGGAGTAACTGGGCCATAGATCATGATATCGCGCCGCAAACGGTCCTGGATTTTATTCATGGTAAACAAGCTATTACCTCGTTGCGTCATTTTCTGGCAGGTGCCAGCGAAGAGACTATCCAACGAGAGTTTGTTGAGCTGGAGCAGGTTGAAGCGACGGATACGGCAGGTATTGTCGCTATGCCCGGTGCACAGGCGTTGCTGACTCGTCTGGATGAACTGGATATCCCGTGGGCGATAGTGACGTCAGGAACGGTGCCGATTGCCCATGCTCGCCATCGTGAGGCGGGGCTGTCTGCTCCGCGTGAGTTTATTACCGCAGAGCAGGTGGCGCGTGGTAAACCGAACCCGGATGCTTATCTGCTGGGTGCCGAACGATTGGGTCTGTCACCCGCAGAGTGTGTCGTAGTGGAGGATGCGCCAGCCGGTGTGCTGTCGGGCTTAGCCGCCGGGTGCAAGGTTATCGCGGTGAAGGCGCCAGCCGATACGCCACGTTTGGATGAGGTGGATGCCGCATTATCTTCTCTTGAGCAATTGCAGATTTCGCGTACAGCAGAGGGCTGGGTGAATATCACCCTGAAATGATGACGTAAACCCTGCTAAACATGATCAAGACCCTGCTTTGTCAGGGTTTTTTTATGGCATTCTGGGTTTAAGCGGCTCCCTTGGAGGAACAACTTCTGACCGGAGTGCCGCCTGATGAATAAGGACCGTTAACGTCAGGAGGAGGCATGTTGAGCAGTTCGCTAGTCTGGGTCGTCATTCTGTTATCGATTGCCATTGTGTTGTTTGCCACCGGTAAGCTGCGCATGGATGTGATCGCGTTGCTGGTGATTGTCGCGTTTGTCTTGAGCGGTACGCTAACGCTACAGGAGGCACTGATTGGTTTCAGCGATCCAAACGTATTCCTGATAGCGGCATTGTTTGTGATTGGTGAAGGTCTGGTGCGAACGGGCGTCGCTTATCAAGTCGGCGACTGGTTGATGCGTGTGGCCGGGCAGAGTGAAACCCGCATGCTGATTCTGCTGATGTTTACGGTAGCGCTGCTCGGGGCTTTCATGAGTTCGACCGGTGTGGTGGCTATTTTTATTCCCGTGGTGCTGAATGTTGCCGCACGAATGAAAACGACGCCAGCCCGTCTGATGATGCCGCTGGCTTTCGCTGGCCTTATCAGTGGGATGATGACGTTGGTGGCGACGCCACCCAATATGGTTGTCAGCAGTGAGTTGATGCGAACCGGAATGGCTGGGTTCAGTTTTTTTAGCGTCACGCCTATCGGTGCCGTCGTTCTGTTGACCGGGATTGTGTATATGCTGGTTGCGCGTTTCTGGCTGACCACAACAGATAGCGATGGTCAGAAAGACGGGTGGAAGCGTAAAACGTTTCGGGACCTTATCAGGGAGTATCGGCTGACCGGGCGGGCGCGTCGGCTGGCGATCCGAACCGGATCACCGCTCATCGGCCAACGTCTGGACGATTTGCAATTACGCCAGCGCTATGGTGCCAATGTGGTCGGGATTGAACGCTGGCAAAAGTTCCGACGCATTATGGTGAGCGTGAGTGGTAATAGCGAGTTACGGCTCAATGATGTGTTGCTGGTCGATATGTCGGCGTCGGAGGTTGACCTGCGTGAGTTTTGCGCCACCCAGCGGCTGGAGCCGATGGTACTGCGCGGCGAATATTTCTCTGAGCAGGCGCGCGATGTCGGTATGGCAGAGGTCTCGCTTATCCCGGACTCCGGGCTCTTGGGCAAAACGTTGCAAGAGGTCGCATTTCGCAGTCGCTATGGGTTGACGGTTGTCGGCATTCGCCGGGACGGTGAGGCGATGGAAGGGACGCTGGCTGACGAAGCGTTAAAGCTGGGCGATATCCTGCTGGTCATCGGCGACTGGAAAAACATCCGTCTGCTGCATCAGCATAAGCGTCATTTTATTGTGCTCAATTTACCAGCGGAAGTCGATGAAGTCGCCCCCGCCAGCAATCAGGCCCCACACGCGTTATTTTGTCTGGCGCTGATGGTGGCGATGATGCTCACCGACGAAATTCCTAACGCGATTGCTGCCTTGATTGCGTGTCTGTTGATGGGGCAGTTCCGCTGTATCGACATGGAAAGCGCCTACCGCGCAGTACACTGGCCGAGCCTGATTCTTATCGTCGGGATGATGCCGTTTGCGCTGGCATTACAGCAAACCGGTGGGGTCGCGCTGGTAGTAAAAGGGCTGATGGAAATTGGCGGTGATGCCGGGCCGCATGTGATGCTGGTATGCCTGTTTCTACTGTGCGCACTGACGGGGTTGTTTATTTCCAACACGGCGACGGCGGTATTGATGGCACCAATTGCGATTGCCGCGGCAGAACAGATGCAGGTTTCGCCTTACCCGTTTGCAATGATCATCGCGATTGCCGCTTCGGCTGCATTTATGACGCCGGTTTCCTCGCCGGTGAATACGCTGGTACTGGCACCAGGTGGATATCGTTTCAGCGATTTTGTTCGGGTCGGTGTGCCGTTCACCCTGGTAGTGATGGTCGTTAGCGTGGTGATGGTGCCTTGGCTATACCCATTCTGACCGTAAAACCGTAAATAAGGAAAACAGCCTGAGGCCTGACTCAGGCTGTTTGAGTTGACCTGCAAGAGCGATTACAGCGGCGATTCCTGGCTGATTTCGTCCAGTGACAGGCTGAAACTCGGAATAAACACTGTCATGAAGTAATCCATTTCCGGGCTGTGGCGTTGCTGGAGCGTTTTTTCCAGTCGCGCTTTGGCCAGCAGAAATTCATTATTGCCTGCCGATAGCTCTTCCAGACATTTCAGGTACGCGCAAAGCGCATCCGCCTGTTTAACAATCGCCTGCTCCTCTTCACTGATGTGGGATTCGTCCAGCAGTGGGCTGAAGTCCTGTTGCAGTTCGGCAGGTAACATGGTGATCAGGTTATGGCGGGCAATTTTTTCGATTTTCTTATATTCGTGGGCAATCTGTGCGTTGTAATACTTAATCGGCGTGGGCATGTCGCCGGTCAACACTTCGCTGGCATCATGGTACATAGCAAGCAAAGCAATACGGCCAACATTGATATTGCCGTTGAATTTACGGTTTTTGATCACGGCAAGCGCGTGCGCGACAAAGGCGACTTGCAGACTGTGTTCGGAGACATTTTCTGTCCGGACATTGCGCATCAGCGGCCAGCGGCTAATGAGTTTCAGGCGGGATAAATGAGCGAAGAAGTGACTCTGGACCATGAACATCTCTCGGCGTAAGGCAATAGAGGTTTATTGTGGCGGCTCTGACACCAAGAAGCAAATCAGGGCCAGCCTGAAAAAGCCGATGTGGTAAAAGGAGCAGGAGAAGATAAAGGTTCAGAATAAAAGGAAGGTGCGTTCGGCACCGTGTAGTGCCGAACGCAACGCATTACTGGTGATACCCTTCCAGGAAACGGCCCAGTTTGTTGATTGCCATGTCCAGATCATCAACACGTGGCAGCGTCACAATACGCAGGTGGTCCGGTTCCGGCCAGTTAAACGCGGTACCTTGCACCAGCAGCACTTTTTCCTGCAACAGCAAGTCCAGTACCAATTTCTGGTCGTCGTGGATATTGAACCGTTTGGCGTCAATGCGGGGGAACATATACAGCGCACCATTGGGTTTCACACAGGAAACACCGGGGATCTGGTTAATCAGTTCCCATGCACGATTGCGCTGTTCATACAGGCGTCCGCCCGGATGAATGAATTCACTGATACTCTGGTAACCGCCCAGCGCCGTCTGGATCGCGTGCTGCATCGGCACATTAGCGCACAAGCGCATGGATGCCAGCATTTCCAAGCCTTCAATATAACCGCGGGCGTGTTTTTTCGGGCCATTGAGCACCATCCACCCCTGGCGGAACCCGGCGACGCGATAGGTCTTGGACAGGCCGTTGAAGGTCACCGTCAGCAAGTCCGGTGCCAGTGCGGCAATGGAATGATGCTGGGCGTCGTCATAAAGGATTTTGTCGTAAATTTCGTCGGCAAAAATGATCAGGTTATGCTGACGCGCGATTTCAACCACTTCCAGTAGCAGTTCTTTGCTGTATACCGCTCCGGTCGGGTTGTTCGGGTTGATAATGACGATCCCGCGGGTACGGGGGGTGATTTTGCTACGGATATCATCCAGATCTGGGAACCAGTCGGATTCTTCGTCACAACGGTAGTGCACGGCGTTGCCGCTGGAAAGCGAAACCGCAGCGGTCCACAGTGGATAGTCCGGTGCAGGCACCAGCATTTCGTCACCGGTATTCAGCAACGCCTGCATTGACTGGACAATCAGTTCGGATACGCCGTTACCGATATAGACGTCTTCCAGCGTGACATCACGCATATCGCGGGCCTGATAGTGTTGCACGATAGCCTTACGAGCAGAGTACAACCCTTTTGAATCACAGTAGCCTTGCGCGGTTGGCAAATTGCGGATGACATCCACCAGAATTTCATCCGGGGCATCAAACCCAAAAGGTGCCGGGTTGCCGATGTTCAGCTTAAGTACCTTGTTGCCTTCTTCTTCCAGTCGTTTTGCTTCTTTTAGTACTGGTCCACGAATATCGTAACAAACGTTTTCCAGTTTTTTCGATTTTTCTATCGGTGACATTTAACAAGCCTTTTACAGGATCCTATTCCTGATGAGTAATCGCCTAACGCCTCTAATGTACTCTTCTCGTTGTGTGTTTTGAAGAATCATTACTATGGCTGTGATGATGCTTCCAGATTAGTGATTATTGACACAGCGGCGATAAATAGTCTTTGTTGTTAACGGAATGTTCTGAAACTGTGTCGGCGTTTTTGTTTTTCGACCTCGACTGCGAAGTAGATGACCAGAAAAAAACCATTTGGTTTCGCCCGATAATACGATCTGTCTCGCATAACGACACGTTAATCATCTTATGGTGAGGGGCTGGAGAATAATTTCGGTCACTTATTGACGTAATTGAGATACCTGTTTTAAGCGCTGAAACCGGTATCATAAAATGGCGGACGAGTTCTTGCGCCATAAAAACCATTTTTAAAATAGGGTAATAACAGAAGAGCAAGCAAATGTTTCTCTATAGAGCAGCACGGAATGTTTCCTTATTGGTGATAAAATAAAAGCTATCCAAGGTGCTGATAATAAAAAACCAGACTATTTAATCGAATAGCGTAAATGACCGAGCAGGAATAAAAAGATCAGGCATCTCCTAGAGTAAATACGATAATTATTTTCTCGTTGGAATTCGCTGCGCATAACTTCATGAAAGTTTATGTTACACATGACATTTTTGTGTATTTTTTGATTCTTTTACAAAAAAGAAATAATCTTTACATAAAAAATGTGTCACAGACTGATAGTAACTCACTGTATTAGTTGTAGTTGTATCCGGAGATTGCAGAGCACTTACGGATGGCAGGTTAGTGACAAAAACATCGATAGACACAGATTCATCAGGCTGGTTGATGGGTTTTGCGATGGGATTAAATCGCCATTTTAAACGGAATAGTTTGATCCGAAGGCCTGCCGATGTTTTGTGCGTAATGTCTTTTTCAAGCAAACAGACAATCAATGATGCACAAAGTATGCGTCAAAAGTGGAAAATAAGAGATGTCGTATATTTTGATGGCAGCAGCCCGTAAAGTAAGCGCAATCAGAATCTTATATCTGCTGACAGTAAATTGTGGTGCAGTGAGATAGCTGGTGTTTTTTTCATTTTTATTTTACTATCTAAAATAATAAAAGGGTTCTTCTTGATGGTCTGATTCCGTAATAAGATGCTTAAATAAGGAGGGTAGGGGAGAGAGGTGATTCGGGGAAAGGAATATAGTAGAGATAGCCTTTTACCGTAACCGTTCGTCTGCGATACTGTTCGTCTTTTATTGTGCATCCGACCGTTGTCGGGGCATCAACATCAACACCAGGTATGTTTGTTAAAAATTAAAATAGATAAGTGAAGAGCCGTATGACAAATACAAGTCGCCCTGTCCTCAACCTGGATCTCGATCTGTTGAGAACGTTCGTTGCTGTTGCAGATTTGAATACGTTTGCGGCAGCCGCTGTCGCTGTGTGTCGAACGCAGTCGGCAGTAAGCCAGCAGATGCAGCGTCTGGAACAGTTAATTGGTAAGGAGCTGTTTGCCCGCCACGGGCGAAACAAGCTGCTCACTGAGCATGGCATCCAGTTTCTCGGGTACGCCAGAAAAATTCTGCAGTTTAATGATGAGGCGTGCGCCTCACTGATGTATAGCGATATTCAGGGTACGCTGACTATCGGTGCTTCGGATGATACGGCGGATACTATTCTGCCTTTCATCCTGCAGCGTGTGACTACCGTATTCCCGAAATTGTCGATTGCGGTCAGCATCAAACGCAGCGCAGAAATGGCGGATATGCTGCAACAAGGGAAAATTGATCTGGTCATTACTACGTCTAATGCCGAGGATTTACCCCATGTGTTGCTGCGTACGTCACCGACGTTGTGGTATTGCGCTGCCGACTATCAGTACCAGCCGGGAGAGACCGTTTCCCTGGTGGTATTGGATGAGCCGAGTCCGTTCCGTGCGTTGGCGCTCGAGCAACTGACCGCGGCGGGTATCCCGTGGAAAATTTCCTATGTTGCTTCTACGTTGTCTGCGGTGCGTGCGGCGGTGAAAGCAGGTCTGGGGATTACGGTTCGTTCAGTCGAAATGATGAGCCCGGAGTTGCGCGTGTTGGGTGAAGAGGAAGGGTTGCCTAAGCTGCCTGATACGCGTTACTACCTGTGCAAAAATCCGGATCATGACAATGAGCTGACGAACGCCATTTTCAGCGCTATCGAGTCGGGTACGCGGTCTCATCTGCTGCCGGTGAGTGCTGGGGCAGAAAGCGATATGCGCGAGCCGCCCAACGACTGATCTGTTACGCGATATTATCGATATCACGACATAGCGGGGCGAGAAGCCCGCTATGTTCTGTCTTTTGGTTCCGTTTTTGCCCTGCCGACACATTCCCCGCTTTGCGCCCTGCTCGGGGAGTATCATCACATTTTCCAGTCGCTTATCACCATTTAGTACCGTCTAGTACCGTCGTTGTGTTCCCGTTTTATTAAAACTGCTTTTCTTTTTTTTAAATCTATGTTGACCGAATGAAAAGGTTAATGGCTGAGCAACTGGCTCAATTTTTTTACTAACATAAATGAAAAAAGTGTGTTCTGGATCAAAAAATACCCCTATTAACCCTATGGGGGAACAGGAATTCTTGTCGAAAATGGTATAGTCACCCAGCCTCTTAAGGGGTTTTTGCAGGAGGAATCGTTAACGTGAGGCGATTGACTGACTCGATTTAGTTACCGTGTTACACACAAAATGTTAACGAAACCACGTGCATGTAAAGTAATGTGCTGTTATTTTTAGTGGCGTTGAAAATAAGGTTACATAACAGGGAATCAGACCGCATTAAAGCGCTGCTTAACCTTATACGTTGTGGCGTTTTTGTGGCGAAAAATCCTTCCTTTTAATCGATGTGGCGACAAACTGCCGGGTAAAGAGCAGGTGTCTGATCACTTTTGATGAGTAAGCAAGAGTATGTCAACAACTACTGAAGTCCTCGCCCATCACTGGGCCTTTGCGCTATTCGTTATCATTGCTGTAGGTCTCTGCGGCTTTATGTTACTCGGCGGCTTCCTGCTAGGAGGCAGAGCCCGGGCACGACACAAAAACATCCCTTATGAATCAGGTATCGCTTCTGTTGGCTCAGCGCGGTTGCGCCTGTCTGCCAAGTTTTACCTGGTTGCCATGTTTTTCGTTATTTTCGACGTTGAAGCTCTCTATCTTTACGCCTGGTCAGTTTCTGTCCGGGAAAGTGGGTGGATAGGCTTCGTCGAGGCTACAATTTTCATTTTGGTGCTGTTGGCTGGTTTGGTCTATCTGGTGCGCATCGGCGCGTTGGACTGGACGCCTGTGCGTTCCAAAAGACAAGTCGTGAAATCCAATGTCGTGACCCAGACCACTAACACTCATCAGCAGTAATAGCGAGGCATTTAGAAGATGGATTATACGCTCACCCGCATTGACCCGGACGGTGAGAACGACCGTTACCCCCTCCAGAAGCAAGAGATTGTCAGCGATCCGCTTGAGCAGCATGTCAATCGCAGCGTTTTCATGGGCAACCTGGAACAGTCGCTGCACAGCATGGTCAACTGGGGGCGCAGCAATTCCTTGTGGCCTTATAACTTCGGTCTTTCCTGTTGCTATGTAGAAATGGCGACATCTTTTACCTCAGTGCACGATGTGGCGCGCTTTGGTTCCGAAGTTATTCGTGCTTCACCGCGTCAGGCGGATTTCATGGTCGTGGCCGGTACGCCGTTCTTAAAAATGGCGCCGGTCATTCAGCGTTTATACGACCAGATGTTGGCACCTAAATGGGTTATCTCCATGGGAGCCTGTGCGAATTCCGGCGGTATGTACGATATTTATTCCGTAGTGCAGGGGGTTGATAAGTTCCTGCCGGTCGATGTGTACATCCCTGGATGCCCGCCACGTCCGGAAGCCTACATGCAGGCACTGTTGCTGCTGAAAGAGTCTATTGGTAAGGAACGCCGTCCTCTGTCATGGGTGGTAGGCGATCAGGGGGTTTACCGCGCGAACATGCAATCCGAGCGCGAACGTAAACGAGGCGAGCGCATTGCGGTAACCAACCTGCGTTCTCCTGATGAGATTTGACCCCTGTGAGTGAAGGCTGTAGTGGCTACGTAAGATCACGGTAAATTCATATCACGATAAACGTGTGTAGCCATCATCAGTCACAGAAATAGCACATTTACTGTGGTGACATAATTTATGACAGATTTAACGACGCACGATGTCGCTCTGCCTGCATGGCAAACCCGTGATCACATGGATGATCCGGTCGTTGGCGAGCTGTGTAACCGTTTTGGGCCGGAAGCATTCACCATCCAGGCAACCCGTACCGGTCTGCCGGTAGTTTGGGTGAAACGCGAGCAATTGCTGGATGTAGTGGTTTTCCTGAAAAAACAGCCTAAACCCTATGTGATGCTGCTTGACCTGCATGGTGTGGACGAACGTCTGCGTACCCACCGCCAGGGGTTGCCGGATGCTGATTTTACCGTTTTCTACCACTTTATTTCGATTGAGCGTAACCGCGATATCATGTTGAAAGTGGCGCTGTCTGAAAACGATCTCAACATGCCTACCCTGACCAAACTGTTCCCTAACGCCAACTGGTATGAGCGTGAAGTGTGGGACATGTTTGGTATCACCTTCAAAGGTCACCCTCACCTGACGCGCATCATGATGCCGCAGACCTGGCAGGGTCACCCGCTGCGTAAAGATTTCCCGGCGCGTGCTACCGAATTCGATCCTTTCGTGCTGACCAAACAGCGCGAGGACATGGAGATGGAGTCCCTGACCTTCAAACCAGAAGAGTGGGGGATGAAGCGCGGTACGAATAACGAAGACTTCATGTTCCTGAACCTGGGGCCGAACCACCCGTCTGCGCATGGTGCCTTCCGTATCATCCTGCAGCTCGATGGTGAAGAGATTGTCGATTGTATTCCTGATATCGGCTATCACCACCGTGGTGCGGAAAAAATGGGTGAACGCCAGTCCTGGCACAGTTATATCCCTTACACCGACCGTATCGAATACCTCGGCGGTTGTGTAAATGAAATGCCTTATGTGCTGGCGGTGGAAAAACTGGCAGGTATCGAGGTGCCGGAACGCGTGAATGTGATTCGCGTCATGCTGTCCGAACTGTTCCGTATCAACAGCCACCTGCTGTACATCAGTACCTTCATTCAGGACGTCGGTGCCATGACGCCGGTGTTCTTCGCGTTTACCGATCGTCAGAAAATCTACGATTTGGTCGAAGCGATTACCGGCTACCGTATGCACCCGGCCTGGTTCCGTATCGGCGGTGTTGCACATGACCTGCCGCGTGGCTGGGAGCGTCTGCTGCGAGAATTCCTTGATTGGATGCCAGCGCGTCTGGACACCTACATCAAAGCCGCGCTGCAAAACAGTATTCTGAAAGGGCGTTCACAGGGTGTTGCCGCTTACAACGCTAAAGAAGCGTTGGAGTGGGGCGTAACTGGCGCAGGCCTGCGTGCTACCGGCATCGCGTTCGATGTGCGTAAAGCCCGTCCTTACTCTGGCTATGAAAACTTCGACTTTGAGATACCGGTGGGTGATGGCGTTAGTGATTGCTACAGCCGCGTCATGCTGAAAGTGGAAGAGCTGCGTCAGAGTCTGCGTATTCTGGAGCAGTGCCTGAAGAACATGCCGGAAGGTCCGTTCAAGGCTGACCATCCGCTGACTACGCCGCCACCGAAAGAGCGCACGCTGCAACATATTGAGACGCTGATTAACCACTTCCTGCAGGTTTCCTGGGGCCCGGTGATGCCGGCTAACGAATCATTCCAGATGATCGAAGCGACCAAGGGAATTAACAGTTATTACCTGACCAGCGACGGCAGCACCATGAGTTACCGAACCCGTATTCGCACGCCGAGCTTTGCGCACCTGCAACAGATCCCGGCGGTGATTCGTGGCTGTCTGGTATCCGACTTGATCGTATACCTCGGTAGTATTGATTTTGTCATGTCAGATGTGGACCGCTAATTATGCACGACCATAACAACACTCAGGATTCTATCGATGCTCCGGCGCAGGCCGCCAGCGATGTTTTTGTGTTAAGTGACACAGAGCGTGATGCTATCGAGCATGAAAAACACCACTACGAAGATGCGCGCGCGGCGTCTATCGAAGCGCTGAAAATTGTACAGAAGCAGCGTGGATGGGTACCGGATGGCGCGATTAACGCCATTGCCGATGTGCTGGGTATCCCAGCCAGCGACGTAGAAGGCGTAGCGACGTTTTATAGCCAGATTTACCGTCAGCCGGTAGGGCGCCATGTTATCCGCTACTGTGACAGCGTCGTGTGCCACATCACAGGCTACCAAGGCATTCAGGCTGCGCTGGAGAAAAAGCTGAATATCAAGCCGGGTCAGACGACATTTGATGGTCGTTTTACATTATTGCCGACCTGCTGTCTGGGAAACTGCGACAAGGGGCCGACGATGATGGTCGACGAGGATACCCATAGTCAGCTGAAGCCTGATGATCTCGATTCGTTACTGGAGCAGTATCAATGAGTAAAAACATTGTTCTGACGGCTGAGCAGCATCCTTTGACCTGGCGTTTGCGTGCCGACAAACAGCCGGTATGGCTGGACGAATACCGCAGCAAAAATGGTTATGCCGGTGCTAAAAAAGCGCTGACTGGTATGGCGCAGGATGAAGTCGTCACCCTGGTTAAAGATGCTGGTTTGCGTGGTCGCGGCGGTGCAGGTTTCTCCACGGGTCTTAAGTGGAGCCTGATGCCGAAAGACGAAAGCATGAATATCCGCTACCTGCTGTGCAACGCGGATGAGATGGAACCGGGTACCTACAAAGACCGCCTGTTGATGGAGCAGATGCCGCATCTGCTGGTGGAAGGCATGTTGATCGGCGCTTATGCGCTGAAAGCCTATCGCGGTTATATCTTCCTGCGCGGTGAATACGTTGAGGCGGCGGCCAATTTGCGCCGTGCTATCGCTGAGGCGACAGAAGCCGGGCTGCTTGGCAAAAACATCATGGGCACCGGCTTTGATTTTGAGCTGTTTGTCCACACCGGTGCGGGTCGTTACATTTGCGGCGAAGAAACAGCGCTTATCAACTCGCTGGAAGGTCGTCGTGCCAACCCTCGTTCTAAACCACCGTTCCCGGCTTCTGCTGGTGCGTGGGGTAAACCCACCTGCGTTAACAACGTAGAAACGTTGTGCAACGTACCTGCCATTATTGAGCATGGTGTGGAGTGGTATCAGGGGCTGTCAGCTGGCAAGAGTAAAGATGCCGGCACCAAACTGATGGGTTTCTCCGGACGTGTGAAAAATCCAGGTCTGTGGGAACTGCCGTTTGGCACAACTGCCCGTGAAATCCTGGAAGATTATGCCGGTGGTATGCGCGATGGTCTGACCTTAAAAGCGTGGCAGCCTGGCGGAGCGGGTACCGATTTTCTGACCGATGCCCATCTCGACTTACCGATGGACTTTGAAAACATCGGTAAGGCCGGTAGCCGTCTGGGTACGGCGCTGGCGATGGCGGTCGATAATGAAATCAACATGGTATCGCTGACCCGCAATCTGGAAGAGTTTTTCGCCCGTGAGTCCTGCGGCTGGTGTACGCCTTGCCGTGACGGCTTGCCGTGGAGCGTGAAGATTTTGCGTGCACTGGAGCGTGGTGAAGGGCAACCCGGCGATATTGAAACGCTGGAACAATTGTGCCGCTTCCTGGGGCCGGGCAACACCTTCTGCGCGCATGCGCCGGGTGCGGTCGAACCGTTGCAGAGCGCTATTAAATATTTCCGGGACGAATTCGAGGCAGGCATCGCCAGACAGGTGGTCAGTAACGCCAAACCGATTGGCGGCATTCAGCCCAACCTGCTGAAACAGCGCTGGTAATCACGTTGCCCGGTGTGTTGAGCATCATACCGGGAGTCAACGTTGATTCATCCCGCAGACAGAATTTTTGATTAGTGCCCGCCTGAGGTGGGCTGTTATGGAAGCATGCTGACTATGGCAACGATTCATGTAGACGGCAAAGAATATGAAGTGGACGGAGCGGATAACCTGCTGCAGGCTTGTCTGTCTTTGGGACTTGATATTCCTTACTTTTGCTGGCATCCGGCGCTGGGGAGCGTCGGTGCTTGCCGCCTGTGTGCGGTCAAGCAGTATCAGAACGCGGAAGATACCCGTGGTCGTCTGGTAATGTCCTGTATGACGCCAGCGTCGGATGGCGCTTATATCGCTATTGACGATGACGAAGCAAAGCAGTTCCGCAAAACCATTGTGGAATTTCTGATGACCAACCACCCGCACGACTGTCCGGTCTGTGAAGAGGGGGGGAACTGTCATCTGCAGGATATGACCGTAATGACGGGCCATAACTTCCGTCGTTACCGTTTCACCAAGCGTACGCATCACAACCAGGATCTTGGCCCGTTCATCTCCCATGAGATGAACCGTTGTATCGCTTGTTACCGTTGCGTGCGGTATTACAAGGATTACGCCGACGGTAAAGATTTGGGTGTTTACGGTGCGCATGACAACGTCTATTTCGGTCGTCCGGAAGATGGCGTGTTGGAAAGCGAATTTTCCGGCAACCTGGTGGAAGTGTGCCCGACTGGGGTCTTCACCGACAAAACCCATTCTGAACGTTACAACCGTAAATGGGATATGCAGTTCGCGCCGAGCATTTGTCAGCAGTGCAGCGTGGGATGTAACACCAGTCCTGGCGAGCGTTATGGCGAATTGCGCCGCATCGAAAACCGCTATAACGGCAGCGTGAACCATTATTTCCTGTGCGACCGCGGTCGTTTCGGTTATGGCTACGTCAACCTGAAAGACCGTCCTCGTCAGCCGTTGCAACGTCGCGGTGATGACTGGATTGCCCTGAATGCCGAGCAGGCATTGCAAGGTGCCGCCGATGTGTTGCGTCAGGCTAAACGTGTCATCGGTATCGGGTCGCCGCGCGCCAGCGTAGAAAGCAACTTCGCGTTGCGTGAGCTGGTCGGTGCCGACAACTTCTACACCGGTGTATCGCAGGCTGAGCAAAACCGTCTGCAACTGATGCTGAAAGTGTTGAAAGAGAGTGGTGTCCGTACGCCTTCTCTGCGTGAAATCGAAAGCTATGACGCAGTGCTGGTGCTGGGTGAAGATCTGACCCAGACCGGGGCGCGTATTGCACTGGCGGTCCGTCAGGCAGTGAAAGGCAAAGCGCGTGAGCTGGCGGCAGCCCAGAAAGTCGCTGACTGGCAGATTGCGGCCATCCTGAATATCGGTCATCACGCCAAACACCCGCTGTTTGTTACTAACGTCGATAGCACCCGTCTGGATGATATCGCGGCCTGGAATTACCGTGCACCGGTAGCAGAACAGGCTCGCCTGGGCTTCGCGATTGCCCATGCACTCGACAATGCTGCCCCGGCAGTTAGCGATTTACCTGCTGATCTTACCCAGAAAGTGGACGTCATCGTTCAGGCACTGGCTGGCGCTCGCAAACCGTTGATTATTTCTGGCACCAATGCCGGTAGCGACGATGTGATTGCAGCGGCTGCCAACGTTGCCAAGGCGCTCAAAGCCCGCGGTTCTGACGTCGGCATTACGTTTGTCGCCGCTTCTGCCAACAGCATGGGTGTGGCGATGATCGGTGGTGGTTCGCTGGATGATGCACTATCGCAGTTGGAAACCGGTGAAGCCGACAGTGTGGTGGTGTTGGAAAATGATCTGTATCGCCATGCGCCTGCGGCACGTGTCGATGCGGCGCTGGCAAAAGCAACCAATCTGATTGTGTTGGATCACCAGCGTACCGCGATCATGGATAAAGCCAGTCTGGTGCTGTCTTCCGCCAGCTTTGCAGAAAGCGACGGTACGCTCATCAGTCAGGAAGGTCGTGCGCAGCGCTTCTTCCAGGTTTACGAGCCGACCTACTACGACAACAAGGTGGTTATGCTGGAAAGCTGGCGTTGGCTGCATTCCCTGTATATCACCTATAACAGCCGTCAGGTGGACTGGACACAACTAGACCACGTTATCGACGCCTGTGTCAGCGCACTGCCGCAATTGGCGGCAATCAAGGACGCTGCACCGGATGCCTCGTTCCGCGTCCAGGGTCAGAAACTGGCACGTGAACCACATCGTTACAGTGGTCGTACCGCGATGCGCGCCAACATCAGCGTGCATGAGCCGCGTCAGCCACAGGACCGTGACACCATGTTCGCCTTCTCAATGGAAGGGAACAACAGTCCGTTGGCCGAGCGTCAGCAGGTGCCGTTTGCCTGGGCACCGGGTTGGAACTCACCGCAAGCGTGGAACAAATTCCAGGATGAAGTGGGCGGACATTTGCGCCACGGTGATCCGGGCGTGCGCCTTATCGAAGCGGGTGAGGGTTCGCTGCCATACTTCAGTCAGATCCCCGCGCCGTTTGCTCCTCAGCAAGGGCAATGGCAGGTTGCGCCTTACTACAATCTGTTTGGTAGTGACGAGTTGTCGCAGCGTTCTGGTGTGATTCAGCAGCGTATGCCACAGGCTTGTGCGGTCGTGAGTCAGGCGGATGCCGCGCTGTTAGGGGTTAATGCCGGCGCGTTGCTGGACATCACCTGTGGTGGTCAGACGTTGCGTCTGCCGGTGCGGTTAAGCGCTGAACTGCGTCAGGGCCAGATTGGTTTGCCGCTGGGCTTCCCGGGCATTGCTCCGGTGCTGGCGGGTGCGACCGTTGAAATGCTGCGGGAGGCTGCACAATGAGTTGGTTGACTCCGGATGTACTGGATATTCTGGCTACCGTCGGCAAAGCAGTGGTGATTCTGCTGGTCGTAGTCAGCTGCGGTGCGCTGATGAGTATGGGGGAGCGCCGTTTGCTGGCGCTGTTCCAGGGGCGTTACGGACCTAACCGCGTAGGCTGGGGCGGTTCGTTGCAACTGGTCTCGGACATGCTCAAGATGTTCTTCAAAGAAGACTGGACGCCGCCGTTTGCCGACAAGGTGATTTTCACCCTCGCACCGGTAATTGCGTTTACGTCGCTGCTGCTGTCGTTCGCTATCGTACCGGTTAGTCCAACCTGGCAGGTTGCCAACCTGAACATCGGGGTGTTGTTCTTCCTGATGATGGCAGGGCTGGCAGTTTACGCCGTGTTGTTTGCCGGTTGGTCGAGTAACAACAAATACTCGCTGTTGGGTGCGGTACGTGCGTCGGCGCAAACACTGAGCTATGAAGTGTTCCTCGGGTTGTCGCTGATGGGCGTGGTCGCGCAGGCGGGTTCGTTCAACATGGCGGATATCGTTAACGCGCAGTCCACGGTGTGGAACGTTATCCCGCAGTTCTTCGGCTTTATCACCTTTGCGATTGCGGGTGTGGCGGTGTGCCACCGTCATCCGTTTGACCAACCGGAAGCGGAACAGGAACTGGCAGACGGCTACCATATCGAGTACGCCGGGATGAAATTCGGTCTGTTCTTCGTCGGTGAATACATCGGTATCGTGACGGTCTCTGCGCTTATCGTCACGTTGTTCTTCGGTGGCTGGCATGGTCCTTTCCTGCCTCCGTTCGTCTGGTTTGCGTTGAAAACGGCGTTTTTCATGATGATGTTCATCCTGATTCGTGCGTCGTTGCCACGTCCGCGTTATGACCAGGTGATGGCATTCGGCTGGCGCGTATGTTTGCCACTGACGCTGCTGAACCTGCTGGTGACCGCTGCGGTCATTCTGTACAACGCTTGATAGGGGTGAATAAACCATGACACTGAAAGAACTTTTGATTGGTTTCGGCACCCAGGTACGCAGTATCTGCATGGTGGGTTCCAACGCGTTTAAAAAGCGTGAAACCAAAATGTATCCGGAAGAGCCGGTGAATCCACCGCCGCGCTTCCGTGGTCGTATTGTACTGACCCGTGATCCGGACGGACAGGAGCGCTGCGTCGCCTGTAACCTGTGCGCCGTGGCCTGCCCGGTGGGCTGTATCTCTTTGCAGAAGGCGGAAATGAAGGATGGCCGTTGGTATCCGGAGTTTTTCCGTATCAACTTCTCCCGCTGTATTTTCTGCGGTATGTGTGAAGAGGCCTGTCCGACGACGGCAATTCAGCTGACCCCTGATTTTGAAATGGGTGAGTTCAAGCGCCAGGATCTGGTGTACGAAAAAGAAGATCTGCTGATCTCGGGGCCGGGTAAATATCCGGAATACAACTTCTACCGGATGGCCGGTATGGCTGTTGATGGGAAAGAGAAGGGCGAAGCCGAAAACGAAGCCAAACCCATTGACGTCAAAGGCCTGCTGCCCTAAGGAGCCAAGCATGGAATTCGCTTTTTATGCGACTGCGATTATTGCGGTACTGGCAACACTACGTGTCATTACCCATACCAATCCAGTACATGCATTACTTTATCTGATTGTTTCGTTACTGGCGGTTGCCGGTGTGTTCTTCTCGCTGGGGGCGTATTTCGCCGGGGCGCTGGAGATCATCGTCTACGCTGGTGCCATCATGGTGTTGTTCGTCTTCGTGGTCATGATGCTGAACCTCGGTAATTCGGTGGATGAACAGGAAAAACTGTGGCTGAAACCTGCGGTATGGATAGGGCCGGGGGCGCTTTCTCTGATTCTGCTGGCGGTGATCGTCAAAGGGATTACCAGCATCACCGACCAGAATATCGTCGGTAATATGGTTGATGCGAAAGCGGTGGGTATCAGTCTGTTCGGGCCGTATGTACTGGCGGTTGAACTGGCGTCGATGCTGTTGCTGGCCGGTCTGGTGGTGGCTTTCCACATTGGCCGTGAAGATAAGCGCGGAGAGCTGATTGCCAAAGATCAGGATGCCGATAAGAAAATAACGGAGGAACGCGCATGATTCCGCTACAACATGGTTTGCTGTTGGCGGCCATCCTCTTTGTGCTGGGGCTGACCGGGCTGGTGATTCGCCGCAATCTGCTGTTTATGCTGATTTGTCTGGAAATCATGATTAATGCTGCGGCGCTGGCTTTTGTGGTTGCAGGAAGCTACTGGGGACAATCGGATGGTCAGGTGATGTATATCCTGGCTATTACGCTGGCCGCAGCGGAGGCCAGTATTGGTCTGGCGTTGCTGCTTCAGTTGTATCGTCGCCGTCAGACCCTGAATATTGATACTGTCAGTGAGATGCGCGGATGAACTTACTCTACTTAACTATTCTGTTTCCGCTGATCGGATTCTTGTTACTGGCTTTCTCTCGTGGACGCTGGTCGGAAAATGTTTCCGCGACCGTCGGGGTGGGGTCGATTGGCCTGGCCGCGCTGGTCACTGGCGGAGTGGTGATGGATTTTCTCAGCCAGCAACAGCCTGGCGGGGTGACCTTCTTCAGTCAGCATCTGTGGAGCTGGATGACGGTAGGCAAGTTTGACATCGGCGTTACGCTGGCGTTGGACGGTCTGTCGTTGACCATGCTGTCGGTAGTGACTGGCGTGGGTTTCTTCATCCACCTGTTTGCTTCTTGGTATATGCGCGGTGAAGAGGGATATTCCCGCTTCTTTGCCTACACCAACCTGTTCATCGCCAGCATGGTTGTGCTGGTGTTGTCAGACAACCTGCTGCTGATGTACCTCGGCTGGGAAGGGGTGGGGCTGTGCAGTTACCTGCTGATTGGTTTCTACTACACCAACCCGAATAACGGTGCGGCGGCGATGAAAGCCTTCATCGTTACCCGTGTGGGTGACGTGTTCCTGGCGATTGCGTTGTTCATCCTGTATCGCGAACTGGGTACGTTGAACTTCCGTGACCTGATGGTACTGGCACCGCAGCATTTTGCTGAAGGTTCTCCGGCTATCACCTGGGCAACACTGATGCTGTTGGGTGGCGCGGTAGGTAAATCGGCTCAGTTGCCGTTGCAGACCTGGCTGGCGGACGCGATGGCGGGTCCGACACCGGTTTCCGCGTTGATTCACGCGGCAACCATGGTGACCGCAGGCGTGTACCTGATCGCTCGTACCCACGGCCTGTTCCTGCTGGCACCGGATGTACTGCATCTGGTGGCCAATGTGGGTGCTATTACCTTGCTGCTGGCGGGTTTCGCCGCACTGGTGCAGACCGACATCAAGCGTGTGTTGGCCTACTCCACCATGAGCCAGATTGGTTATATGTTCCTGGCTCTGGGTGTTCAGGCATGGGACGCTGCTATCTTCCATCTGATGACGCATGCGTTCTTCAAAGCTCTGTTGTTCCTGTCGTCCGGCTCGGTCATTCTGGCCTGTCATCATGAACAAAACATCTTCAAGATGGGTGGCCTACGTAAGACCATTCCGCTGGTGTACGCCTGTTTCCTGGTGGGTGGCGCGGCGCTGTCGGCATTGCCGATGGTAACGGCTGGTTTCTTCAGTAAGGACGAAATCCTGGCTGGTGCCTGGGCCAACGGTCATATCAATCTGGTAGTTGCCGGTCTGGTGGGCGCGTTCATGACGTCGCTGTATACCTTCCGGATGATTTTTATCGTGTTCCATGGTGAAGCAAAAACCAAAGCCCACGCAGGTAAGGGAATCTCCCACCACTTGCCGTTGCTGGTGCTGCTGGTGCTGTCCACCTTCGTTGGCGCTCAAATTGCGCTGCCACTGCACGGCGTACTGCCTGCTACGACCGAACTTGAGCATGGCCAGGTCATGACGCTGGAAATCGCCTCCGGTGTGGTCGCTATCGCCGGTATTTTGCTGGCAGCCGCACTGTGGCTGGGCAAACGCCAGTTGGTGACCAGTGTCGCCAACAGTGCACCGGGTCGCTTCTTCTCAACATGGTGGTTCCATGCCTGGGGATTCGACTGGCTGTACGACAAGGTGTTCGTCAAACCGTATCTGGCCATTGCGACATTGCTGCAGCGTGACCCGCTGAATGCGTTGATGAATATTCCAGCCATTATTACCCGTTGGGGTAACCGTGCGCTGGTCGTCAGCGAAAACGGGCAGGTGCGCTGGTATGCCGCTTCAATGGGCATCGGCGCTGTGGTGGTACTGGCGCTGCTATTGCTGGTTTAAGCGATGCGGTAATGCAGAGGGGCGGGGCACATCACATTGCGTGGCCCCGCAGGCAGCAAGTTTTTCGTTTTCTTTAATTTAGGGACACAAAACGCCATGCTACTACCTTGGCTGATTCTTATCCCCTTTATCGGCGGCCTGCTGTGCTGGCAGCTCGAGCGTTTCGGCACGCGTGTGCCGCGCTGGATCGCGCTGATTTCAATGGGGTTAACACTGGCGCTGTCATTGCAGTTGTGGCTGCAAGGCGGCTTTTCGCTGGCGACACCGACGGGCATTCCGCAGTGGCAGTCGGAGTTCATCCTGAACTGGATACCGCGTTTCGGTATCTCTATTCACCTGGCACTTGATGGTCTGTCATTGCTGATGGTGGTGCTGACCGGCCTGCTGGGTG
Organism: Dickeya zeae NCPPB 2538; assembly: GCF_000406165.1. Lineage (NCBI taxonomy): Bacteria > Pseudomonadati > Pseudomonadota > Gammaproteobacteria > Enterobacterales > Pectobacteriaceae > Dickeya > Dickeya zeae. The sequence goes on along the minus strand of NZ_CM001977.1, from coordinate 2,949,462 downwards.
TGCTGGCGATCCTCTGTTCCTGGCGTGAGATTCAACGCTATCAGGGCTTTTTCCACCTGAACCTGCTGTGGATCCTCGGCGGGGTGATTGGTGTCTTCCTGGCTATCGACATGTTCCTGTTCTTCTTCTTCTGGGAAATGATGTTGGTGCCGATGTACTTCCTGATCGCGCTGTGGGGGCACAAAGGGTCTGACGGTAAAACGCGTATCGCCGCTGCGACTAAATTCTTTATTTATACGCAGGCGAGTGGTCTGGTGATGCTGATAGCCATTCTGGCGTTGGTGTTCGTTCATCACAACGCCACCGGCGAATGGACCTTTGACTATTCCCGTCTGCTGAAGACCCCGATGTCTTACGGACTGGAATACGCACTGATGCTCGGTTTCTTCATCGCTTTCGCGGTGAAAATGCCGGTAGTACCGTTGCATGGTTGGCTGCCCGATGCGCACAGCCAGGCACCGACCGCAGGCTCCGTTGACCTGGCAGGTATTCTGCTGAAAACGGCGGCGTACGGTTTATTGCGATTCAGCCTGCCGCTGTTTCCGAATGCTTCGCATGATTTTGCGCCTATCGCCATGTGGTTGGGGATTATCGGTATTTTCTACGGCGCCTGGATGGCCTTCAAACAAACCGATATCAAACGCCTCATCGCCTACACCTCGGTATCGCACATGGGCTTTGTGATGATTGCCATCTACTCCGGCAGTCAACTGGCTTATCAGGGCGCTGTAGTGCAGATGATTGCACACGGTCTGTCAGCGGCGGGTCTGTTCATTATCTGTGGTCAGATGTATGAACGTCTGCATACGCGCGATCTGCGTCAGATGGGCGGATTGTGGGGCCGTATTCGTTACTTGCCTGCGCTGTCGCTGTTCTTTGCAGTGGCTACCCTCGGGATGCCGGGTACCGGTAACTTTGTTGGCGAATTCATGATCCTGTTCGGCAGCTACCCTGTCGTGCCGGTGATTACGGTGATTTCAACGTTTGGTCTGGTGTTTGCTTCTGTGTATTCGCTGGTGATGATGCAACGTGCGTTCTACGGTGCCGCCAAATCGGATGAGCCGCTGCAGGGTATGACCGCACGTGAACTGTCACTCATTCTGCTGCTGGTGGTACTGCTGGTGCTGTTGGGTGTTTATCCGCAGCCGATTCTGGACACGTCCAGTGCGGCGATGGCGAATATCCAGCACTGGTTTACGTCATCGGTTCAGAGTTCAACAATTTCAACGACAGGGCTGTAATTCGCCATGACAATAACTCCTCAACAACTGATCGCGATGTCGCCACTGTTAATCGTCGGATTGACAGTTGTGGTTGTGATGCTGTGCATTGCGTGGCGACGCAACCATTTTATCAACGCAACGCTGACGGTCATCGGCCTGAACATTGCGCTGTTGTCGCTGTATCTGGTCGGCCAGGTTGGGCCGACCGACGTGACTCCGCTTATCCGGGTCGATGGTTTCTCGATGTTCTATACCGGTCTGGTGTTGGCAGCGAGCCTGGCGACCAGTACCTTTGCGTACCCGTGGCTGGAAGGTTTTCCGGACAATAAAGACGAGTTCTACCTGATGGTGCTGATTGCGGCGCTGGGCGGTATTCTGCTGGCGAGCGCAAACCATTTGGCTGCGTTCTTCATTGGTATCGAGCTTATCTCCCTGCCGTTGTTCGGTATGGTAGGGTATGCCTTCCGTCAGAAGCGTTCGCTGGAAGCGGCTATCAAGTACATGCTGCTGTCTGCCGCTGCGTCCTCATTCCTGCTGTTTGGTATGGCGCTGGTGTATGCCGATTCCGGCAGCCTGAGCTTTGCCAGTCTTGGCAAGAGCCTCGGAGATCACCAACTGCACGCACCGTTGCTGCTGGCTGGTCTGGGTATGATGCTGGTCGGCTTGGGCTTCAAACTGTCGCTGGTACCATTTCACCTGTGGACTCCCGATGTTTATCAGGGGGCACCGGCACCGGTGTCTACCTTCCTGGCGACCGCCAGTAAAATCGCTATCTTTGGTGCGGTAATGCGTTTGTTCTTGTACGCACCGCTGGTTGATAGCGAGTCGGTACGCACTACGCTCGGTATCATTGCTTTCGCATCGATCCTGTTTGGTAACCTGATGGCGGTGGCGCAGAGCAACATCAAGCGTCTGCTGGGGTATTCCTCCATTGCGCACCTGGGTTATCTGCTGGTGGCGTTGATTGCTGTCCAGACGCATCAGCTGGCACTGGAAACCATCGGTGTGTATCTGGCAGGTTACCTGTTCAGTAGTCTGGGCGCGTTTGGTGTGGTCAGCCTGATGTCCAGCCCGTACCGTGGTCCGGATGCAGATTCACTGTTCTCTTACCGTGGGTTGTTCTGGCATAAGCCGATTCTGTCTGCGGTGATGACGGTGATGATGCTGTCACTGGCCGGTATTCCGATGACGCTGGGCTTCTTCGGTAAATTCTATGTTCTGGCGGTAGGTGTTAACGCTCACCTGTGGTGGTTAAGTGCTGCTGTCGTGGTAGGGAGTGCCATCGGTCTCTATTACTATCTGCGCGTATTGATCAGTCTGTACCTGAGCGCACCACAGACACTGAACCGCGACACGCCGAACAACTGGGCATTGACCGCGGGTGGTGTTGTCGTGCTGATTTCATCGGTGCTGGTGTTGCTGCTGGGTCTTTACCCGCAGCCGCTGATTTCGCTGGTACAACTGGCGCAGCCACTGATGTAATCCTACTTTCTGTAATACTGAAAGCCGCGCATGTCGCGGCTTTTTTTTACGCTGAGCATCAGGCAAAGGCAGAAGAACGTCGATGACAGACAGAGCGAAATGTGCTGGCGTAAGATAAGAGCGGAAAACCGGATGACTATGCTGGAGACTAAAATCAGAAAAAGCTTGCGGAAAACTAAAGCCAGAAAGGAAATCGAGAATACGGTAAGGGAAACACCAGGAAGGGATAAAAACTAAAGCCGCCTGATCGAAGTGGGCGGCTTTTAGTCTGCGGCGTTCATCTTAAAACGGGCTGATGATAGAGCCGATACGTTCGCAGTAGCTAACGTAGATGTCGCCGAGTTTTTTGAAGAAGCTGATGAATGCGTTCATGTTGTATCTCCATTATTGTTGTTGGGGTTTTATGTGATGTTCATCACGGTTTTGATAATAATGGATAAGGAACGGCATTTCAACTTTTTCGTGATAAAAGTCACATTATTTTTACGGGTGTCGTGTGTGATGGTGAATAACGAGCCGCTAGCGGCAGGCTCGTCGTCAGATGGGTAACATCAGAAAGCACGCATCAGAGGGTGATGTGCCCATCAATCAAGGTGGTGCTGTAACCGCCAATCCACGGTTGACCATCAATGTAGGAAACGTTAACCCGGCCATCGCGGTACAGCATGGTGCCCTGACGTACCCGATAACCAAGCCGATGGTCTGCCTGCTCCGGTAACGGACTGTGCTGAATCACCCGGGCAATACAAGCGTTGGCGCTACCGGTTACCGGGTCTTCCACCACGGCATCATTCAACATAAAGAAGGCGCGCACTTCATAGTCGGTAGGCGTGCTATCGTCATGCGGTCCGTAGATAGCTACGCCATTGGTCTGGGCGAGTTGCTGCAAGCGTTGCAGGTGAACGGCGTCCGGACGAGCATTCAGGCAGGCTCGTGCACTTTCCATTCTTACTGTCAGCCAGCGTATCCCCATGTGGACATTGACAGGTCGGTTGTCTGCATGGCGTAAATGACTACCGATAGCGGCGTCGAGTAACGCGTCATGCTGAGGGTCGAGTTCGGTCATGGTGACCTCTGGTGCACGAAACGCAAGTTGACCGTCATTGCTTATCGCAACAGGTACCAGACCAACGCCACACTGCTGGATAAGCTGATGAGGAACATGTGGTGTCAGACCAGACTCCAATAGCGCGTGCGCGGTGCCAAGCGTAGGGTGACCCGCGAAGGGCAGCTCGTCTTGCGGGGTGAAGATTCGAACCCGATAATCGGCTACCGGGTCATCCGGTGCCAGCACAAACGTGGTTTCCGACAAATTAGTCCAGCGGGCAATCGCTTGCATTTGTTCGTCGCTAAGCCCATCGGCGTCCAGAATAACGGCGAGCGGATTTCCTTTAGCAGGATGCTGGCTGAATACATCGACTTGTTTGAAACGGCGTGATGACGGCATCTGATTTTTCCTTGTGCAAGCTGGCTCAGCATTCATTATGTACGCCTGGTTACACGCTGTCGTGCCCGTTTTCAATTCGCGTTTGGTGTGCATGGCGCAGATAGCGGCCAGCTCCCCTCCATCTGATTAAAAAATGTGCTTTAATCGCCGGGATTCTGGGTCCCGCTTGTGGCATAATGCGCGCCAAATCACATTCCGAATCGAGTAAGTGCTGTGCTGGTAACCAATAATATTACGATGCAATTCGGCAGTAAGCCGTTGTTTGAAAACATTTCTGTCAAATTTGGCGGCGGTAATCGCTATGGCCTGATCGGCGCCAATGGGTGTGGCAAATCGACGTTTATGAAGATCCTCGGCGGCGATCTGGCACCGAGTGCGGGTAACGTCGCTATCGATCCGAATGAGCGGATCGGTAAATTGCGTCAGGATCAGTTCGCGTTTGAACAATATACCGTGCTGGATACGGTCATCATGGGCCACGTCGAACTGTGGGAAGTGAAAGAAGAACGTGACCGTATCTATGCGCTGAGTGAAATGAGCGAAGAAGACGGTTACCGGGTGGCCGATCTGGAAGTCAAATACGGCGAAATGGATGGCTATAGCGCCGAGTCACGTGCAGGTGAACTGCTGTTGGGCGTGGGTATTCCGCTGGAGCAGCACTATGGGCTGATGAGCGAAGTCGCCCCGGGCTGGAAACTGCGTGTGTTGCTGGCACAGGCTCTGTTTTCCAACCCAGATATTCTGTTACTGGACGAACCAACCAACAACCTGGACATCGATACCATCCGCTGGCTGGAGCAGGTGCTGAACGAACGCGATAGCACCATGATCATCATTTCCCATGACCGTCACTTCCTGAATATGGTGTGCACCCACATGGCGGATCTGGATTATGGCGAACTGCGCATTTATCCGGGCAATTACGATGAGTACATGACCGCGGCAACGCAGGCGCGTGAACGTCTGCTTTCGGATAACGCTAAGAAGAAAGCGCAGATTGCCGAGTTGCAGTCGTTTGTCAGCCGCTTTAGTGCTAACGCGTCCAAGTCACGTCAGGCAACATCCCGTGCGCGCCAGATAGAAAAAATCCAGTTGGAAGAGGTGAAAGCCTCCAGCCGTCAAAACCCCTTTATTCGTTTCGATCAGGATAAGAAACTGTTCCGTAACGCGCTGGAAATCGACAGCCTGACCAAGGGGTTTGATAATGGGCCGCTGTTCAGCCAGCTAAAAATGCTGGTGGAAGTCGGGGAAAAAGTCGCGATTCTGGGTACCAACGGGATCGGTAAATCGACCTTGCTGAAAACACTGGTGGGTGAACTGGAGCCGGAATCTGGCCTGGTGAAGTGGTCTGAAAACGCGCGTATTGGCTATTATGCGCAGGACCATGAGTACGAGTTTGACGATGAACTGACAGTATTTGACTGGATGAGTCAGTGGAAGCAAGAAAACGATGACGAGCAGGCGGTACGCAGCGTGCTGGGTCGTCTGCTGTTTTCTCAGGACGATATCCGTAAAAAAGTCAAAGTGCTGTCTGGTGGGGAAAAAGGGCGGATGCTGTTCGGCAAGCTGATGATGCAAAAGCCGAACATTTTAGTGATGGACGAACCGACCAACCACCTGGATATGGAGTCTATCGAGTCGCTGAATATGGCGCTGGAGCTCTATCAGGGGACGTTGTTGTTCGTGTCGCATGACCGTGAATTCGTCAGCTCACTGGCGACCCGAGTTGTCGAGATCATGCCGGGTAAAGTGATTGATTTCAGCGGCAGCTACGAAGACTATCTGCGCAGTCGTGGAATCGAATAACATTCAGCGTATTGACGAGAAGCAGCCATTACCGGCTGCTTTTTTTATTGCGCGAAATGTTAAAACGTCGCGCAGTAGAATCATGATGGCGGTGAGATAATCAAAATCCTGAATAAAAAACCACCACAGGGCATACTTTTATCTTTGCGACTGGCAGCAATATTATCCTGCAATTACACTTTTAAAAGTAAAATAGCTAAAGTAACCGATTGAAGCGAAAGTGAGTGATAAAGATAAATCAATAATTAAAGAATGAAATCAAATAAAAACATGATTTAATAAAATCCTTTAAAATCAATATTATGACAATTTTATTATAACTGATATAAGGCGTAGTTAAATCGATTAAGCAATTCTGGATCACAAAAAAATATGTGTTTGTCACGCATTGAGATATTTTCTCATTTAATCTCAGTCCGGTGCTTTTAAAAAAGGAATGTCGCGAAGAACTTCACAGAAGACGCATAAATAGAATGGTTATTCCCCGGCCGATTGATAGAGATCAAGTCGGTGACGTTATTCTCCTCATTATTCTATGCCGACACGGAAATGTGTTACTCCGACTTGGCTACAGGAGAATAATAAAGAATGAATGGGGAAAATATGATGCTTTCCCATCACGGTATCAATCGCCGTGATTTTATGAAGCTATGTGCAGCACTTGCCGCCACCATGGGGTTAAAAGAGGCCGCTGCCGCAGAGATGGCACAGTCACTGACGTCTCCCCAGCGTCCGCCGGTGATCTGGATTGGCGCTCAGGAATGTACCGGGTGTACCGAATCCCTGTTACGTGCTACCCACCCGACCATTGAAAATCTGCTACTAAATACCATTTCGCTGGAATACCACGAAGTCCTCTCTGCCGCGTTTGGCGAACAGGCTGAGGAGAACAAGCACCGTGCTATCGAACAGTACAAAGGTAAATATGTTCTGGTGGTAGACGGTTCTATCCCGCTGAAAGATGGCGGCATCTATTGCATGGTGGCCGGTAAGCCGATTGTCGAGCATATTCGCGCCGCCGCTGAGCATGCTGCTGCTATCGTCGCTATTGGGTCTTGTTCTGCCTGGGGCGGGGTACCCGCCAGCGGTTCTAACCCAACGGGAGCCGTCAGCTTGCAAGCGGTGCTGCCGGGTAAAACCGTTATCAACATTCCCGGTTGCCCACCCAACCCGCACAACTTCCTGGCGACCGTGGCGCACATCATTACCTATCAGCGTGCGCCCGCACTCGACAGCCAGAATCGTCCCACCTTTGCTTATGCCCGCCTGATTCACGAGAACTGCGAACGTCGTCCGCATTTCGACGCGGGTCGCTTTGCCAAAGAGTTTGGCGATGAAGGGCACCGGCAGGGATGGTGCCTCTATCATCTTGGCTGCAAGGGGCCGGAAACGTACGGCAACTGCCCGACGCTGGAGTTTTGTGACGTGGGCGGCGGCATTTGGCCGGTGGGGATTGGGCATCCATGCTACGGCTGCAACGAGCAGGGAATCGGTTTTACCAAGGGTATTTTCCAACTGGCGAATGTGGAAAATCCGACGCCACGTGTTGAAAAACCGTCGGTGACCAGCCCGGAAGGCGGCAACAGCTCCGCTACCGCGACAGGGCTTATCGGCGGCGTGCTGGGGGCGGTAGCCGGTGTCAGCCTGATGGCAGTACGCGAATTGGGTCGGCAGCAAAAACAGCAGGACGCCGGCAACGCATCCCGGGAGGGTTAAGCCGTGAACAGACGCAATTTTTTCAAGCTGGCGTCCGCGGGAGCACTGCTGGCGGGGACGCCGCTTGCCAGTCAGGCGCAGGCCACCAACCGGCCGCCAATTCCTGGTGCGCTCGGCATGCTGTACGACTCGACGCTGTGCGTGGGCTGTCAGGCATGTGTAAGCAAGTGCCAGCAGGTCAACAAGCTGGAGTATAAACCGGATAGCACGGTCTATTCCGGTGGCGCGGCGACCTGGTCCAACAATGACAAGCTCAGCCCTTACACCAACAACATCATTCAGGTGTGGCGTAGCGGCGACGGCAAGAACAAAGATCAGGAAAAAGACGGTTACGCCTACATCAAGAAGCAGTGCATGCACTGCGTCGATCCCAACTGTGTGTCGGTGTGTCCGGTATCGGCGTTGAAAAAAGACCCGAAAACCGGCGTGGTGCATTACGACGCCAGCATCTGTACCGGGTGTCGTTATTGCATGGTGGCGTGCCCGTTCGATGTGCCGAAGTACGACTATGAAAACCCACTGGGCAAAATCCACAAATGCGAGCTGTGCAACCAGCCTGAGCTGGCCAGACTCGACAAAGGCGGCATGCCGGGGTGTGTGGAAGTCTGCCCGACCGGTGCGGTGATTTATGGCACCCGTGAGCAACTGCTGGAGGAAGCAAAACGTCGACTGGCGCTGAAACCGGGTGATGAATACGCCTATCCACGCCAAACGTTGGACAGGAAAGACACCTACCAGCACACCGTGCCACGCTACGAACGCTATGTCTATGGCGAGAAGGAAGCGGGCGGGACGCAGGTGCTGGTGTTGTCTGGGGTGCCGTACTCAAATCTGGAAATGCCCGCGTTGGATTCACTGTCTACCGGTGCACGTTCAGAGCACATCCAGCACACGCTGTACAAAGGCATGGTGTTACCGCTGGCGGTACTGGCTGGGTTATCCGTACTGGTGCATCGCAATACCCGTGCTGAGCGTGAGGAGACGCACGACGACTCACAGGAGAAACCTCATGACGGCGCATAAAGCAAGTCCGTTGGGCGGTCGGCTGGTGAGCTGGCCGGTGATGCTGCTGGCTCCGCTGGTGGCGATTTGCGCGATCCTGATCGTGAAACGTCTGTTTCTGGGGATAGGCTCCGTTGCCGATCTGAACGGCGGCTACCCGTGGGGGATCTGGATCGCGTTTGACCTGTTGGTCGGTACCGGTTTTGCCTGTGGCGGTTGGGCGTTGGCCTGGGCGGTGTATGTATTCAACCGTGGCGAATACCACCCATTAGTACGTCCGGCGTTACTCGCCAGCCTGTTTGGCTATTCGCTGGGTGGACTGTCAATCACCATCGACGTCGGCCGTTACTGGAACCTGCCGTACTTTTATATCCCCGGTTATTTCAATACCAACTCGGTACTGTTTGAAACCGCCGTATGTATGACTATCTACATCGGGGTGATGGCGCTGGAGTTTGCACCGGTCGTATTGGAACGCTTCGGTTGGAAGGTGTCGCTGAAACGACTCAACAAGGTGATGTTCTTCATCATTGCGTTGGGGGCATTACTGCCGACGATGCACCAGTCATCGATGGGATCGCTGATGATTTCCGCCGGTTATAAAGTGCATCCGCTGTGGCAAAGCTATGAACTGTTGCCGCTGCTGTCGCTGCTGACCGCGTTCATCATGGGCTTTTCGATCGTCATTTTCGAAGGCTCGATGGTACAAGCTGGGCTGAAAGGGCGTGGTCCGGACGAACAGGCGCTGTTCCGCAAACTGACCGGACTGGCCCATGTGCTGGTGCTGCTGTTTGTGGTGCTGCGCTTCGGTGAAATCATCTGGCACCAGAAAACCGCACTGTTGTTCGCTGGTGACCGGTTTGCGGTCATGTTCTGGTGTGAAGCCGCGTTGATGGTCTTGCCGCTGGTGCTGCTGCGCTTGAAACGCTGCCGTCAGGATGCCCGCTGGCTGTTCGTCAGCGCGCTGTGCATGCTGTTTGGCGCGGCCCTGTGGCGACTGAGCTATTCGCTGCTGGCGTTCAACCCAGGCAACGGCTACCACTACTTCCCTAAAGCGCAGGAGATCCTGATTTCCATTGGCTTCGTCGCCATTGAGGTCTGCGCCTACATCTTGTTAATCCGCCTGCTGCCGGTACTGCCCGCGCTGAAAGGCGAACATACGCATCATCAGGCTGAGGTAAAGCATGAGCCAACGCATCACCATTGATCCCATTACCCGTATCGAAGGGCATCTGCGCATTGATTGCGAAATTGAAAACGGCAAGGTCACCAAAGCCTGGTCATCCGGCACTATGTGGCGTGGCATGGAAGAGATTGTCAAAGGGCGTGACCCGCGTGATGCCTGGATGATCGTGCAGCGTATCTGCGGCGTGTGCACCACCGTGCATGCTATCGCTTCCGTGCGTGCGGTTGAGAATGGGCTTGGCCTGAATGTGCCGGTCAACGCCCAGTACATCCGCAACCTGATTCTGGCCGCGCACAGTATCCATGACCATATCGTGCATTTCTACCAGTTGTCGGCGCTCGACTGGGTGGATGTGACCTCCGCGTTGAAAGCCGACCCGCAGAAAGCGGCGACGCTGCTTAACGGGTTATCCACGTGGCCGCTGAATACCGCTGCCGAGTTCACCAAAGTGCAGCAGAAGCTCAAAGATCTGGTTGCCAGCGGTCAGTTGGGTATTTTCGCCAACGGCTACTGGGGCCACCCGGCGATGTCGTTGCCGCCGGAAGTGAACCTGATTGCCGTCGCTCACTATCTGCAGGCGCTGGAATGCCAGCGTGATGCTAACCGCATCGTGGCGATCCTGGGTGGTAAATCGCCACATATTCAAAACCTGGCGGTTGGCGGTGTGGCTAACCCCATCAATCTGGATGCCCCGAGCGTACTCAATCTGGAACGGTTGATGTATGTGAAGAGCTTCATCGACCGGTTGGGTGATTTTATCGAGCAGGTCTACAAAGTGGACTGCGCGGTGATTGCTGCCCATTACCCACAGTGGTTGTCGCTGGGACGCGGTGCTGATCATTACCTGAGCGTGCCGGAACTGCCGACCGACAACAAGAACGGTAGCTTCCTGCTGGCGGGCGGATATATCGAAAACAGCGATCTGTCGACGTACCGACCGATCACCAGCCACAGCGATAAGTTCCTGATAGACGGTATCCGTGAGAGCGGTAAACACGCCTGGTATCAGGACGATCAGCCGCTGGCACCGTGGGAAGGGCTGACCCGACCGAAGTACACCGGCTGGCATGAAGACGGCAAATACTCCTGGGTGAAATCGCCGACTTTCTATGGCAAAACCGTGGAAGTGGGGCCGCTGGCCTGGTTGCTGTGCGGTCTGGCTGCGAAGCATAAAGACACGTTGACCCATTTCTCTCAGGTTAAAGCCGCTTATCAGACGCTCAGTGGGCACCAACTGGAAGAGAAACATTTGCACTCCACGTTGGGTCGTGTGATTGGCCGTACGGTGCACTGCTGCGTACTGAAAGATACGCTGGCGCAGCAATGGCAGGCGCTGGTGGACAACATCGGTAAAGGTGATCATCAGACCTTCATCAAACCGGACTTTTCACCTGATACCGAGTTTCACGGTGTGGGCTTCGGGGAAATGCCGCGCGGTATGCTGTCGCACTGGGTGGTGTTTAAAAACGGCAAAATCACTAACTATCAGGCGGTAGTGCCGTCGACCTGGACATCCTGCCCACGTAACGGTGAGGACAAGCCCGGCCCGTACGAGCAGTCGCTGGTCGGTACACCGGTGGCGGACCCGCATAAGCCGTTGGAAGTGGTACGTACCATCCACTCCTTCGACCCTTGTATGTCTTGTGCGGTGCACGTAGTGGATACCGTGAATGGCAATGAAGTGACGCGGGTGAAGGTGCTGTGATGAATATACTGGTGTTGGGGATCGGCAATATTTTGCTGAGTGATGAAGGGGTTGGGGTGCGTCTGGTGGAACAACTGGAGCAGTGCTTTGACTGCACACCCGCCATTGATGTGGTGGACGGTGGCACCTGCGGCATGGAGCTGATGGAATGCATGGCCGGGCGTGATCACCTGATCGTTGCCGATGCGGTATTGACCGGCAAGGCACCGGGCAGTGTGACGGTGCTGCGTGACCGTGAAGTTCCGGCGTTGTTTACCCGCAAGATCTCCCCGCACCAGTTAGGTCTGGCTGATGTGCTGATGGCGTTGCAACTGACCGGTGAATTTCCCCGCCAACTGACACTGGTTGGCGTAGAGCCGGAAGCGCTCGATTCCGGTATCGGCTTGTCCGATACCGTGACCCGGGCGCTGGAGCCGGCGTTACAGCACATTATCGTCGCGCTGCGTCAAAGTGGCGTGACGGTGACGGAGAAAACCGCGCAGGAGGTGTGTGGTGACTGATATTTTTTCTGCTTCGCCACACGATGGCGGTAATAATCCGTCGGTAATACCCGATGAGCGCAAAGAATTGGCGTGGATTGCGGGGCATGATCAGAGTCCGGTGGCCTGGCTGGAAGCCGAGTTCAATCGTATTGCGCAAGAACGCATGCGGTTGTTGCCGTTTTATCGTGACGGTATTCCGGTGCGGGCCTGTGGATTTACCCTGTTTGAACAGCAGTGGTTCGGTTGCCTGTTGACGCCGTGGATGTTGAGTCTGCTGGTGCTGCCGGGGCCGGGGCAACAATGGCCCCGACGTGAGCTGTCCACCCGACTGGCATTAGCGCTGCCGTGCGGCAGCATGAAGTTTGTGGTCAGCGAAAGTGATGACGGGCAGCAGTATCTGTCCTGTTCACTGATGTCGCCGCTGGACTCGGCACTCGGTGCGGAACAGGCGTTGCAGTTGGCACAACAAAGCGCACGTATGGCGTTGTCATTGCCGGTGCAGGATGCCGATGCGCCAGAGAACCTGAGTCGCCGCGCGCTGTTCAGCCGTTATCGGAGTCAGCGGCATGCATGAAGTGTCCTTGTGCTACAACGCACTGGAGTTGATTGAACAGCAGGCGCGTCAACATGGTGCCCGCCGGGTTACCGGCGTCTGGTTGGAAATCGGCGCGCTGTCTTGCATTGAAGAAAGTGCGTTGCAGTTCTGCTTTGAGTCGGTCTGCCGTGAAACCATGGCAGAAGGCTGCCAGTTGCATGTGTCGGTGCGTCCGGCACAGGCCTGGTGTTGGGAGTGTAGCCAGCCAGTGGAAGTGACCCACCACGACAGCGGCTGTCCGCATTGCGGCAGCCATAGCCTGCGAGTTGAAAGCGGAGGCGATAGCCTGCAACTCAAGCAACTGGCGGTTGAATAAAACACGCTACGTTTTCAACGCGACGTGTCATCAGTAGAAAGCGGTCTGGTTGACCGGAGGAGTCGTATCAATGTGTACCACATGCGGTTGTGGCGAAGGAGAACGCCGGATAGAGGGCGATGAACCTGCGCATTCACACCACCATCCCCATACGCACGATCACCACCACGAACATAGCCACAGTCATGATCATGCGCATTCGCATCCTCACCATCATGACCACGATCACGGGCATGACCATCATCATGACGACGTAGCGCCCGCGCCCAGTGTGATTATCCATCATCACCATTACTATTATCACCACGGCGACGTACACCATCATTATCATGGCGCATCACGTCCGCTGGCCGTGCGTCACGCGCATGAGCATCATGCCCATACGCACGATTCGCATGACCACCATGATCACGACAACCATGATCACCACCATGAGCATGCTCATTACAGCCATGCTCATCATGGTCATGACCATCACGCACATTCACACGAACACCATCAGCAGGAAGAACGGTTCCAGCCGGTAGAGCAGGAAAATCATCTGCACTATGGGCAGGGCGCGGCAGGCACCCATGCGCCGGGTGTCGGTCAGCAACGACTGCTACAGATAGAAATGGATGTGCTGAGTAAAAACAACCAACTGGCGGCGCATAACCGCGAGCATTTCGACGCCGACCAGATTCTGGCGTTGAATCTGGTGTCCAGCCCCGGTTCCGGGAAAACCACGCTGCTGACCAATACCTTGCACTTGCTGCGCGAGCGCGTGCCGTGCGCAGTGATCGAAGGCGACCAGCAAACCACGAACGACGCCGAACGTATTCGGGCCACCGGTGTACCGGCGATTCAGGTTAATACCGGCAAAGGCTGTCATCTGGATGCACAGATGGTGCATGACGCCATGCACCGATTGCAGTTGCCAAACCAGAGCCTGCTGTTTATCGAAAACGTTGGCAACCTGGTGTGTCCGGCTGGTTTCGACTTGGGGGAACGGCACAAAATCGCCGTCTTGTCGGTCACCGAAGGCGAAGACAAACCGCTTAAGTATCCGCATATGTTTGCCGCTGCATCGCTGATGATCATCAATAAGATCGATCTGCTGCCGTATCTGGATTTCGATCTCGACGCTTGTGTTGCTAACGCGCGTCGCGTTAACCCGCAGATCGAGGTAATCGCGTTGTCAGCGCGTACTGGCGAAGGGATGGAAGCCTGGTTGGCCTGGCTGGAAGCCCAGCTTATGGGGGCGCAAACGCCGTCACAACCGTCACTGCTGTCAGGAGTCTAACCATGTGTTTGGGCGTTCCCGGTAAAGTGGTCGCTGTCGGGCCGGATTTACATTATCCGGCACGGGTGGATGTGTGTGGTGTACAGCGCGAGGTCAATATTGCGTTGGTATGCGAAGGCGACCCGGCAGAGTTGGTAGGGCAGTGGGTACTGGTGCACGTCGGTTTCGCCATGAGTCTGCTCGATGAGCAGGAAGCGCAGGAAACGCTGGCGGCGCTGCAATCCATGCAGGCGGTTGGACTGGAGCTGGATGAAGTCAGGCAAACCGGAGCCATTTATGCAGTACGTTGATGAATTTCGTGATCCCGAACTGGCGAAATCGTTGTTACAGCGCATTCAGGCGTTGGTTGACGACATGCCGCAGTTAAAGGCGCGCCCATTGCAACTGATGGAGGTGTGCGGCGGGCATACCCATGCCATTTTTAAGTTCGGTATCGACCGGCTATTGCCGCCGGAAATTGAGTTTGTGCACGGGCCGGGTTGTCCGGTGTGCGTACTGCCGATGGGGCGGATCGATGCTTGTCTGGAGATAGCCGCTCGCCCTGACGTGATCTTTTGTACCTTCGGCGACGCTATGCGGGTGCCGGGTCGTAATGGATCGTTGCAGGATGCCCGACGCCACGGCGCTGATGTCCGGGTGGTTTATTCCCCGCTGGATGCGCTGGCGCTGGCGGAGCAACACCCTGATCGACAAGTGGTGTTTTTCGGCCTGGGATTTGAAACCACCATGCCGAGCACCGCACTGACCCTGCAACAAGCCAAACGTCGCGGTATCGATAATTTTTCGCTGTTTTGCCAACACATCACTATCATTCCCACGCTGAGAAGCCTGCTGGAGCAACCCGATTTGCGTATCGACGGTTTCCTGGCGCCGGGGCATGTCAGCATGGTGATTGGTGCGTATCCTTATCAACCGCTGTGCGAGCAGTTCCATAAACCGTTTGTGGTCACCGGTTTCGAGCCGTTGGATATCCTGCAAGCGCTGCTGATGCTGGTGCAACAACTGCATGATGAACGTTGCGAAGTGGAAAACCAGTATCGTCGTATCGTGCCGGACAGTGGCAATACGCTGGCGCAGCAGGCGATGGCCGAGGTATTTGAAACCAAGGCCAGCAGTGAATGGCGTGGGTTGGGCGAAATTGCCAATTCCGGTATGCAGTTGCGGGCAGAGTATGCGGCATTTGATGCTGAGCGCCGTTTTAAACCACAGCAGCAGCAGGTGGCGGATGAGCCGCTGTCACGTTGCGGTGATGTGCTCACCGGGCGTTGCAAACCGGGTGATTGCCCGTTGTTTGGGCAGCGTTGTACGCCGCAAAATGCTATCGGCGCGTTGATGGTGTCCTCAGAAGGCGCTTGTGCCGCTTATTACCAATATCGACGGGAGTGCGCCTGATGAAGAACACCTTATTGCCAAAAGAGATTACCCTGGCGCATGGCAGCGGTGGGCAGGCGATGCAGCAACTGATCGAAGGTCTGTTCCTGCAGGCGTTCGATAACCCATTATTAGCGGAACGTGAAGATCAGGCGCGTTTATCGCTGGCGGAGCTGAATGCCGAAGGCGATCGGCTGGCGTTTACCACCGACAGCTATGTTATCGACCCGATCGAATTTCCCGGCGGTAATATCGGCAAGCTGGCGGTATGTGGTACCGCCAACGATCTGGCGGTCAGTGGTGCTGTGCCGCGTTATCTCTCCTGTGGTTTTATTCTGGAGGAAGGGCTGGCGGGAGAAACGCTGCTGCGCATCGTCAGCTCGATGGCACAAACTGCCCGCGAGGCTGGCATCCAGATCGTCACTGGTGATACCAAAGTGGTGCCGCGCGGTGCGGCGGACAAAATTTTCATCAATACCGCCGGTATTGGCGTGATTCCGCCGCATGTGCAGTGGGGAACCGGTGAAATTCGCCCCGGTGACCGTTTGATCGTCAGTGGTACGCTGGGGGATCACGGTGCCACCATCCTGAATTTGCGTGAAAAGCTGGGGCTGGAGGCCGAATTGACCAGCGATTGCGCGGTACTGGCACCGTTGATTGCGCCACTGCGCGAGATTGATGGCGTACGCGCTCTGCGCGATGCCACCCGTGGCGGGGTGACGGCGATCCTGCACGAATTCGCACAAGCCAGTGGTTGCGGCATGGAAATACAAGAGAGCGCGTTACCGGTCAAAACGGCGGTGCGTGGTATCTGTGAACTGCTGGGGCTGGAAGCGCTCAATTTCGCCAATGAAGGTAAACTGGTGCTGGCGGTGTCGCCAGAAGCGGAAAGCCGGGTCCTGGACGTTTTACAGTCTCACCCATTGGGACGCGATGCCGCGGTAATCGGCAGCGTCACCGACAAAAAACAGGTACGCCTGTGCGGCGTATTCGGCACCTCCCGCCTGCTGGATTTACCCCACAGCGAGCCCATGCCGAGGATTTGCTGACAAGCAGCTGTTGATAAACAGCCGAACTGTTTTTATCGACAAGATAGTGAGGGATTTCGTGCGCGATAAGCCATATGGTTTCTCTGTTATTTCGTCGCACGCACGACAAGGAGAGGCTCAAACGCCGCCTCTCCTTGACCACTGGCTGGTAGCTAAACTGTGCCGCTGCGCGGTGCCTTCGGCGTTCGCCTTCGCTGTTCGGGCCGCCCGTGACGCATTCCCGACGCGGCACGGGCTTTCGCCGCATCCATGCGGCTCACCCGGCGAAGTCGCCCACCTCAGCACAGTTTTTGACGCAGAAAAGACGAACATTCGTGTCTTTGCTGTAGAAACTTCATCCTATAGATCCCAAGTATAGGTTCTTACCTATGTCAGCAATTAATGTACAGACGACATCAGGCGTTGAAATTCGCGTTAAGGGCAAAGTGCAGGGGGTGGGGTTTCGGCCTTATGTCTGGCAAATTGCTCACCGGCTTGGTGCCAAAGGCAGTGTGCTGAATGACGGCGCGGGGGTGTTAGTCCGGCTGTGGCCGGTGAGCGCCGAGGCGGATTTCATCGCTGCGTTATACGCTGAGTGCCCGCCGCTGGCGCAGATTGACCAGGTCACCTGTCAGCCTTATTGCTGGGCAACACCGCCGGACGATTTCATCATTGAACACAGCGGTGCCGGGCAGATGGATACCCACATTGTCCCGGATGCGGCGACCTGTGACGCCTGCCGTCAGGAGCTGTTTGATCCGCGCGATCGTCGCTACCGTTATCCGTTTATCAACTGCACCCATTGCGGCCCGCGTTTTACTATCATCCGCCAGATGCCATATGACCGCCCGAATACGGCGATGGCGATGTTCCCGTTTTGCCCCACCTGTCAGCAGGAATACCAACATCCGGCGGATCGGCGTTTTCATGCTCAACCCAACGCCTGCCCAACCTGCGGGCCGCAGGTGTGGCTGAGTGATGCCTCGGGTGTCGTGGTACGTGGCGATGACGCTATTATGCAAGCGGCCGCCGCATTATGTGCCGGGCAGATTGTGGCAGTAAAAGGGCTGGGTGGTTTTCATCTGGCTTGTGACGCTACCCATGCGCAGGCGGTGGCACGACTGCGTGAGCGTAAACACCGCCCGGCCAAGCCGCTGGCGGTGATGTTGCCGGGTGCTGACTGGCTCGAGCAATGCAGTCGAGCGGAAAACCCCGCGCCCGCGCTGCGTCTGATGAAAAGCCCGGCGGCACCTGTCGTGCTGCTACCGCTGCGCCACGATGGCGTACTGGCAGCGGGCATTGCCCCCGGTCTGGATGAAGTGGGATTGATGCTGCCTGCCAACCCATTGCAGCACATGCTGTTGGCGGCGGTGGGTCGACCGCTGGTGATGACCTCTGGCAATGCCAGTGGTAAACCGCCCGCGCTGGATAACACGCAGGCGCTGGCTGAACTGGCGGCTATCGCTGACCTGTGGTTGCTGCATGATCGCGATATTGTGCAGCGGGCCGATGACTCGGTGGTGAGAATACAAGGCGAGCAGGCGGAGATGCTGCGGCGCGCACGCGGCTACGTGCCGGATGCCCTGCCGCTGCCGCCGGGGTTTAGCCAACAGTCCGCGTTACTCGCCATGGGGGCCGACCTCAAAAATACCTTCTGCCTGCTGCGTGATGGCTCTGCCATCGTCAGCCAGCACCTGGGCGATCTGGCTGATGACGAGGTGGAACAGCAGTACCAGCAGGCGCAAAGGCTGTTTGCTGATATCTACCGGTTTACCCCGCAGGCCATCGCGGTGGATGCCCACCCGGGGTATGTCAGCCGTCGTTTAGGGCAGCAACAGGCGCAACAGTTGGGCATCCCCTGTATCGAGGTGCTGCACCATCACGCGCATATCGTTGCCTGTCTGGCGGAACACCGCTGGCCGCGTGATGCCGGGCCGGTCATCGGGCTGGCGTTGGATGGTATCGGCTATGGCGGTGATAACCGCTGGTGGGGCGGTGAGTGCTTGTTGGTGGATTACAGCCAGTGCCAGCATCTGGGCGGGTTGCCTGCGGTGGCGCTGCCGGGCGGCGACCTGGCGGCACGCCAGCCGTGGCGTAATCTACTGGCGCAGTTTCTGGCATTTGTACCGGATTGGGCGTCACTGCCGCAAGCGGGTGTGATTCCTGTCGCGGCGCGGCCGTTGCTGACGCGTGCTATTGAGCGTGGCCTGAATGCGCCGCTGGCTTCATCCGCTGGCCGGTTGTTTGATGCCGTTGCCGCCGCCTGTGGGTTTGACGGCGAACAAAGCTGGGAAGGGGAGGCGGCATGCTGGCTGGAAGCGCTGGCCCGGCAACATCAACAGACCCGATCGCCGGTGACGCTACCGTTATCCGGCTACCAGTTAGATCTGGCTACGTTCTGGCGGCAGTTTCTGGCCTGGCACGCGACACCGGCTGACCGTGCGTTTGCGTTTCATGTGGCGTTGGCTGACGGGCTGGCGGCACTGGTGCGTCAGGCATTACGGGAGTATGGGCTGAATACGGTGGTGTGCTCAGGTGGGGTGATGCATAACCGTTTGCTGGTTGCACTGCTGCGTGAACGGCTGGCGGATGTGACGTTGCTGATGCCGTCACGTTTACCGGCCGGCGACGGTGGGCTGGCGCTGGGGCAGGCGTTGATTGCCGCCAGCCGTCTGTCAACACAAGGGTAACTGTTATAGCTTTTTTTCACCGGACTGTATCTGTTCTGATGGGGTGCGCCGTGCTACCGTTGCGCACCAATACGCAGCGGCAGAGGATTCGGTATGGACGAAGTGAAACGTATTCTGAATGAAGAAATCGAACGTCTGAATCGTGAGGAACGGCGCGATAATCGCATCCGTTTCAGTCGCCGGTTTATGGTAACCCACCCTTACTTGTTCGGCGGCATGCTGGCGAGTTATGTGCCGGTGGCGTTGATTTTGTGGTACGCACCCTATTTCGGCCTGCCTTATGTGGTGGGGTTTACGTTGTTTCTGGCGCTGATGTCGCTGGCGATGTCGATGGATATCAACCCGCGCTATCGCTTTGACGATATCGACACGCTGGATCTGCGGGTGTGCTACAACGGCGAGTGGTATAACAGTCGCCATGTGTCGGCACAGACGCTGGAGGCCTTGCTGCATAATCCACAGGTCGCCGCCGCGGTAAAAGAGGGGATCGCCCGTTTGTTGCAAACCAAGGGGTACCTCTATTTCTACGATGTTTTCTCTCTGGCCTACCGTTCAACCGCTGCGCGTTGAGGGACTGTGCGCTTTTATCGCTGTGAATAAAAATCAACGGTATGAAGCGATGACAGGGTGCGTCCTGCGTGATACGTTCAAAACTCATCTTGTTTACCGTTCTTCGAGGCCAGCGACGCGCTATGACGATGCGAAACGCAGATTGTCCCTCCTCATCACGTTCTCCTTCTTTACTCATCGTACAGATGGGTGAACCCCCCGAGCCTATCGCGCAGGCTGTCGGTCAGCAGGCTGACTGGTTTTGCAGCGCGTTGGCGGCGCAAGACGTGCAACTGCATGTGGTGCGGCCAGACGCTGGTGACGCCTTGCCGCACCCCAGTGAGCATGATGCTGCCATTATCAGTGGCTCCTGGTCGATGGTGACTGACCGGCTGGACTGGAGCGAGCGCACCGCCGAGTGGCTACGCCAGAGCGTGCAGGTCGGGTTGCCGGTGCTGGGCGTGTGCTACGGCCATCAGTTATTGGCGCATGCGTTGGGCGGCACGGTGGCAGATAACCCGAATGGACGTGAGATGGGGCTTAAGATGGTAACGCTGCATGACCATGCCGCGAATGACGCGTTGCTGACGGCGGTACCGACGCAGTTTAGCGCTTACCTCAGCCATCTTCAGTCTGTGGTGACGCCACCGCCGGGTGCTCAGGTGCTGGCGGCGTCAGAACAAGATGGATGCCAGATTATTCGTTACACGCCGCATACCTTGTCATTCCAGTTTCACCCCGAGATGGATGCTGCAGTAATGAACGCCTGCCTGCGACACTGCGCCTTGCCGGAAATAACCCATAGCGCTGAGCCGGTGTGGGCGCGGCGGTTGCTGCTGGATTTTGTCCGGCAGGCGTTGTCCCGCTAAGGAGCATGACACTGGCTAAGTTCGAACAACTGGCTGACCAGATGCGCGAGCAGTTACAGTCGGGTATCTGGCAACCGGGGGAAAAACTGCCGTCGTTGCGCGAAAAGGCGGTGCATTCGGGCCTGAGTCTGATGACGGTGCTGCATGCCTATCAGCTACTGGAAAGTCAGGGCTGGATTGTGTCGCGCCCGCAATCGGGTTATTACGCCGCCCCGCGCATTGAACGCCCGTCTGCGCCAGTGAGCGAGGGTGAAGCGGTGCATCTGACGGAAAATGTTGACGTTAACCGCTTCATTTTTGATGTGCTGCACGCCAGCCGTTCGCCCGGCGTGGTGCCGTTTGGGTCGGCTTTTCCCGATCCCCGGTTGTTTCCTCAGCGCCAGTTAACCCGTTCATTGGCGACGGTAGCACGCCGTATGCAACCGGAGAGTGCGCTGGATAACCTGCCGCCCGGCAATGAACGTTTACGCAAACAGATAGCCCAGCGTTATGCGCTGCAAGGTATCGCGGTATCGCCGGAGGAAATAGTCATTACCAGTGGCGCCATGGAGTCACTGAACCTCAGCCTGCAAATGTTGACCCGGCCCGGCGATTATGTGGTGGTGGAGTCGCCGTCGTTTTACGGCGCATTGCAGGCTATCGAACGTTTGCAGTTGAAGGCGATTGCTATCGCCACCCATCCGCATACCGGTATTGATCTGGCGGCATTGCGACAGGCATTGCAGGACTATCCGATCCGCGCCTGCTGGCTGATGACCAATTTTCATAACCCGCTTGGTTGTACGCTGGCATGGGAGAAAAAGCAGCAACTGGCCGCGCTGTTGAGCGAACATCAGGTACCGTTGATTGAAGATGATGTCTACAGCGAGCTGTACGCCGGCCCCCATCGTCCGCTGCCGGTCAAAGCGTTGGATACGCAAGGGCAGGTATTGCACTGCTCTTCGTTTTCAAAAAATCTGGTCGCCGGATTTCGTGTTGGCTGGGTGGCGGCAGGTCGCTTTGCACAAGGTGTCCAGCGGCTGCAACTGATGAGCACGCTGTCTGCCAGTGCACCGATGCAATTGGCGGTGGCCGATTATCTGGCGACCAGTAGCTACGATAGTCATCTGCGGCGTCTGCGGCGTACGCTGGAGCAACGCAAACACCGCTTATATCTGGCAATGAAAGCGCATTTCCCGGCCGGTGTGGATATTTACTACGCCGATGGTGGCTATTTTCTGTGGCTGGGGTTGCCAGATGGCATCAACAGTATTGACCTGTATCAGCAGGCACTGGCTCTGAATATCAGTATCGCGCCGGGCCGCATGTTCACGACCAGCGATAAGTTTGACCGCTACTTTCGTATCAATACCTCTTTCGAATGGCAGGAGAAAACGGAAAACGCCATTATCGCGTTGGCGACATTGTTGAGAAACGCACTCTCCTCGTCCTGATCGGTAACCCGCGTTATTTATCGTTCCCCATCAAAAATAATCGATTCACGGTCATATCATGCCGGGCGTTATTTATTTTACGTCGTCTGCGTTATTTATTTTCTTATCGTCAGACCGGTATTCCTCTTTATTCGTCGAAGCAACAGATACTCTGTTTTCTTTATAAAGAAAATCTTAATTATTTCTCATTGGTATAACGTGGCGAAGGGCATTCGTCTGCAATCGATATGTAAATAAATATATAGCGATACAAGGGGTTGGGGTCTTTTGATAATGAGAATGATTATTCTTAACTGCGTGATAACGTTAAAAAACAGCTACCCCACGATGAATTGTGACTTATTTGTTGTTATTGAGATAATTAATTGGCGCTTTTTATTCGTCGGTACATAATACATATGTTTGATAGGGGTTTATGCACTCCCCCCGTCAGCATTCATTCATATTAATAAAGCATTAATACATAAAATACGATATTACCCCCAATAATCAGAGTTGCGGGACAACGTGTTGAACAACGCCGCGCGTTGCCTTTTCAGGGTAGGGCTCAGGTGGGCCTGATAGCACTGCCGATGGACCTGCAATTCGATGTATGAGGGGTATCGCTCTGAGTGATGTCGTGCGAGGAATCTCCCATGCAGGTCAGCAGAAGGCAGTTCTTTAAAATATGCGCAGGCGGTATGGCCGGAACGACGGTCACCGCTCTGGGGTTCTCGCCCAGTGCGGCGTTAGCCGAAACGCGGCAATACAAGCTATTGCGAGCCAAAGAAACCCGGAATAATTGCACTTACTGTTCAGTCGGGTGCGGTATTCTGATGTACAGCCTGGGCGATGGGGCCAAAAACGCCAACGCCTCCATTTACCACATTGAAGGGGATCCGGATCATCCGGTGAGCCGTGGTTCGTTATGCCCGAAAGGGGCCGGTCTGGTCGATTTTATCCATAGCGATCAGCGCCTGAAATACCCGGAATACCGCGCGCCTGGCTCGGACAAATGGCAGCGCATCAGTTGGGAAGAGGCGTTCGAACGCATCGCCACATTGATGAAAAAAGACCGCGATGCCAATTTCGTTGAGAAAAACGCCGCTGGTGTGACGGTTAACCGTTGGCTGACGACCGGGATGCTGTGCTCCTCCGCTGCCAGTAATGAAACCGGAATACTGGATCAAAAATTTGCCCGCGCACTGGGTATGATCGGCATCGATACGCAAGCGCGTCTGTGTCATGGTCCAACGGTAGCGGCACTGGCACCGACCTTTGGTCGCGGTGCGATGACCAATAACTGGGTCGACATTAAGAACGCCAATGTGATTCTGGTGATGGGGGGCAACCCGGCAGAAGCACATCCGGTCGGATTCAAATGGGCCGTAGAGGCCAAGATTCACAACGGCGCCAAACTGATAGTCGTCGATCCGCGTTTTAACCGCTCGGCCGCCGTTGCCGACATGTATTCGCCGATTCGCGCCGGGTCCGATATCACCTTCCTGCTGGGTGTCGTCAATTATCTGCTTATCCACAACAAAGTGCAGATGCCGTATGTGAAGGCGTATACCAACGCCAGCCTGATCGTGCGTGACGATTACCACTTTGATGAAGGCCTGTTTAGCGGTTACGACGAGAAAGAGCGTAAGTACGACCGCACCAGCTGGCAGTATGCGCTGGATGAAAACGGTTTTGCCAAACGTGATGACACACTCAGTGATCCGCGCTGCGTCTGGAATCTGCTCAAAGAGCACGTCAGCCGTTATACGCCGGACCTGGTAACCAATGTGTGCGGCACGCCGAAGCAGGATTTCCTGACCATTTGTGAGCAACTGGCCTCGACTTGCGTACCGGATCGTACGGCTACCATCATGTATGCCCTTGGCTGGACGCAGCACACCGCAGGCGCACAGATTATCCGTACCGCGGCCATGGTGCAGTTGTTGCTGGGTAACGTTGGTATGGCGGGCGGCGGTGTGAACGCACTGCGCGGTCACTCGAACATTCAGGGCTACACCGATTTGGGGTTGTTGTCGCTGAACCTGCCGGGCTACATGCCGCTGCCATCGGAAAAACAAACCTCGCTGTCGATGTATCTGGATCAGATAACACCGAAAGCGCTGCTGCCGGATCAGGTCAACTACTGGAAGAATACGCCGAAGTTCTTTATCAGCATGCTGAAGAGTTTCTGGGGCGATAAAGCGACCAAAGAGAATGACTGGGGGTATGACTGGCTGCCGAAGTGGGACAAGAGCTACGATGCGCTGGCGTATTCCCGGATGATGCTGGACGGCAAGGTCAACGGCTATATCGTGCAGGGGTTCAACCCGATGGCGGCCTTCGCGGACTCCAACCGGGCTCGTGATGCCCTGAAAAAGCTGAAATATCTGGTGATCATTGACCCGCTGGCGACTGAAACCTCCAACTTCTGGCAGAACCACGGTGAGCTGAATGATGTCGACCCCAGTAAGATTCAGACTGAGGTGTTCCGCCTGCCGTCGAGCTGTTTTGCCGAAGAAAACGGCTCCATCGTTAACTCCGGCCGCTGGCTGCAATGGCACTATCAGGGCGCTGAGCCGCCAGGTGAAGCGCGCCACGACGGGGTGATTATCGCTGGCCTGTTCCTGCGTCTGCGTGAGTTGTATGCCAAAGAAGGTGGCGCTAATCCTGAGCCCGTGTTGAACATGAGCTGGAATTACCTGCAGCCGGAAGACCCGTCCGCCGAGGAAATTACCAAAGAAGCCAACGGCCGCGCGCTGGCGGATCTGTACGACGATAAAGGCAACCTGTTGTTGAAGAAAGGGCAACTGCTGCCTGACTTCTCGGTGCTGCGCGATGACGGCAGCACGGCCAGCTTCTGCTGGATTTACGCCGGTTCGTGGACCGAGGCGGGTAACCAGATGGCGCGTCGCGACAACGCCGACCCATCAGGTTTGGGCTGTACGCCGGGCTGGGCCTGGTGCTGGCCGCAAAACCGTCGCATTCTTTACAACCGTGCCTCGGCTGACGAACAAGGCCGCCCGTGGGATCCAAAACGTGAACTGATTCGCTGGAACGGCCAGAAGTGGACGGGGATAGATGTGCCCGATTTCGCCGCCACTGTGCCGCCGGGTAGCGCTGCCGGTCCGTTTATTATGAACGCCGAAGGGCTGGGGCGTCTGTTCGCTCTCGACAAGATGGCCGAAGGGCCGTTCCCGGCACACTATGAGCCGCTGGAATCGCCGCTGAAAACCAACCCGGTTTACAGCAAGGTTCAGGTTAACCCGGCTGCCCGTATTCTGCCTGCCGACCGCCCGTATATGGGAACGGTGGAAGAATTCCCGTTTGTTGCCACGACCTACTCGATTACCGAGTTGTTCCGCCACTGGACGAAACATGCGCGTCTTAACGCCATCGTTCAGCCGGAGCAGTTTGTGGAAATCGGCGAAGGGCTGGCGAAGCAGAAGGGTATCCAGGCCGGCGATGTGGTGAAAGTCAGCAGTAAACGAGGATATATCAAGGCGAAGGCAGTCGTTACCAAGCGTATCCGTACCCTGATGATTCAGGGCAAACCGGTGGAAACCATCGGCGTGCCTTGTCACTGGGGCTTTGAAGGCACCACCCAGAAAGGCTTTATGGCGAATATCTTGACGCCGCATGTCGGTGACGCCAACAGTCAGACGCCGGAATACAAGGCGTTTCTGGTTAATGTGGAAAAAGCGTAGTCGCGGAGAAACATTATGGCAATGCAATCACAAGATATTATCCGTCGCTCCGCGACTAACTCACTGACGCCACCGCCGCAGGCCCGCAACCATAAAGAGCAGGTGGCCAAACTGATCGATGTGACCACTTGTATCGGCTGTAAAGCCTGTCAGGTGGCCTGTTCCGAGTGGAACGACATCCGTGACGAGGTGGGGCATAACGTAGGGGTGTACGACAACCCGACCGATTTGAGCGCTAAGTCCTGGACGGTCATGAAGTTTGCCGAGTTCGAGGAAAACGGCAAGCTGGAGTGGCTTATCCGTAAGGATGGCTGCATGCACTGTGCCGACCCGGGCTGCCTGAAGGCGTGCCCGTCGGAAGGCGCGATTATCCAGTACGCTAACGGCATCGTCGATTTTCAGTCCGAGCACTGCATCGGTTGTGGCTACTGTATCGCTGGCTGCCCGTTCAATGTGCCGCGCATGAATAAGGACGATAACAAGGTGTACAAGTGCACCTTGTGTGTCGATCGTGTGGAAGTCGGCCAGGAGCCGTCGTGCGTGAAAACCTGCCCGACCGGTGCGATTCATTTCGGTACCAAAGACGAGATGAAAGTGCTGGCGGCCGAACGGGTGAAAGACCTGAACAGCCGCGGTTATCAGAATGCCGGTCTGTACGACCCGGCAGGGGTGGGGGGCACACACGTGATGTACGTGCTGCACCATGCAGACCGGCCAGAGCTGTATAACGGTCTGCCTGCTAACCCGACCATCAGCCCGGCAGTTACCTTCTGGAAAGGCATCTGGAAGCCGTTGGCGGCCATCGGTTTTGCCGCCACCTTCGCGGCCAGCGTATTCCACTACGTGGGTATCGGCCCGAACCGGGTAGAAGACGATGACGAAGCGCACCACGAGGGCAAGCAGCATGAAAAAGAGTAATCGAATTCAGCGTTACAGCGCCCCCGAGCGCATTAATCACTGGATTGTGGCGTTCTGCTTTGTGTTTGCCGCACTCAGCGGATTAGGGTTTTTCTTCCCGTCGTTCAACTGGCTGATGAGTGTGCTGGGCACGCCGCAACTGGCGCGTATCCTGCACCCGTTTGTCGGCGTGGTGATGTTTGTCGCCTTCCTGCTGATGTTTTTACGTTACTGGAAACACAACCTGATTGAGCGCAGCGATTTGGAGTGGGCGAAAAACATCCACAAAATTGCTCGTAACGAAGAGGTTGGTGATACCGGTCGGTACAACTTCGGTCAGAAGTGCGTTTTTTGGCTGGCGATTCTCTGTCTGCTGCTGTTGCTGGCAAGCGGGATTGTGATTTGGCGGCCTTACTTTGCGCCGTCGTTCTCCATCCCTGTGATCCGTGCCGCTCTGGTGGTGCACTCGGTATCCGCAGTCGGTTTGATCCTGACCATCATGGTGCATGTGTATGCCGCGCTGTGGGTGAAGGGCACCATCACCGCGATGGTGGAAGGCTGGGTATCCAGCGGTTGGGCGAAGAAACACCATCCGCGCTGGTATCGTGAGCTGCAATCCAAAGGGCAGGATAAGCACTGATCCTCATTACAAACCAGGTCAAGGAGAGGCGGCGTTGAGCCTCTCCTTGTCGTGCGTGCGATGAGGTAACAAAGAAATGACACCGTTTACCTCGCACGAAACTCTTCCCTGATCAGACAAACTTATTCGTTCACAAAGCAACATGGCTGTTTGCCTACAGCCTAACTCACCTATTTACCAGTTTTGCCGGTAGTGCCACTACCAACAGCGAACTGAGCAACAGGCAGAAAGCAAAGAACCATAGCGCGCCATTACCGCTACCGGTTAACTCCATCGCAAAACCCATAATTGAATTGCTGACCAGACCGGCGATATTAGCCAGTGAACAAGCCAGCGCAAAGCCGGTGGCCGCGGCGGTACCGGTGAGAAAGGTCGCTGGCAGGCTGAAGAACACCGGCACGGTGCCAATGATGGCGGCCTGCGCCACCGAGAACAGCAACACCGTCATCACGATATTGTGGGTGAAGAGGGTACTGGCTGCCATGGCTGCCGCACCGAGCCAAAATGGCACAATGATATGCCAGCGTCGTTCGCGTAGCCGGTCAGAACTGGCTCCCAGCAGCACCATACCTGCCAATGCTGCGATACTGGGGAGGGCGGTCAGTACGCCAATCTGTCCGATGTCAGCCACACCGGCTTGTTTAATGAAGGTCGGTAGCCAAAACCCCATCGCATAAGCACACAGCAAAATCGAAAAGTCGATACCACCCAGCATCCAGACTTTCAGGTTCAGAAAACCGTCGCGAAAGCGGTGCTTCAGGTACGGCGCTTCACGGGTGTCAATGGCCA
Organism: Dickeya zeae NCPPB 2538; assembly: GCF_000406165.1. Lineage (NCBI taxonomy): Bacteria > Pseudomonadati > Pseudomonadota > Gammaproteobacteria > Enterobacterales > Pectobacteriaceae > Dickeya > Dickeya zeae. The sequence continues at coordinate 2,921,268 of NZ_CM001977.1, read as the reverse complement.
AATCGGCACGCACCTGCATTCTTTCCGCTTCGTTCAGCCAGTGTGCGTGTTCAATGTTTTCCGGCAACAGCCAGAAGGTCAGCACACCCAGTAGTACACTTGGCAGCCCCTCCAGCAGGAACATCCACTGCCAGCCATGTAGCCCGTAAGCGGAATCAAAATGCGACATGATAAAGCCAGACAGAGGCGCACCCACCACACTGGAAAGCGGCAGGCCAATCATGAACAGGGAAATAATGCGACCGCGTCGCCAGGAAGGGAACCAGCGCGTCAGGTAAAACAGCACGCCGGGGAGAAAACCGGCTTCGGCGGCACCCAGCAGAAAACGCAGGACATAGAACTGGCCTGGTGTGGTGACAAACAGGGTTCCGGCGGATAGCAGCCCCCAGCTTATCATGATGCGTGCAATCCATAGTCGTGCGCCGACACGTTGCAAAATCAGATTGCTGGGCACCTCAAACAAAATATAGCCGACGAAGAATAGCCCGGCACCCAGACCGAAGGCGATGTCGCTGAGTGCCAACTGGTTCGCCATCTGAAGTTTCGCCAGCCCGATATTGATGCGATCAAGGTAGGCGGCGAGATAGCACAGACACAAAAAGGGAATCAATCGCCAGGCGATTTTGCGGTAAACCCGAGTGGTGCCTGATGGAGGCGTGTGAGAAGCAACGGCAGTCATAGATGTCGTTTCCAGCATGTAGACAGAATTATCGCGATACCTATCGACAGTGCTGCTTCGACATCATGCTTACCTCAAGACAACATGAACGAAAGCGAAAGCAGACTGACGGTCAGCAAGCACAGTCGTTCCATTGTGCGGTTGATGACCCGTTGTGTCCATCTTGTTTCGTTGATGTATCCACTCCGAGGTAGGCGGCGGAAAATCCTGCTGATTGTGGGGAATAACCTGCTAACATGAGGGCATCAGAACGGGGCCTTCGCCGCGAGCGCCGCGTCTCTTCAACATAGATAAACAGGAAGCATCACCTGATGAGTATTCGTATTGTGCCGCAGGAGCAACTGGCTGACAGTGAGAAAACCTCAACCATCGGCGTCATTCCTCCTTTGTTGTTTGCCAACCTAAAGAGCTTGTACCGTGGCCGTGCTGAGCGCTTGCGTCAACTGGCGCAGGATCATCCGCTGGCGGATTACCTGCTGTTTGCCGCGAGTGTGGTAGAGGCGCAGGACAAAGTGCGTCATGACCATCCGTTGGAGAAAGATCTCTCTGGGTTGCTACACCGCGGTGATTTACACGATAACGTTGCCGCGCGCCCGCCGCTGCATATCACCACCCTGACCCGCGACCCGCACTGGCATCGGTTGTTGCAGGCGTTGATCGAAGAACTCAAGCCCGCTGCCAGCGGCCAGGTGCTTGCCACGCTGGAGAATCTGGAAAAAATGTCAGCCCAGCAGTGGGATTCACTGGCGGATGCCCTGCTCAGCCAGCAGTTCACAGCGGAAAATAACGATAAAGCCCCGTTTGTCTGGGCGGCGTTGTCGCTGTACTGGGCACAGATGGCGACACAGTTGCCAGGGCGGGCACAGGCAGAACAGGGCGAACATCGCCAATTCTGCCCGGTATGCGGCAGCATGCCGGTCTCCGGGGTGGTACAGATTGGCACCACCAGCGGCCTGCGTTATTTACACTGCAATCTGTGTGAAACCGAGTGGCACATGGTGCGTGTCAAATGCAGCAATTGCGAGCAGGCAGGCAAATTGCACTACTGGTCGCTCGATGATGAGAACGCGGCTATCAAAGTGGAAAGCTGCGACGACTGTGGGACGTACCTGAAGCTGCTGTATCAGGAAAAAGATCATCGGGTCGAAGCGGTGGCGGACGATTTAGCCTCGCTGGTACTGGATGTGAAAATGGAAGAAGAAGGTTTTTCCCGCAGCAGTATCAACCCGTTCCTGTTCCCGGACAGTAACCAATAGGCTAGATAACTCAGCCTGTTGGCATGCACGGTACTGGTATTTTGGCGTCAGCGTCTGTGTCAGGCGTTGGCGTTGTATCAGTGACCCTGCTTCGACGCGTTACAATAATCATGTGCCAACGCGCTGTGTTGTCCAAAATGCAGCGCATTTTATTCTGCAACTTAAGTTATTTAGGATATATTCTTTTAAATCCCACTCTTGTGAATTATTGCATTCGTAATTAATTCATTTTAAAAATAAGACCATAAATAAAGAGAGGTGACGTTATTTTTTTGCTATCTCTTTTTTATAATAAAGCGTGTTCTTTCTAATGTGTTGGCGTTCTTCCCCTTACCAACAAACAAGCCTGATTTTTTTATATTCTGAATGGCAAGTATAGTGGCGTTGTTCAAAAAGTATTATCTGAACATGTCGTCATATTTAACTTGCCACTACATCGGTATGATGGCTTGGTTTATTTTACGTCTTTTTATTTTCGCTGTTATCTTGTATTGATAAATTAATTTTTATTTACCTTACCGTAAAAAGTCGATGTATTGCGTTATTCAATGCGCAATTCGGCTGTTATTCGGGAAATGGTGAAATATGGCTATCAGGAATTATCGCCTGACAGGCGATTGTAAAATATTTTATCTAAATCATTTAAGGACTTATTTATTATGGCTAATTCAACGAATGTTAATAATCTGATGGGATATACTAAAGGTGCACAGGTTATTCGTGTTAAACCTGTACGCCAACAAATTGATGCGCTTAATGATATCGTTTATTCCCAGATTAAAAGTACACAAAGAGTACAGCAGTTGGAAATGTCGTTGCTTGTCCCACGTACGACGACACTTAAACCGGCGATTGTCTATTTCCCCGGTGGTGGTTTCGCTTCCGCTGCGTATGCCAAATACATTGATGTGCGAATGGCGCTTGCGGAAGCTGGTTTTGTCGTCGCGGCGGCGGAATATCGTGTGGTGGCCGACAAATACCCGGCACTGATTGAGGATGCCAAATCGGCAGTGCGTTACTTGCGTGAACACGCAGCGGAATACGGCATTGACCCGAACCGAATTGGTGTGTTGGGTGATTCCGCCGGTGGTTATGTTGCGCAAATGACCGGTGCGACGAATGGGCTGCGTAGCTTTGATAAAGGGCGCTTTCTGGATAAATCGTCGGATGTTCAGGCGGTGGTTTCGGCGTACGGTATTTCCAATTTGTTGAGCATTGGCGAAGGCCTTCCAGAAAACCTGCTCGTAGTGCATGATTCGCCGGCGGTAACGGAAGCGTTGTTGGTTAATGGCACGGCATTTGGGGATTTCCCTGGCGCTACCATTACCAGCGACCCGGTCAAAGCGCTAAATGCCAGCCCGATGGGGCATATCAACGGGAAAAAACCGCCGTATCTCATCATGCACGGCAGTGCGGATACCGTCGTTTCACCGTTGCAGAGCAAGCAACTGTATGAAGCGCTGGTCGCTGGCGGGAACAAAGCGGAGTACGTGCTGCTGGAGGGCGCTGGTCATGGCGATATTAACTGGTTCCAGCCGGTGATCATCAACAAGATCGTGAATTGGTTCAAACAAACGCTGGGTGAGCCTATCACGCAAACGGCTCCGACCGGGGTAACGGTACCGACGGTCAGCTGTAATAATCAACCCAGGCTACCGGTTATGCGGCCTGGGTTCTGGTAAAGAAAGATCACCTTCACGGGGCCTACCCGTGAAGGTTGATGTCTTTCACGTATTCTTCTCCTGCCTTTTTTCCGCTCACGCTTTTCGGGCGAGCGGTTGCGGCGATAACAACAGATAGGCGGTAACCGCCAACAAGTAGCACCCCAAAATCACTAGCGCCATCGATAACGCGCTGGTGCTCCCGCCCAGCCCGGTAAACGGCACGCTCAGCGCACCAAACATGAACATGTTCAGACCAATCAAGGCCGACGCGCTGCCCGCTTTGTCGCCTTGGCTCTGCATCGCCAGCGATGACGCACAGGGGCCGACAATCCCTATCATGGCGATGGCAAAAAACAGCGGAATGAGAATAGCGATGAGCGGCGCATGTAACAAACCCGCCACCGTCAGCACCAGTGCTGCAGTCACCGCGATAGCCAGCCCGGCGCGCAGGACGCGCTGTTCGCCAAAACGCAGGCTAAAGTGGGCGGCCAGTTGTCCGGCGGCGATAAGCCCGATGCCGTTGACCGCAAAACACAAGCTGAACGCCTGCGGGCTCAAACCGTAGACCTCTTGCAGCACAAATGGCGAGGCACCGATGTAGGCGAACATGCCGGCACCGCACAGTCCTTGCGCCAGACACAAACCCATGAATGTCCGCTCCCGCAGCAGGCTACCCAATGATGACAGCATCGACCCGACACCGCCGGTGATGCGTCGTTCGGCAGGCAGCGTTTCATGGAGCCGCAGCGCGCTCATCGTCAGTAGCAAGCAGGCGATCACCGCCAGCAATGCGAAAATACCACGCCAGCTGGTGATACCCAGCAACAGCCCGCCGAATACCGGCGAGAGGATAGGCGCCAGGCCATTAATCAACATCAGCAGTGAGAAAAAACGCGTCAGTGCATGGCCGATGTACAGATCCCGTGCGGTAGCCCTGGAGAGTACTGCGCCACCCGCACCGGCGATGCCTTGCAACAAGCGGGCAACGATCAACTGACCAATATCCTGCGCCAGCGCACACCAGATGGAGGTCAACAGCAGCATGACCAGCGAGAGCAGCAGCGGCAGGCGTCTGCCCAGCTTGTCGCTCAGCGGGCCGAAGATCAACTGACCGGCACCCAGCCCGAGTAAACCGGCGGTCAGGCTGAGTTGGGTGGCGGAGGTCGAGGTGGCAAACGCGGTAGCCATCTGCGGCAGCGCAGGGAGATAGAGGTCGATACACAGCGGGCCGAGGGCGGCCAGTGACCCCAGAATCAGGGCGTACTCAAGCTGCGAACGGGATGATTTTTCAGTCATGGTGTTTTCTCTGGGAATAACGAATCAATCAGGGTCTGATACAACTGCTCCAGTACCGCAACCGGGGCGTGCTGCGGAATTAAGCTGCGAAACGTCGTGCCTTCGCACAATACGGCGATCAGTTCGGTTCGTGCGGCGATGTCCTCATCCGGAAAATGCGGAAAACGTTTTTTTATCAAGGTACTGGTGTGGGTGAACATTTTCTGCTCGGCATCCCGCATGATGTCGGCTACGCGTGGGTTGCGGGTCGCTTCAGAGGCCACTTCCAGCATCAGCAGGTTGTCATCGTCATCGCCGCCGAGGTCAGCCGGCAACTGGCGGTGGGCCAGCAGCGGGATAAAACGCTGGGGTTCGCCGTTTTCAGGCGTCATGCGCTGGAGCCGAATATCGACAATGCGACGCACGATCTCCTCGATGATGTCGTCTTTATTGACGAAGTAACGGTAAATCTGCCCGACGCTAAGCTGCGCCTGTCCGGCTATTTCCGCCATGCTGGCACCGTGAAAGCCCGAGCGACGGAAGCACAGGCGGGCAGCAGCGACTATCTGGTCACGCCGGGTCTGGGTTTTCTCTTCATGTTGGGGTGATGACATAACATTGCTCCAATGCCTGGACAACCTTGTTAACGTTATCCTTGCAAATTTTATAAGAAGTCTGACGTCAAATTTTTTATATTGAGAATGAACGTTCATTCTCAATATTAGGACAGGGACTGATGAGAGGTAAGAGCTTTATTGTAACAGCCGGTATGCTCACCGTGCTGCTGACCGGATGTGAGCGCAACACCGCTTCATCAGAGGCGATACAACCAGTATCGGTGACCGTGCAGACGCTGCATAGCGCCCCCGTGACCTTGCACAGCGAACTGACCGGCCGCGTAACAGCGGCGATGGTGTCTGAGGTTCGCCCACAGGTCGATGGCATTATCCAGCAACGGCTGTTTACCGAAGGGAGCGAAGTCAAAGCCGGGCAGGTGTTGTATCAGATAGACCCAGCCAGTTATCAGGCGGCGTTCGATCAGGCGGCGGCGACGTTGAAAAACGCCCAGTCCACGGTGCGCTCGGCCAAACTGAAAGCCGAACGTTACGCCCGCTTGTTGAAAGACGAGGGGGTAGCGCAGCAGGACGCGGATGACGCTCAGGCCACGTATGAAGAGGACGTCGCCAGCGTGGCGGAGAAAGCCGCCGCGCTGAAAACCGCGCAAATCAACCTGGCGTACACGCGGATTACCGCACCGATATCCGGTCGTATCGGCATTTCATCGGTAACGCCGGGTGCGCTGGTCACCGCCAGTCAGAGCACCGCGCTGGCGACCATTCGCCAGTTAGATCCGATCTATGTCGACCTTACCCAGTCAAGCAGTCAGCGGCTGGCGATGCTGGCACATCAGAAGCAGCAACAGGCGGCGGTGACGCTGACGCTGGAAAATGGCCAGCCTTACGACCAGACCGGCAAGCTGAAACTGGCGGAAGTGGCTGTGGACACGTCCACTGGCTCGGTAACGTTGCGCGCTGAGTTCCCCAACGCGGGCCATATGCTGTTGCCCGGCATGTTTGTGCGTGCGGCGGTGGAGACCGCTAACGTGCCCGATGCCATTCTGGCACCCCAGCAAGGCATCCTGCGGGATACCAAAGGCAATGCCTACGCGCTGGTGGTCAATAACCAGCAGGTGGTGGAGCGGCGTGAGGTGGAAACCGGCGAGGCGATCGGTAACCGTTGGTTGATAACCCGGGGGTTAACGGCCGGAGATCGTTTGGTGACGGAGGGGACCGACAAGGTGCGTGAAGGCGATAAGGTTACCGCCGTTGAGGCGACGAGTCAGCCAGCGCCGAGCGCGTCAGGCACGACGGAGGCCCGCTAATCATGTTCTCCCGTTTCTTTATTCATCGACCCGTGTTTGCCTGGGTACTCGCTATCGTGATTATGCTGGCGGGGGCGTTGTCAATAGAGTCGCTGCCGGTGGCGCAATACCCGGATGTGGCTCCGCCGTCTATCGCTATCAAAGCCAGTTACCCCGGCGCTTCCGCTGATGTGCTGGAAAACAGTGTGACCCAGGTGATTGAACAGCAGCTCACCGGGCTTGACGGGCTACTCTATTTTTCGTCATCCAGCGATTCGAGTGGTGATGTCCGCATCACCGCCACCTTTGCGCAGGGCACCAACCCGGATACCGCGCAGGTTCAGGTACAAAATAAAGTACAGCAAGCCACCACGCGTCTGCCTACGGAAGTGCAGCAACAAGGCATCACGGTGACCAAATCCCAGCAGGATTTCCTGCTGATTATGGCGCTGTACGACACAACCGATAAAAGCACGGCTGCGGATATCGCGGACTACATGGTCAGCAACCTACAGGATCCGCTCTCCCGGGTGGAAGGGGTGGGCAGCATACAAGTGTTTGGTTCCCAGTATGCGATGCGGATCTGGATGGACCCGACCAAACTGGCGGCGTACAGCCTGATGCCATCGGATATTTCCTCCGCGATTGAAGCGCAAAACACCCAGGTTTCCGCCGGGAAAATCGGCGCGCAGCCTGCCAACCGCGATCAGCAACTGACCGCTACGGTTACGGCGCAATCGCGGTTGAAAACCCCGGAGCAGTTTCGCGACATCATCGTGAAAAGTGAATCCAGCGGTGCGCTGGTACATCTTGGCGATGTGGCGCGGGTTGAGCTGGGTAATGAGGACTACACCACCACCACGCGGTTGAACGGCCACCCGGCTGCCGGTATCGCCGTGATGCTGTCATCTGGTGCCAACGCGCTGGCAACGGCGGAGCGGGTGAAAGCCAAAGTGGCGGAATTCACCGCGCAGATGCCGAAAGGCTATGCGGTGTCTTACCCGAAAGACAGCACCGACTTTATCAAGGTATCGGTAGAAGAAGTGGTGCATACCTTGTTTGAAGCCATCCTGCTGGTGGTGTTGGTGATGTTTCTGTTCCTACAGAACCTGCGTGCCACGCTGATCCCGGCGGTGGCGGTGCCGGTCGTATTGCTGGGTACCTTTGGCGTACTGGCGGTATTCGGGTATTCCATCAATACCCTGACGCTGTTCGGTATGGTGCTGGCGATAGGTCTGCTGGTGGATGATGCCATCGTGGTGGTGGAGAACGTCGAGCGGCTAATGCGCGACAAGGGCTTGTCGCCGGTGGCGGCGACGGAACAGTCGATGCGCGAGATTTCCAGCGCGCTGGTGGGGGTAGCGCTGGTACTGAGCGCGGTGTTCCTGCCGATGGCGTTCTTCGGCGGTTCGACCGGGGTTATCTACCGGCAGTTCTCCATCACCATTGTCTCCTCGATGTTACTGTCTGTCGTTGTGGCGCTGACGCTGACACCGGCACTCTGTGCTGCGTTGCTCAAACCGGTGGCGCATGCGCCGTCTAACGGTAGCGGCTTTTTCGCCCGCTTCAACCGGGGCTATGAAAATGTGCAGCAACGCTATACCGGACGCGTGACGCATGTGATAACCGGCCCGTGGCGTTATCTGGCGCTGTACGGCGTAGTGATTGTCGTCATGGGCGTACTGTTCGTGCGGCTGCCGGGCGGCTTTCTGCCCAATGAAGATCAGGGCGACGTGATGGTGATGTTCACGCTACCGGCAGGCGCCACCGAAGCCCGTACCAGTAAAGTCGGGGAGAGCATTGAGCACTATTTTCTCAATGAAGAGAAAAACAATGTTGAGGCTATTTTCGTGATTTCTGGCTTTAACTTCAGCGGCAGTGGGCAGAATGCCGGGATGGCGTTTGTGGCACTCAAGAACTGGAGCCAGCGCCCCGGTCAGGCGAACAGTTCCGTCGCGATTGCCCAACGCGCCATGCAGTCGTTGTCGGTTATCCGTGACGCTCAGGTATTCACCATGTCACCTCCGGCGGTACAGGGGCTGGGGCAGTCGGATGGTTTTACCTTTGAATTGCAGGCGACCGGCAATACGGATCGCAGCCGCTTGCTGGCGTTACGTAATCAATTGTTGGTTGCGGCAGCGAAAGACCCACGGCTGGCAGCGGTACGTCCTAACGATCTGGAGCAGATGCCGCAACTACAGGTAGACCTTGATTACGCCAGAATTCGTGCGCTGGGGTTGTCGATCAGTGATGTCACCAGCACGCTGAGCAGCGCCTGGGGCGGGACTTACGTCAATGACTTCATCGATCGCGGTCGGGTAAAAAAGGTTTACATTCAGGGGGATGCCGAGTCTCGCGGTCAGCCATCGGATCTCGATAAGTGGTTTGTCCGCGGAACCGATAGCAGTGGCAACACGGTGATGACGCCATTTTCCTCGTTTGCGTCTACTCGCTGGAGTTACGGCCCGGAAAGCCTGTCGCGTTATAACGGCCTGGCCTCCTATGAGATTCAGGGTACCGGTGCGCCCGGTGTCAGCTCCGGTAAGGCGATGGATGAAATGGAAGCGCTAGCCCGTGCGCTGCCCGCCGGTACAACCTTTGCCTGGAGTGAACTCTCCTATCAGGAGCGGCTGGCCAGCGGGCAGGCAATGTCGCTTTATGTCATGTCGATTCTGGTGGTGTTTCTATGTCTGGCGGCACTGTATGAAAGCTGGAGTATTCCTTTTTCGGTGATGTTGGTGATTCCGCTGGGTGTGGTCGGCGCGGTGCTGGCGGCGACAGTGCGTGGGCTGGAAAACGATGTGTATTTCCAGGTGGCGCTACTCACCACTATCGGGTTGTCGGCCAAAAACGCCATTTTGATTGTGGAATTCGCCGAAGCGGCTTATCAGCGAGGGGCCACCCTGTATGAAGCAGCACTGGAGGGGGCAAGCACCCGTCTGCGGCCGGTACTGATGACGTCGCTGGCGTTTATCGCCGGGGTGTTCCCATTAGCGATAGCGACCGGTGCCGGTGCCAACAGCCGCATCTCCATTGGTAGCGGTATTGTCGGCGGTACGCTGACGGCCACCGTACTGGCGATTTTTCTGGTACCGATGTTCTTTGTGATGGTCAGACGGGCCTTCCCCGGTCGCCGCACGCCAGCAGCACCGTCAACGGTAGAGTCTACCTCTACACAGGGAGAAAACTGATGCGCGTTATCATGATGGTATTGGGCGGCAGCCTGCTGTTATCCGGTTGTTCACTGGATCCGCACTATCAACGGCCATCCGCACCGGTGCCTGCCGCCTGGCCGCAAGGCGCATCCTATCCGGCGACAGCGCAGGCTCACCCACCCGCAGAGGATATTCCCTGGCGAGAGGTGATGGTGGATGACAAATTGCGCCAGGTGGTGGAGATGGCGTTATCGGATAACCGGGATCTGCGTAAAGCGATTGCCGATGTGGAGGCGGCACGGGCGCAGCTTGGCGAACAACGGGCAACCTTGTTGCCGACGATTAACGCCGGTATAGACGGTGATCGCAGCCGGTCACTCATCAGTGGCAGTGACAGCACCGTGCTAAGCAGCAGTTATGGTGCCAGCTTATCTACCAGCGCATTTACGCTCGATCTGTTTGGGAAAAACCGCAGTCTGACGGGGGCGGCGCGGGAGGCGTATTTGTCCAGTGCCGCGACCGCCACCAGTACCCGCCTGACGCTGATTGCCGATACGGCGACAGCCTGGGTGGCGCTGGCAACGGCCCGCAGCAATCTGACGCTGGCACGCCAGACGATGGAGAGTGCCGGACAATCACTGGCGGTAACCCGCAGCCGATTGCGTAATGGTGTGGCATCGGCGGTGGATGTCGCGCAAGCGGAAACCGTCTATCAACAGGCTCGTGCCGATGTCGCCAGCGCGCTAACCACCGAAGCGCAGGATAAAAATGCGCTCGATTTGTTAGCCGGACGACCCGTACCGGAGGCGCTACTGCCGGGCGATGTGGCATCGTTGTCGCAGGCGGTGAAACCGGTTGCCGCCGGTATTTCGTCTGCCGTGTTGTTGCGCCGTCCGGATGTACAGGCCGCAGAACATACGCTGAAATCGGCCAATGCCAATATTGGCGCGGCCCGTGCGGCGTTTTTCCCCAGTATTACCCTGACTGCCAGCAACGGTTTGAGTAGCGAGGCGCTGTCATCACTGTTCAGTGGTGGTGCTCACGTGTGGTCGCTGGCACCGTCCGTCAGTCTGCCTATCTTTGACGGGGGAGCCAATCTGTCGGCGTTACGCTATGCCGAAGCAGAAAAGCAGGGTTATGTCGCCAGTTACGAGAAAACGGTGCAGACCGCATTTCGCGAAGTGGCCGATGCGCTGGCGCGTAAAGGAACGATTGATGAGCAACAGGCGGCACAGCGAGATTACGTGACGGCGGCCGAACGTAGCTATCAATTGGCCAGCAACCGCTACCAGGCAGGGGTCGATACCTACCTTAACGTACTGGATGCCCAGCGCACGTTGTACAGTGCCCGTCAGTCGTTATTCAGCCTGGAGCAGTCGCGGCTGGATAATCTGATCACGCTGTATAATGTGTTGGGCGGCGGGGGGAAATAATTTAGCCTTGGCAGGCTGGGTATTATTCCCCAGCCTGTCTTTTCTCATGTCGATAATATATTCAAGCTATTATTTTTATGCCGATAATTTTTTATTTTGATATTTTTAAGTTAAATATTATTTAATGCTGATGCATTCTGGCCGTTAAGTTTGTGTCATTATTTTGATGTCGATGGAATTGTTGATAGTGAAATAAATCTTCAATTATGTGATGATTTATTCGTGCTATTTGTTTTTGAAAGATATTCAACGGTCTATTGCACCAGGCTGTTGATAAGATGTTTGCATGATTTGAGTTTCGTTGCATAAAAATAAAAATCTGTTTTTCAGGATGTAGAATATAGATAAAATCACAAGGAGAATATCTCATGAGTAAGTGTAATAAATTAATAGCCGATTTTGCTGATCGGGTGCCGGTAAATGGAAAAGGCACGTCCGATTGTCAGCATCCGGCCTCCCGGCGCAGACTTGTTGGCAACATGGCGCTATCGATGTTTTTGCTGGCTGGGAGCCCGACACTTTCACTGGCAGCTACATCCAGTTATGTGCTAACGATCACGGCCTCAACTCAGGGTACGATTACCGGTGCCGTTTCCGGTACCAGCTATGCATCCGGCACCAGGCTGACGCTGAAAGCCAGCCCGTACGGTAGCTATAGTGTGAAGGCCTGGACCGGCGATGCCGCTTCATGTGGCAGTAACCCGACCTGTACGTTGACGATGAATGGTAAAAAAAATGTTGGGATAAGCTTTAAAAGCGTACCGGTCGGTTTTGGTGCAGGGGTTACCGGGGGAGATGGCGGCGAGGTTATTACCGTAGCCACAATGGATGAATTGAAACGAGCGTTGTGTAATAACGAATCCGGTGGCACATGTAAGGACACCACACCGCGTGTTATCCAACTGAAATCGGTGATTGATTTCCGCGGACAGGACGGAAATGAAAGTAGTCTTGGTTGTACAATTTCTCATAATGACTGTGCAGTAAATGGTAAGCCTGAACGTATTTTGGCTGTGGCTAATTATTGTGATGGTCATCAGACCTATAATGTTACCTACGATGCTGCGGGCAAAAAACCACTCTTGATCGGTTCCAATAAAACATTGATTGGTATTGGCAAGAATGCTGGCATCAAAGGCAAAGGGGTTGCTATACGTAACGGTGCTTCGAATGTGATTGTGCGTAACCTGTCTATTACCGATATTAACGAAAGTGTTGTCTGGGGTGGAGATGCCGTCAGCATAGATAATGCCAGCCGAGTTTGGGTTGATCACAACTATATTGCCCGTATTGGCCGTCAGATGATTGTAACCGGCTGGGGTACTGCGGCCAATGTGACCATTTCCAATAATTTCCTGGATGGCACCACCGAAGTCGGACATTATTGCGATAAACGCCATTACTGGATGATGCTGCTGTTAGGCGAAAACCAGAGTGTGACGCTGACTGGTAACCGGATTTATAATTCCTCTGGCCGTTCTCCTGAAATAGGCAAACAAGATATCGCTAAAAGCGGTGGTATCGTGCATCTGGTGAATAACTTGTTTGATTCGAATTACAACATGGGGCTTCGTGGCGATGACAATACGATAGCCTTTGTGGAAGGGAATTATTTCACTTCAACCAATCTCCCTTTCTTACCCATCATGCTGTACGGTAGTAATCCGCTAAATAATAAAGTGTTTGCAACACTTGATTCGACCGTAGGCGCGCAACAGTCGCAGTGTCGTTCGGTGCTGGGTCGTGACTGTGTCAGCAATTATGCAACTAACAACACCGATAAATTTATTGTCAATCCAAAAGTGATGAACGATATCAATGCTTCGTCGGCCATGAAAAAAGGGCTGGGTAGTGTGACGCCGTTCAGTTACTCGCAAGTGAAATCAACGGTGGGGAATAACGTCGGTCCGCAGAATAATCTGGATAGATAATCCTTCAATAATACAGCGCGAATGCTCCATCTCGTCGTTACGTTGATGCCGACGTCCATTATCGTACCGCCCGGCATAGTCTGTCGGGCGGTGCTGTTTTCCCGCAGTCGGTGTTCCTATGCAACTTTGTTGCACTAAAGGTGTGATTAACTTAATTCACGTGCTGGTTTTATGCCTGCCCAGCCTGTTGGTGGCGGTACTTGCTGTGCGGGCGCACTATTTGCATGATGTATCATAATGTGGCAATCAGTGGTGTAGAGAGAAGAGAGAATGATAGCGGACCCTTCAACGACAATTCGTTTTCTGATGGCATCGCGCCAGTGTGAGCTGAACAGCCTGCGCGGTTTGCTGCAAAGCGGCGAACTGGTGGGGCGCATCAGTCAGCTGGTGCATATGCTACAGCGTGAGCGCGGAACCGCTAACCTGTTCCTGTGCTCGGACGGGCGGTTATGTGCCGATGAGTTGTCGCAACGCGAGCAGGATGTGCAGCAGGCCGAATTGCAGTTTATGGCGCAACTCGACGATCTGGCGCAGCGTGCCAGCCTGTTGCCGCAGGCCAGCCGACTGTTCAGCCGTGCTGCCAGCGTGGTGTATACCCTGGGATTATTGCCATCGATGCGCGAGCACATGCGCCAGCGTACGCTTGCGCAGTCATCGGTGATGACGCTATTTAACGACAGTATTCGTCATTTGTTGACGCTGGTATTTGAAGTGTCGGATACCGCGGCGGAGCCGGTTATCGCCCGTGCACTGGTGGCGATGTTTAGCTTCATGCAAGGTAAGGAACTGGCTGGGCAGGAGCGGGCGGTTGGTGCCGCGGCGTTTGCCGCCGGTGAGTTCCCGGTCAATGTTCAGCAAACGCTGATGGATTTAATCGACCGTCAGGAGCGGTGCTTTGATACCTTCGCCACCTTTGCCGATGATGCCAACCGGGAGAGCTGGCAATCGCTGGTCACCGACCGGGAGTTTGAGCGGTTACGCCGCGTCGCCTGTACCCGTGCGCCGGAGAACTTGCCGCCGGAAGGCGGTTTGCAATGGTTTGCCCTGGCAACGGCACGTATTGATGCCATGAAGCAGATTGAAGACCGGTTGTCGCAGACGCTGATGCACCTGTGCCGTGAGCGTATTGCCGCCGCGGAGCAAGCCTGCCTCGACCAGCAAGCTGATGTCGCCAGCCTGATGGCGCAACAGCAAGGTGATGACCACAGTTATTCGGTGTTTATCGCTCGCTCAGAGATGGAGCAGAGCAGTACCGGGCAAAGCGGCTGGCTTGATAGCGACGGTGTGCGGCCGCAGTTGGGGCGTTCGTTGTTGTCGCTGGTACAGCAGCAGGCGCGGCGCTTGCAGGCGTTGGACCATGAACTGGCAGCGATGCGGGCAACGCTGGATGAACGCCGCCAAATCGACCGGGCCAAAGGGTTGTTGATGCAACATCGTGGATTGAGCGAGGAAGAGGCTTACAAAACCCTGCGCCGCATGGCGATGAACCAGAACAAGAAACTCATCGAGATTGCTACCGCGATGCTGGCGGTGGCGGATGTTTTTCAGGATATGCCCTGACGGTTGCACCGCGATAAGCGGTGATACGGGCGTTGAATGCACATAAAATGTGCGCAACGTGCCAGATAACGGTGCAGCTCAGGGTAATATTTGCCGTGCAGGCCCCGCGTTTACTGAGGCTGATAACGGTTTTTCAATCTCTCGGATATCCCTGCTGAATTGATCCAGCTCAATATTTGCTATGCCACTGACGAGCAGAATAGCGTCATCGGGACTCGTCAGCTATCCGGCGCGGCACAAATGAGTTATTCAATGTGCCGTCAGATTATCGGGATATCTGACAGATTGGCACACACCTTGCTTCATCTCCGGTAACAATTCACTGCGACTTTTCCGTGCTAATGGCGGTACGGGAAAGCGCTGGGCAAAGGCGCCCATAAGCGTGCGATTTTCGCATGGCTTATGGGCGCCTTTTTGTTTTTGCCGTCGAAGGGCGGGTTGCCGAGGTGTCGTTAATGAGTGATTCCACAACCGATAAGAAAACCAGTAACCAAACACAGGCGTTTTCCCGTCGCCAGTTTTTGGTAGGGAGTGCCGCACTGGGCGGTGCCATGTTGCTGCCGGGAATGCCGGGAATAATGAACAGCGCCTGGGCGGCCGGTTCCGACGCCCCAGAGAAGAACGAGGTGCGTGTCGGCTTTATTCCATTGACTGATTGCGCCTCGGTGGTGATGGCCTCGGTCAAAGGGTTTGACAAGAAATACGGCATTACCATTGTGCCGAGTAAGGAAGCGAGCTGGGCTGCGGTACGTGACAAGCTGGTATCGGGCGAACTGGATGCTGCCCATGTGCTGTATGGGTTGTTGTACGGCTTGCAAGCCGGTGCGTCAGGGCCGCAGCACGATATGGCGGCATTGATGACCATCAACAACAACGGCCAGGCGATCACCTTGTCCAACGCCTTGCGTCAGGCAGGGGTGACGGATGCCGCCAGCCTGAAAAAATTCATCTCAGCCAGCCCAGCGGGGACCTATACCTTCGCCCAGACGTTTCCCACCGGCACCCATGCCATGTGGCTCTATTACTGGCTGGGTGCCGCCGGCATCAACCCGTTTGATGACGTGCGCACGGTGGTGGTACCGCCACCGCAGATGGTGGTGAACATGAAGATCGGCAACATGAGTGGTTTTTGTGTCGGTGAGCCCTGGAACCAGCGTGCGATTACCGATGGACTTGGCTTTACCGCCGTGACGTCGCAGGAGATTTGGGCGGACCACCCGGAGAAAGTGCTCGGTACCAGCGCTGCCTGGGTAAACGCTAACCCTAACACCGCACGGGCATTGACGGCGGCAGTACTGGACGCGTCGCGTTGGATAGACAGCTCGGACGATAACCGACGTGAAACGGCCAGCGTGATCGCCGGGCGGGCATACGTCAATACCCAGGAGGAGACGATTGTCGGGCGCATGTTGGGGCAATACGACAACGGCGCCGGTAAACACTGGCAGGACGCGCACGCGATGCGCTTCTACCACGACGGCGAAGTGAACTTCCCGTATCTGTCGGACGGCATGTGGTTTCTCACCCAGCACAAGCGCTGGGGTTTGCTGACGCAGGAGCCGGATTATCAGGCGTTAGCCCGTCAGGTCAACCGCATCGATATCTACAAACAGGCGGCCAGCATGGTCGGCAATGTACCGCTGCCGTCCAGTGAGATGCGCAGCAGCGTATTGATTGACGGTAAGCGGTGGGACGGCAGCGATCCGGCCGGTTATGCCAACAGCTTCAGCGTGAACGTCAGCGTGAAAAAGTAACGGAGAGCGACCATGAAAACGCAAGCCCAGATTCTTTCGATCGTCCCTGACGCTGAGTCGGAAAACACGACTACCGCCGACGCTGTGGTTATCACGCTGCCTGACGCCGCCACCGTCGCGCCACCGGAGGAACCGGTAGTGGCGACGCCGCGCCCTGTCTGGCGGCAGCGTCTGAGTAACGGGCTGTCCCGGTTGTTGCCGGGAGGACTCGGTATGTTGCTACTGCTGGCGGTATGGCAGATGGCGGCACTGAGCAGCAAAGGTTTCCCGACGCCGTGGCAAACCTGGCTGGCGGCGCAGAGCATTTTTGCCGACCCCTTTTACGTGGCAGGCCCTAACGATCAGGGCATTGGCTGGAATGTGCTGGCGTCGCTCAAACGCGTCGGTATCGGGTTCGGTCTGGCGGCGCTGGTGGGCATTCCCGCCGGTTTCCTGATTGGCCGTTTTCGGTTTATTGCCGCGATGTTCAACCCGATTATTTCGCTGTTGCGTCCGGTCAGCCCGCTGGCGTGGCTGCCCATCGGCTTGCTGTTGTTCCAGCGTGCCGAACCGGCATCCAGCTGGACGATTTTCATCTGCTCTATCTGGCCGATGATCCTCAACACCGCGGAAGGGGTACGCCAAATCCCGCAGGATTACCTGAATGTGGCGCGGGTGTTGAAGCTGTCTGAGTTCGCCATCATGCGCACTATTTTGCTACCGGCGGTACTGCCGAGTGTGCTGACCGGGGTTCGGTTGTCTATCGGTATCGCCTGGCTGGTGATCGTGGCAGCAGAAATGCTGACTGGCGGTATCGGCATCGGTTTTTGGATTTGGAACGAGTGGAACAACCTCAACGTGCCCAACATCATCACCGCTATTTTGGTGATTGGCGTGGTCGGGTTGTTACTTGAGCAAGGGCTGATGTTGCTGGCCAAACGCTTTAGCTATGAAACCCGTTAAGGAGAAACCGATGCGCCATCAACCGATTATTCGTATTCAGCAGGTTAGCCAGCGTTTCTCCACCGCCAACGGTTCGTTCGTGGCGCTTGATAACGTGAGCTTTGATATTCATGCCGGGGAAACCCTGAGTCTGATTGGGCATTCCGGCTGCGGTAAATCAACACTGCTTAACCTGATTGCCGGGCTGACGCTGCCGACGCACGGTGGCCTGTTGTGCGACAACCGTGAAATCGACGGACCGGGGCCGGAGCGGGCGGTGGTATTCCAGAACCATTCGCTGCTGCCGTGGCTCACCACCTACGACAACGTGGCGCTGGCGGTGAAACAGGTGTTTCGCGGTCAGATGACCAAGGCGGAAATGCACGAGTGGATTGTCCACAACCTGGAACTGGTGCACATGGGGCACGCCCTGAACAAGCGACCACATGAAATTTCCGGTGGGATGAAGCAGCGGGTGGGCATCGCCCGTGCGCTGGCGATGAAACCCAAAGTGTTGCTGATGGATGAGCCCTTCGGCGCGCTGGATGCGCTGACCCGTGCTCATTTGCAGGATGCGGTGATGGATATTCAGCAGCAACTGAATACCACCATCGTGCTGATCACCCATGACGTGGATGAAGCAGTGCTGCTGTCCGATCGGGTGCTGATGATGACTAATGGCCCGGCCGCGACCGTGGGGGAAATCATGACGGTAGCGCTGGAACGTCCGCGTTCTCGTGTCGCGCTGGCGGACGACCCGCGTTATCACCAGTACCGCCAGCAGGTACTGCATTTCCTCTACGAGAAGCAGCCGCACGCGGCCTGACGGGAGGGAGCGATGAGAGCGCATCTGGTTGTCATCGGTAACGGCCTGTCCAGCGCCCGGCTGGTAAAGAAACTGGGGCAGCTTGCAGCGCAACGCTACCGCATCACCCTCATCGATCGTGAGCCGCGTGCCAGTTATAACCGCGTACTGCTCTCGTCGGTGTTGGGGGGTGAAAAAACGTTTGAGGAAACGCAGTTGGAGCCGGTGCCCGAGTCGATGGACGTCACCGTCCTGACCGGTGAGTCGGTACTGCGTATCGACAGGGCCGCGCGGGAGGTGGTCACCGGCCGCCGCCGTCTGGCGTATGACCACCTGGTACTGGCGACGGGGTCCCGTCCGTTTATGCCGCCATGGCCGGGCATCAACCTGTCGGGAGTAACCGGGTTTCGCACACTGGATGATGTCGAGCGGATGTGGGCGGCAGTACGGCAAAAGACGCCAGTGGTGGTGATAGGTGGCGGGGTATTGGGGATTGAGGCCGCCGCCGCATTGCGCCTGCACGGTGCCGAGGTGACGTTAGTACATCGCCACACCCGGCTGATGGAGCGCCAGCTTGATGATGTCGCCAGCGATTTACTGGCTACCCGGTTGCGAGAGCGTGGCATCCGTTGCCTGACCGGTGTGCAGATCGAGTCGTTTATCGGTAATGAAAAGCGCGGGAGCGGCCAGGTTGAGGCGGTGGAGCTGGCCGACGGTACGCGTCTTCCTGCCGGTCTGGTAGTGGTGGCGACCGGCGTACAGCCGGTATGTGAGCTGGCTCGCGACAGCGGCCTGCCATGCGGACGCGGCATTGTGGTGGATGGCCAGTTGCGTACCACCGACGAGGCTATCAGCGCGCTCGGCGAATGCGCTGAAATCAATGGAGAGACAGTGGGGCTGGTGGCCCCCTGTCTGGCGCAGGCCGATGTGCTGGCGGCCAGATTGGCCGGGCAGCCGGTAGCGGATTACGTGCCGACGCCGCTGGCCACGCGCCTGAAGGTAACCGGGATTGACGTAGTGAGCGCAGGAGAACTGCATCCGCAGGCGGGCGATCAGACTCACTCATTGTCAGACCCACTCGGCGGTCATTACCGCCGTCTGATATTCCGCGACGATCGGTTGTGCGGTGCGTTGCTGTTCGGTCATGTCAACGACAGCCCGCAACTGCTGGCGGCCATGGAGACCAGGCTGCCATCGGCACCGTCATCGCTTTTATTTGGTCTTTCTTTTCCTGAAATAGACATACGGCCTGAAGCCGTAAGGATTTCTGTTATGAGTAAACCCGTATTGGTGGTAGTGGGACACGGCATGGTCGGTCACCACTTTCTGGAGCAACTGGTGGAGCGCGGCCTGCACCAGGAATATCACGTGGTGGTGTTTGGTGAAGAACGCTACCCGGCCTATGACCGGGTACATTTGTCCGAGTATTTCGCCGGGCGCAGCGCCGAGTCGCTGTCGATGGTCAGTGACGGTTTTTTCGAGCAGAGCGGTATTGAGCTGCGTACCGGCTGTCAGGTGATGGCCATCGATCGCCAGCGCCGCTGTGTGCGCGATGCGAATGGTCAGGAAACGCCTTACGATCGTCTGGTGCTGGCCACTGGTTCCTATGCGTTTGTACCGCCAATCAAAGGCAATGATCGCCCCGGCTGTCTGGTCTATCGCACATTGGACAATCTGGATGCGATTGCCGCCGAAGCACGCGAATCACGCAGTGGCGTCGTCGTGGGCGGCGGACTGCTGGGGCTGGAAGCCGCTAACGCACTGCGCCAACTGGGGCTGGAGACCCATGTGGTGGAGTTCGCGCCCCGGCTGATGGCGGTGCAACTGGATGATGGCGGCGCGCAGTTGCTCCGGCGCAAAATCGAAGCGTTGGGTCTGCATGTACACACCAGCAAAGAAACGCTCGCCATTACGGCAGGCGAGCAGGCGCGTCACCGCATGAACTTTGCCGATGGCACGTCGCTGGAAACCGATCTGATACTGTTTTCCGCCGGTATTCGCCCACGCGTTCGTCTGGCGAGTGAGGCTGGGCTGGAGATAGGTACGCGTGGCGGTATCGTGATTGACGATCATTGCCAGACGTCGGATGACGCTATCTTCGCTATCGGCGAGTGTGCGGTATGGCAAGGGCAGATATTCGGACTGGTGGCACCGGGCTACCAGATGGCGCGCACCGTTGCCGCCCAACTGGCCCGATCGGCGCAGCAGGAACAGCAGCAACAGTCTTTCACCGGCGCTGACATGAGCACCAAGCTCAAGCTGCTGGGGGTTGATGTCGCGTCAATCGGTGATGCCCACGGCAACACCGAAGGCAGCCAGAGTTATCAGTGGAACGACGAGCCGAATCAGGTCTACAAAAAAATCATTGTCTCGGCAGACGGCAAACGACTGCTGGGGGCGGTGCTGGTCGGCGACAGCAGCGATTACAGCACACTGCTGCAAATGAAACTCAACGACATGACGTTACCCGATCATCCGGAAAGCCTGATTCTGCCCGCATTGGATGGGGCGGCACCGAAAGGGCTGGGGGTGGCGGCACTGCCGGACAGCGCGCAGATTTGCTCCTGCCACAACGTCAGCAAAGCGGACATTTTCGCGGCGGTAGACAACGGTTGCACCGATCTGGCGTCACTGAAAGCCTGTACCAAAGCAGGCACTGGCTGCGGTGGTTGTGTGCCGTTACTCAAGCAGGTGATGGAATACCGGTTGCAGCAGTCAGGCATTGAGGTGAAAAAAGACATCTGCGAACACTTTGCCTATTCGCGTCAGGAACTGTACCACCTGATCCGCGTCAACCGTATCCACAGTTTCGGCGAGTTGATCGCCCGTCACGGCCACGGGCTGGGGTGTGAAATTTGTAAACCGCTGGTGGGGTCGATGCTGGCATCGTGCTGGAACGACTATGTGCTGAAACCCGAACACGTGCCGTTGCAGGATACCAATGACCGTTTTCTGGCCAACATCCAAAAAGACGGTACCTACTCGGTGGTGCCGCGTATCCCCGGTGGGGAGATCACGCCTAAAGGGTTGATTGCCATCGGTCAGGTGGCGGAACGCTACCACCTGTACACCAAAATTACCGGCGGTCAGCGCGTCGACCTGTTCGGGGCGCGGCTGGAACAACTGCCGGCTATTTGGCAGGAACTGATCGACGCCGGTTTTGAAACCGGTCATGCCTACGGCAAGTCGCTGCGTACCGTGAAATCCTGCGTGGGGTCAACCTGGTGCCGCTATGGCGTGCAGGATTCCACCGGGCTGGCGATTGCGCTGGAGCATCGTTACAAAGGGTTGCGCTCGCCGCATAAGCTCAAGATGGCGGTTTCCGGTTGTACCCGTGAGTGCGCCGAAGCGCAGGGTAAAGACATCGGTGTGATTGCCACCGACAAAGGCTGGAACCTGTACGTGTGCGGTAATGGCGGTATGAAGCCACGCCATGCCGACCTGTTCGCCAGCGATCTGGATACCGAGACGCTGTTCCGGTTGATCGACCGCCTGCTGATGTTTTACATCCGTACCGCAGACCGGCTCCAGCGTACCAGTGTGTGGCTGGATAATCTGGAAGGCGGCGTTGATTACCTGCGTCAGGTGGTGATCGACGACAGTCTGGGGATTGCCGATGAGCTGGAAAGCGAGATGCGCCATGTTATCGACAGCTACCAGTGCGAGTGGCAAACCACACTGGCGCATGACGAAAACCGGGCATTGTTCCGCGCCTTCCTCAACAGCGACACCCCGGATGAGGCGGTGGTGATGGTCCCCGAACGTGGTCAGATTCGCCCGGCACGTTTAGAGGAGAAAAAACCGATCACCGTATCCGAGACCCTCGGGGCCGATGGCTGGCAGTGCGTCGGTTTCCTCAGCGATATCCCGGCGAATGCAGGGATGGCAGCGCGAGTCGGGCATCGGCAGGTGGCGTTGTTCCATCTCCCGGCGTCGCAACCGGGCCAGGCGGCACGCGTGTTCGCGCTCGATAACCTGGAGCCGGGAAGCGGTGCTAACGTGCTGTCGCGCGGCATTGTCGGCGACGTGGACGGTGAGCCGGTGGTGATTTCGCCGTTGTACAAAAAACGTTTGCGTTTGTGTGATGGTGTCAGCCCGGATGACAGTCAGTTGCGGGTACGCGTCTGGCCGGTACGTGTCGTTCAGGATCGTATCTGGGTGGCTGATGAACCGATGAAGGTGGTAGCGACCGATATGGCGGAGGCGTTATGACCGACTGTCGCACCACTTGTCCTTATTGCGGCGTGGGTTGCGGCGTGATTGCCACGGCGCAACCGGACGGGAGGGTGACCATAAAAGGCGACAGCCAGCACCCGGCTAATCAGGGACGGTTGTGCGTCAAAGGTTCAGCGCTTGGCGACACGCTGAGTCTACAAGGGCGGTTGTTATGGCCGCTGGTAGATGGGCAGCGCGTCAGTTGGGATCAGACGCTGGACCGGGTCGCGCAATCGCTCGGCGATATTATTGCGCAGCACGGCCCGCAGGCGGTGGCGTTTTACGGTTCGGGGCAATTACTGACCGAAGACTATTACGTCGCCAACAAGCTGATGAAAGGATTCATTGGCAGCGCCAACATGGATACCAATTCCCGGCTGTGCATGGCCTCAGCGGTCATCGGCTACAAACGAGCGCTGGGTGCCGACGCGGTGCCGGGTAACTACGAGGACATCGAACAGGCGGATCTGGTGGTGCTGGTCGGCTCCAATACCGCCTGGGCGCACCCGGTGGTGTATCAACGGCTGATGCAGGCCAAACAACAGCGTCCACACATGAAGGTCGTGGTGGTGGATCCTCGCCATACCGCTACCTGCGATGCGGCAGATTTACATCTGCCGCTGGCACCCGGCAGCGATGCCGGGTTGTTCAACGGACTGCTGCGCTGGCTGGCGCAGCAATCCGCGCCGTTGCCCGATGCGCTTAGCGGTGTGGAAGCGGCGCTGGCGGCGACCGATGAGTGGACGGTAGAACAGGTGGCGCAATTCTGCCGGTTACGACACGAGGACATCACCTGCTTTTACCAGTGGTTTAGTGAGACCGGCAAGGTAGTCACGCTCTACTCGCAGGGGATTAACCAGTCTGCTTCCGGTAGCGACAAATGCAACGCGATTATCAATGTGCATCTGTTCAGCGGCCGTATCGGTCGTGCAGGTTGTGGCCCGTTTTCGATTACCGGTCAGCCGAATGCCATGGGGGGCCGGGAAGTGGGCGGGTTGGCGAACCAACTGGCGGCGCACATGGGGTTCAGCCCGCAAGAGGTGTCGCGGGTTGGCCGCTTCTGGGGCAGTGACCGGGTGGCTTCGGCACCGGGGCTGATGGCGGTGGACTTGTTCCGCGCCATCGAAGCCGGGCAGGTGAAGGCGGTGTGGATCATGGGGACCAACCCGGTGGTGTCAATGCCGGAGGCCGATCGCGTGCGGCAGGCGTTGTTGCGCTGCCCGCTGGTGATTGTCTCTGATGTGATGCGCCATACCGATACCACCGAATGCGCCCATATCCTGCTACCGGCATTGGCGTGGGGAGAAAAAGACGGCACGGTCACCAATTCCGAACGACGTATTTCCCGCCAACGCGCGTTCTTGCCTGCGCCGGGCGAGGCGAAAGCAGACTGGTGGATTGTGTCGCAGGTCGCGACGCGTATGGGGTTTGGCGAGGCGTTTGATTACCGCCACCCGGCGCAAATTTTCCGTGAACATGCCGCGTTATCCGGGTTTGAGAATCAGGGGCAGCGTGCTTTCAATATCAGCGCGCTGGCAACGCTCAGCGATGAGCACTGGCAGCAACTTACCCCGGTACAATGGCCGGTGCCCCCTCATGCCAATAGCGGTACCGCACGCTTATACGCCGATGGCCGCTGCTGGCATCCAGACGGTAAGGCGCGGCTGCTGGCAATCACCCCACAGCTGCCGGTCAATCCACCGTCCCCGGCGTATCCACTGGTGCTCAACACCGGGCGGGTACGTGACCAGTGGCACACCATGACCCGCACCGGCAAGGCGGCGCGTCTGATGCAGCATTTGCCGGAACCTTACTGCGATCTGCACCCGCAGGATGCGCTTAACGCCGGTGTACACGATGGTGAACTGGTGCGTATCAGCGCCGGGTCCGGCTGGATGTTGGCGCGGGCGCAGGTTCAGCGTGGTCAGCAGCCCGGCAGCATTTTTGTGCCCATGCACTGGAACCGGCAATTCAGCGCACAGGCGCGCGTCGATAGCCTGGTGGCGGCAGTGACTGACCCTTACTCCGGTCAGCCGGAAAGCAAGCAGGCGCGAGTACGCATCCAACGCTGGCCCGCCGTCTGGTTCGGCGAGCTGTTTGTCCGCGGCGATGTCGCCGTACCGGACTGTGGCTACTGGAGTCGAGTGACTGCGGACGGGGTGTCGCATTACGTGATCGCCGACGAGCGCACACCGGAACACTGGCTCGACTGGCTGACCCGGCAATATGACCTGAGCGACGTTGAATTTCAGCAGGCTCAGGGGGACGACCGGCTGTTTCATGCGATTGGCTGGCGAGGCACACAGGTCGCCGTGGCGCTTTATGTGGGGGCGCATCGTCCGCAACTGGCGCGTGAAGCGGTGCTGGCGGCATTTACCGTACCGCCACAGCAGTCGTCTGATCGACTGGCGTTGCTGGCGGGGTGTGCCCCACAGGGGGAAACACCGCAAGGCGCGACCATTTGCAGCTGTTTCGCGGTTGGTGAGCAGCGCATTATCGACGCTATCCGTCAGGGGTGCCACAGCGTGACGCAACTGGGTGAACAGCTACAGTGCGGGACTAACTGCGGATCTTGCGTACCGGAACTGAAGGCGTTGCTGCAACAGTATGCGACGCCAGACACATTACGCCGGGCGGGCTGAGCCGCGCCCGGAAGAAGGAGTCATTCTATGAACCTTACTCTGAATACGCTGATGGCGCAGGGCCATCAACGCCAGCCGTTACTGGCAGGTGATGTCTGGCTGGTGGGTGCCGGTCCCGGCGATGCCGAATTACTGACTATCAAGGCGCTGCGAGTGATTCAGCAGGCGGATGTGGTCGTGCATGACCGGCTGGTTTCCGCCGACATTATGGCGTTAGTAGCGCGTGACACTTTGCGCATTGATGTCGGTAAACAGCAGGGCAACCACGCACTGCCACAACCGCAAATCAATCAACTGTTGATGGAACTGGCGCAAGCCGGGCAGCGTGTCGTGCGCTTAAAAGGCGGCGATCCGTTTATTTTCGGGCGTGGCGGTGAGGAAATGGATTACCTGCATCAACAGGGTGTGCGTTGCCATGTGGTACCTGGGATTACCGCCGCGACCGGCTGTGCGGCGGCGGTAGGGTTGCCGCTGACGCACCGGGATTGTGCTCAATCGGTACGGTTTATTACCGGCCATGCCCGTGATGGCGAGCCGCAACTGGACTGGGAAACCCTGGGCGCAGGCCAGCAAACACTGGTGTTTTATATGGGGCTGAGTCATGCCAGCCGTCTGTGCCAGAAGTTAATAGCACACGGCCTGCCTGCCAGTACGCCGCTGGCGATTATTGAGCGTGGCACACAGCCGGAGCAACGCGTGATGACCGCGACGCTTGCGACCTTGCCTGCACTGATGGCGCGTTATCAGCCGCAGTCGCCCAGCTTGTTAGTGGTCGGCGAAGTGGTGCGTTTTTGTCGCCATCCGGCACTGACGGTGGCCAGCGAAGCGATGATGAAAGTGGGAACGGTGGCGGCATAAGCGACTGCCGCCCGACAGTGGGCGGTAGCCTGATGAAAGGATGTGTTATCTTCTGAGCCCGATCTCATCGACAAGCGCATTCATTTGCTCGGCAATCAGAACGGTAATGTTTTCATCTTTCAGGTTGCCCTGATCGTCGAAACCACCAGCAAAAGCGTTAGCGAAAACTTCCGGCTTGTTCAGCACATGCACATTCAGGTAGACGCAACTCTGGCGCAAATGATACTGCGCTCGCGAGGTACCCATACCGCCGCCCGCACCCATCAATGCTGCCGGTTTACCGCTTAAAATGGTGGTATCCGGCAAGCGGGATAACCAGTCCAGAATATTCTTCAGTGCCGGTGCCATGGAGTAGTTGTATTCGGTACAGGCGAACACAAAACCATCCGCCTCACTGGCCTGACGGGCGATGCGCTGCACGGATTCAGGTACCTCAGTCAAATCAGCGTTATAAAACGGTACATCCAGCAGGTCGGCAATATCCAGCGTGGCATAAGCGGGCAGTACCGACTGCGCGGCACGCAGCAATCCCCGGTTGGCAGAGGCTTTACGCAGACTGCCGGAAATACCTAACAATTTGATTTGATTCATGGTGTTGTCCTTTTTGTGTGAAAAAAATCACCAGGATAACGTCGGCGCGCGTCGCGTCAGCGTTTTCCCTGACTCGTCATAGCATAGAGCGTGGGGGGAAAATTGCCATTGAGGCGTGTGGACTATTCCGTGAGGATATTGGCGTTTTTGTACTTTAAATCTGAAGATATTAGGCACCGTAATAGCGGTCCATCAGCGGACGGTCGTTATCCAGCAGGTAGTGGTTGAAACGCTGGTAGAGATCGCTTAACTGTGAAGGATTATCACCAATCACATCCATCCCCTGATCGTCGTAGGGGAAAAGCTGCACCATCAATGACCTGTATAGTCTTCTATTTTTTTGATTACGATGCTTAATCTATTTCCGTTATAGTATCAGCTCTCTTTCTTATCTGTTTATTTAATATGAAATTATTAACATTAGCCTCAAGGATAGTGGTGCTGGGTTTCGTTTGTCTGGTTGGGGTCACTCAGGCTGACGATGATTTTCCCGTTTATCGCGGCACTATAGGCAATACCACCATTGTGGTGGAGCTGTATAACGCCCCCGGTCAGCCAGAGAACCAAAGTATTAATGGGCGTTATTTTTATACTAAATACCGCAAAGACATTGGATTATCCGGCTCACAGGATGTACAGGGCAATCTGGTGCTGTCGGAAGGCGATGATTCGATGGATGAGCAACAAGCACTGGCTGGCAAAGATCCGATACCGGTGATGGTGCTGCGTAGCCGCGATCAGAACACCTTGCAGGGCGAATGGCGCAACGGTAAAGGTAAATCCTATCCGGTGGTGCTGTCTCTGGTTACCGAATTGCCTGCGACAGCCTCACCGTTTATGCAACAGGCGTATCAGCATTCACGTTATGAATACCTGCGGCATGAAAGAGCTGAGCCAGTTATGACAAAGCAGGAAACGGTGAATGGGTATGATGTGGAATGGTGGCGGGATCCATTATCTGGCATGACGACATTTCAGTTACGCAGCGGCTATCCGGCAGAACAATTGTCGGGGTTGAATGCGATGTTGCGCAAGGAACTGTGGCAGGAGGTATTAAATTACTACCGTTGTATGCAAGGGACAGATAAAGGCTCCTATACTGAGCAAGTAAACATCAACCAGTTACTACCTTGGGTAGTGAGTTACTCTATCGCTGGCAGTGAAAGCTGTGGCAATGGTTATAACTCTGGTGTTAGAAGTGAAAGCCTATATGCTAGTGATGCTAGTCATATGGAGTTAAAGGATTTGTTCTGGGTTGGCGAGCAGCCAGCACCAGATAATACGTTGGAACCGAAAGATTACAATGATGGAATACTCCCACATTGGCTGGCTGAGCAATTCTCTGTGATGTATCCAGCAAGAATGGCTAATACGGTAAATAGTGGTGGAGGTAATACTCTGTGTGATTATCGGCGGCCTGAGGTCTGGATGTTTCCAACATGGAGCCTGACTGCTCAGGGCATTCTTTTCCACCCGACTTTCCCGACGAGTGACAGCGTTTGTGATGATGCTCCCTGGGCCATCGTACCGTGGAGTGTCGTGAAGCAACATCCTGGTCGTTTGAAGAATTTGCCGCTACCTTAATATGCACGACGAATGCCCCGGTTTGCGTGTATCCAGACCGGGGTACTCATTGTGATTCCCTGTATATACCCATCTTTCTGCAACTCGAATTATTTGGGATAGGATCAGAATACTGTATGGTTTTTGATTACGATGCTTAATCTATTTCCGTTATAGTATCGGCTTTCTTTCTTATCTGTTTATTTAATATGAATTTATTAACATTAGCCTCAAGGATAGTGGTGCTGGGTTTCGTTTGTCTGGTGGAGATGGCTCAGGCCAAGCCTGTAATATATAACGGCACGCTGGGGACAACGCCGGTAGTGATGGAGTTGGATGTTAACGTAGATGGGCGTGTGGAGAGTCGCTATTTCACTACCCCAGAGCGAGTGACTCACCATATTAATGGTCAGCACAGCAAGCAAGGGCAGTTGACGCTGAATGTCGATGTCGATGCGTTGGAGAATGACGACGAGGCCGATGCTGAGGCAAAGCCCACCAACAGCCCGGTCATCACGTTACAACCTGCCAATAATAACGGCTGGCAGGGCGAGTGGCGTCAGGGGCAGGGGACACCGATCACTGTGGTACTGTCGCCAATAGCACCGATAGCTACCGCCGGATTGTCGCCCTTTATGCAGTCACTCTACCAAGTCTCGCCTTATGACTATCTGTTGCGTGCAACGGCCGAGCCGGTGATGGTCAAACAGGGCGTCGTCAACGGCTATAACGTGGAGTGGTGGCAGGAACCGAGCGCTAAGCTGTCGATGTTTCAGTTAACCTCTGGCTATCCGGCGGAACAGCTTGCTGCCTTGAACGCTGCGCTACGAGAGAGCTTCTGGCGGACGGTGATGGCCGCTACGCAGTGTGAACATTCAGATGACAAGGTAAAGATTAGCCTGCTATCAGAGAAAATGATCAGCTATGTGGTATCCGGCGACAGGAGCTGCGGCGGCGCACACGGTTATATGGATGTATCGCCCCATAATTTGCGTGTCTCTGATGCGAGCTGGCTGACGCTGTCTGATTTGATGTGGGTAGGCGAATCACCGGTGCCGGATGATTCGGCCATCCCAGATGATTATTTGCAAGAAAACTTGCCGACATGGCTGGCGGCTGAGTTTGTCCGGCTTTATCCGAAACAGACCGCGGCGACGGATGATGAAAGCGAAGATGTTTGTGACTACAGTTCATCGGAGGTGTGGGCGAACGCGCCCTGGAGCCTGACACCCCAAGGCATCTATTTTCAGACCATGACTTCTAATTTTACGTCGCTGTGCAAAGGGTCCGGCTGGGAAATCCTGCCTTGGGATATCGTCAAACAACATCCCGGACGGTTGAAGGATTTGCCGTTGCCGTAACAGGCATCTTTCCGCGTTTGGTTGGTTAAATGCAATAAGGCCCGCATATATGATGCGGGCCTTGTCATGTTATAGCTGTCTTTCAGTGCATGAGTCGGTGATAACGGTTGTTATTGCACTCGTACGTCGAAACCGGGGAAGTATTGTTTCGCCAGTTTCTCGACGGTGCCATCGTCTTTCACTTGTTTGATAGCCTTGTCCAGTTCGGTTTTTAAGGCTTCATCGCCTTTGCGCAGGCCGAAACCGATGCCGCTGCCCAGAATCGAGGTGTCTTCTACCGGTCCGCCGATAAAGGCGTAGCCTTTACCTTCTGGCTTATCCAGGAAACCGGACTGACCTGCCGCCGCCATCACCAGCGTGCCGTCCAGACGGCCTGCCGCCAGGTCGTCATAGGCCAGGTTTTGATCTTTGTAGCTTGTCACCGTCACACCTTTCGGCTCCCAGTGCGCCTTGGCATACACTTCCTGAATCGAGCCCTGCAACACACCGATATTTTTGCCTTTCAGCGCTTCGGCCGTCGGGGCCAGACCGGTATTGGGTTTGCCGACTAACTGTGTCGGAATACGGTAGATAGGCTGGGTGAAGTCGATCGCTTCTTTACGTTTTTCCGTGATGTTCATAGCGGAGTTGATAGCGTCGAATTTTTTGGCCTGCAGTGCCGGGATCAGGGCATCAAAGGAGGTTTCTACCCAACTGCATTTGAAGTTACCGGCCTTACAAATGGCGTTGCCCAGATCGATATCGAACCCTTCCAGTTGCCCTTTGGCGTTTTTACTCTCAAACGGCGGGTATTCCGCTTCCAGACCGAAACGCAATTCAGTTTGTGCCAGTGCAACGGAAGAGGACAACAACCCCAGTGACAACATCAGTATGCTTAGTTTTTTCATAGTGGGAACGATCTCCGGTGAATCAATAAGTAGTGTTCAAATCATGATTAAACAACGGTGGCCTCAGGTAACAGCCAGGTACAGCGCTCTCTATGTACACATGACGGGTACGTGGCGACCTATTAACGACCTGTTACCTGACACAAGGCTTTTGCACCCGCCAGTAGCGTAGCGTCATCTTTAGAGAAGGAAAGACGAATTAATTTATTATCCGTACCATCGGTGTAAAACGCCGAGAGCGGAATAGTCGCCACGCCGTGCTCGACAATCAGTCGTTTGACCATATCGCTGTCGCTCTCATCGCTGAAATGCGCGAAGCTGGCCAGTATGAAGAAGGATCCGGCAGAAGGCAGCAATTCAAAGGGGCTACCTTGCAACGCGTGCGTGAGCAGATCGCGTTTTTGTTGATAGAACTGCCCCAACGACAGATAAGTCGCGGGGTCCGCCATGTACTCGGCAAAGGCATACTGCATCGGCGTGTCGGCGGAGAACATCATAAACTGGTGGATTTTAAGGATCTCATCCATCAGCGCTGCCGGGGCCAGACAGTAACCGACGCGCCAGCCCGTGACGTGAAACGTCTTGCCAAACGAGGAGACAATCACACTGCGCGCAGCCAGCTCGCTGTGGGTTGCCATGCTGTGGTGTTGCTGCCCGTCAAAGACCACGTGTTCGTAGACTTCATCAGACAGGATCACGATATCGGTGTTGCGCGTCAGGCGAGCCAGTTGCGCCAGATCATCGGCACTCAGCACCTGACCACTCGGGTTATGGGGCGAGTTAATGATAATCATGCGGGTGCGTGACGTGATGGCGGCCTGAACTTCATCCCAATCAATGCTAAAACCCGGTAACGCCAGTTTCAGTGCAACCGGTGTCGCGCCTTGCAGTCGCACAATTGGCGCGTAGCTGTCAAAGGAGGGTTCGAAATAAATGACCTCATCGCCCGGGTGTACCAATGCAGAAATAGCGGAGTAGAGCCCTTCGCTGGCGCTGGCGGTGATCGTGACCTCCTGCCCGGCGTCATAATGCTGGCCGTACAAACGCCGCACTTTTTCCGCCACCACCTCTTTGAGCGACACCAGTCCGGACATCGATGCGTATTGATTATGACCAGCGGTCATGGCGCGCGTCACCCCGGCGATCAACTCGGGAGAGCACGGAAAACTGGGCGCGCCTTGTGACAGGTTAATGGCGTTATACTGGCTGGATAACTGACCAATGACGGTGAAGATAGTGGTTCCTACATCCGGTAATTTGGAACTAAAGCGCACCGGGGTGTGAATCGGCATACGTGATCTCCGTGGGTTGCCGTTAATACTCGTACGTTAGTAACACGAGACGTTAATAACACAGTACGTCAAAACGTAATAAATGAATAACTATTCATGCATTAGACGTTGCCGGTAGTAGTACCACAATCGAATTGTTGTCATAATAGCCATGAGAAAAATGCATGGCTTGAGGCCTTTCCTGGTGATTTTATCCTCTGTCAGCGATAAGTTGCTGTGATGATGAGCCGCATACTTGATGAAATGAGCGGCCATTAGTACCAGTAATGCAGGATTAACAGGTCAGAGGTAGTGCCGACTTTTCTGCATAGTTATGTAATCAATTTACTTATGGCTACCGGCCAAAGGGCATTGCTGAACATGAATAAACGTATTCCGCCACTCAATGCGCTACACGCGTTTGTGGTCACCGCCCGCCATCTCAATTTCACTCGGGCGGCAGAGGAACTGTTTGTGACCCAGGGGGCGGTAAGCCGTCAAATCGCGTCACTGGAAGCGTGGCTGGGGTTTGCACTGTTTCAGCGTCATGCGCGCGGTTTGCGGCTCACCCCGCAGGGCAGCCAGCTACTGCCAGACGTCCGTGAGGTGTTCGAGCAACTGTTTCGGGTAACCGATCAGGTGCGTGAAAGTCGCTCGATCCGCATGAAAGCGCCGACCTGCGCCATGCGCTGGCTGGTGTCACATTTGATGCTGCTGGAGCAGTCACGGCCGGATATCCATGTTGCCCTAACCACCACTACCGAACACGGGGTCGATTTTCGTCATGAAGATTTCGATGTGGCGGTGGTATTTGCGCCACATTCAGCACCGACGCAACATGACGGCAAGCTGTTTGACGAGGTACTCTCGCCAGTACTGGCACCGCACTTGCTGTCAGTTGGGCAGACGACACTGATGCCGGAGCAACTGTCCCGGTTGACGTTACTGCATCCCACCCAGGATCAGCGTGACTGGAAATTGTGGCTCAAAACGCAGGGCATCAGCGAGCAGGTAATGCGTCGTCATCAGCAGTTCGATACGATGGATTTAGCGATCAGTGCCGCGATTCAAGGGTTTGGGATTGCGATTGCCGATGTGACGCTGGTAGAAGAAGATCTCCGCCGCCAGCGGTTGGTGATGCCCTTCAGCAGTACGGTGAAGACGGGAGCAGCCTATTATCTGGTGCACCGGCCCGGCACACAGCCGGAATGGCTGACGGATTTTCTGACCAGCTTCACCGCATGTTTATCGACGGATCAGGGCTGATGTAGCCAGGGTTCACACAGTCTGACCTGGCCTGCGTCGAAATCGACGCTGACCTGTACCCCGAGTGGCATTGTTAACATCGGGTGGGTATGGCAGCAGTCGAAATCCGCCAGTACTGGCAGCGGTTGTCCCTTAAGCACCTCGCGTAATACGGTTAACGAATCACGGCCGCTGCCCTTGTCATCGAACAATTCGTGTTTACCCAGGATCACGGCGGCCACCCGCTCAAACACGCCGCAGAGTTTCAAGTGCGCAAAGGCGCGCTCTACGGTGGAGATGTCCTTAAGCGAGTCTTCCAGCAGCAGAATGTCGCCCTCATTAATTTCCGGCATAAACGGGCTGCCCCAGATCCCGGCCATGGTGTTGAGATTGCCACCGATAAGTCGCCCCTGATACGAACCGCTGCCCTCAAAACGCCACTGGTTGGTATAGGTGGTTTTGGCACGTGACTGCTGGTTCCAGTCCACCCGTTCGTCGGTCCAGCGTGATGGCGGAGCATATGTTTGGCTGGGCTGCACAGTGCTGGTCAGTGCGACGAAACTGGCAAAGGTCTCGTCTACCAACGGTGGGAATTCGCCAAACGAGGCCACCAGCGCGGGGCCGTAAAACGTCACCAGTCCGGTACGGGCATAAATACCCAGTAATAACGCGGTCACGTCGGAGTAACCGATGATGATTTTAGGATCCCGACACAGTGCGTCGTAGTCGAGATAGGGCAGCAGTGCGTTGCTGTTGTTACCGCCGATAGTCGACATGATGCAGCGTACCGCCGGATCGCGAATCAGCGTATTCAGCTCGTCGGCACGGGCGGCAATACTGCCGGAGCGGTAGTAATCGCTTTTACCGGTCAGCGAACCGGCACGCAGGCGGTAACCGTGCTGTTGGAGAAAAGATTTCGCCCGCTCAAAACGGGCCGGCGCGAAGTGCGTTGCCGGTGAAGAGGGGGAGAAAAAACCGATGGTGTCGCCCGGATGCAACGGTGGGGGCAGTAACAGGGTATGCGACATGAATTCCTTTCTCCGAACAGGTGCCATAGGGTGGCTATCAATCATAAGTGTTTCTTCTCAATCACCGATCACTATAAAAAATAATTTCCGATGTTTTTTATAAATGGCGGCCTTCAATAACATAAGTAACATTTACCGTTCTGAAAAGCGGTAACAGCGATGCGATTCTGCTTGTGAAATGCCATTCCATTCTATTTTATTCGCCGGGTGTGAAAATTGATAACCTTCTGTCATTACAAGGTTTTATATATAGTTCATCTCTTGTTTTCGCGTCACCTCGCAGAAAAACATTTTCCCGACCGGATAAGTACGGGATAGCCATATGGTCAATGAAGACATAACAACAGACGACATTACACAGCACAGGCTTTGCAACAATGAAAATTTCGACACGATTATGGAGTTTCACCGGGATGCTATCGTTGGGCATCCTAATCATGGGCGCTATCGGCATGTTTACCGCAGAAAAGGCCAATCACTCGCTTAAGACCGTGTATGAAGACCGCACGGTGGTACTGGCCCAACTGGAAAAGATGGAATGGCTGATGCAGCGTAATCGGATATTACTGATGGATATGCTGTTATTACCGGACGCGGGCAATAAACAACAACGCGTTGAAGAACTCAATCAGAATACGACCCGGATCGATCAGGTGTGGCGTGAGTACCGTGCAACATATTTGACACCGGATGAAACGCGTCTGGCGGATCAATTCGCTGAGAATTTGCAACGCTATAACCGCGAGGGGATACAACCTACTGATTCAGCGATCCGTGCCGGACAAATGGAACAGGCAATGCGTCTCTATGACAGCAAAGTCAGCCCGCTGGAAAAACAAAGCCATGCCATACTCAGCCAACTGGTGACGTTGCAAGTTGATGTGGCTAAAGAGGAATACACCGACTCTGTGCAGCGTTACCAGTGGCTAAAAACGCTGGCTATTCTGGCGGTGCTGGCCGGTATTAGCGGCGCGGTGGTATTTGGCTGGTTGATGGTACGTGGCATCGTCCGCAGTCTGTTGCAGGCACAATCAGCCGCCGAAGCCGTCGCGAATGGCGATTTAACCTACCCGATCATCGTCCGTGGGCGTGATGAAATTACCGTCGTACTCAATACGTTGTCGCATATGCAGGAAAGTCTGGGACGCATTGTCACACAGGTGCGTCATGGTGCTGAATCGGTGAGGATGGCCAGTGGTGAAATCGCGCATGGCAATCATGATTTGTCTGCACGTACGGAATCCCAGGCTAGCGCGCTGGAGCAGACGGCCGCGTCGATGGAGCAACTATCCGCGACGGTGAAACAGAATGCGGATAATGCCCGTCAGGCAAATCAGCTGGCCCAGACGGCTAGTCAGGTGGCGGAGCAGGGTGGAAGCGTGGTCACTGAGGTGGTGGACACCATGCGGGAGATCAATGATAGCGCCCAGCGTATTGCTGACATCATCAGTGTTATCGACGGTATCGCGTTTCAAACCAACATTCTGGCGCTGAATGCGGCGGTGGAAGCGGCCCGTGCCGGTGAACAAGGTCGTGGATTCTCGGTGGTGGCGGGTGAGGTGCGGGCGCTGGCGCAGCGCAGTGCAGAGTCAGCCCGTGAGATCAAAACGCTGATTTCCAGCAGTGTCGAGCGCATCGAAAGCGGCAGCACGCTGGCTGATAAAGCCGGTAGTACCATGCATGATGTGGTCAATAGTATCCGCCGGGTGACCGACATTATGGGGGAGATCAGCTCAGCCAGCCACGAACAGAGTAGTGGCGTATCGCAGATTGGCGAGGCGGTGGTGAGCATGGAGCGCACGACCCAGCAAAACGCGGCGCTGGTCGAAGAGATGGCGGCAGCAGCGGGAAGTTTGAGTGGGCAGGCAGAAGAACTGGTGCAGGCCGTAGGGGTATTTCGACTCTCGGAGCGGGCGCCCGGCGTGGTACCGGACACCCGTAGTACAGAACAAACTACAGAACAAGCGTGGTTACCGGGTTATCAGTAACCGATAGCGGCGCCGGCGGGTCGGCGTGAATCGTTGGCGCCGTACAGATACCCTTCACGAACCTTGCCAGACACGGCTGAGTCGTTGCCGGAGTTAGCAGGGATGACTCCCTCCACACCGGGCAGACCGACCATGATCAGTTCGGTGGCACCCCAAGGGGTCTGTTCTACCATTTTATAGCCGCGTTCTTTTAACAGCTTGAGGGTATCGGCTGACAGACCTCGTTGTTCGTAGTACACCTCATCGGGTAACCACTGGTGGTGGATGCGCGGTGCATCCACCGCTTCTTGCGGCAGCATGCCAAAATCAAGAATATTCAGCGCGCTTTGCAGCGTAATGCTGATAATCCGCGACCCACCCGGTGAGCCCAGTACCAGGAAGATTTTGCCGTCTTTGGTCACCAGTGACGGGCTCATTGACGACAACGGGCGTTTACCCGGGGCAATGGCGTTGCGTTCTCCTTGCACCAGTCCATACAGGTTCTTCTCCCCGACTTTGACAGTGAAGTCATCCATCTCGTCGTTAAGGAAGAATCCGGTGCCGGGAGCGATAACGACCGCGCCGAAGCGGCCGTTCACCGTATAAGTGGTAGAGACGGCATTCCCCAGATTATCGACGATCGAATAGTGGGTGGTTTCCGGTTTTTCATGCGGTTCCATGCCGGGTTTGACCTGTTCAGACGGTGTGGCGTTGGTCTCGTCGATTTTTTTGCGGATTTGGGCTGCATAGTCTTTGCTCAACA
This sequence comes from Dickeya zeae NCPPB 2538, assembly GCF_000406165.1. Classification (NCBI taxonomy): domain Bacteria; kingdom Pseudomonadati; phylum Pseudomonadota; class Gammaproteobacteria; order Enterobacterales; family Pectobacteriaceae; genus Dickeya; species Dickeya zeae. The sequence continues at coordinate 2,884,583 of NZ_CM001977.1, read as the reverse complement.
GCCGTTCCGTGGGGTTTTTAACGAATGCCGGGTCACCCAGATAGGTGTTGCGGTCCATGTAAGCGTGTCGCATGGCTTCAGTCATCACATGGATAGCTTGCGCCGAGTTAAATCCCATACTCTTAAGGTCGTAACCTTCGAGAATATTGAGTGTTTCACACATCGTGATCCCACCGGAACTGGGCGGTGGTGATGAGATGAACTGATAACCGCGATAGCTACAGGTGATAGGTTTGGTTTCCGTTACCCGATAGTTGGCGAAATCGGCCGCTGTCAGGATACCCCCCCCTTTTTTGGACGCTTCCTCGATAACCTGAGGAAGGGTGCCGTGGTAGAACGCATCAGGGCCTTTGTCGGATATCGCCTGTAATGTGTTGGCTAAGTCAGTCTGTACCAGTCGGTCGCCCGGTTGTAAGGCGGAGCCGTCCGGGCGCAGAAAAATGCGCGCAGACTCGGGATCTTGCTTAAACCGTTTGACAGTCGTGTCGAGGATATCAGTATCGCCGCGTGTCAAAACAAAACCTTCTCGCGCCAGTTTGATGGCCGGTGCCATAACCTGCGCGCGGGTCAGCTTGCCGTATTTTTCGCGGGCCGTTTCCAGCCCCAGTACCGTACCGGGAACACCCGCTGCCAGATAGCCATACAGACTGGCATCCTTTTTAACGTTGCCGTTCGCATCCAGATACATATTGGCGGACGCGGCGGCAGGCGCTGTTTCACGGAAATTGATAAACGTATCCTGACCATCTGCCAGATGGATTGTCATAAATCCACCACCGCCGATGTTGCCGCAGCAGGGATTGACGACGGCCTGCGCATAACCGACCGCTACCGCCGCATCAATGGCGTTCCCCCCCATTTTCAGAATATCGACACCAACTTGTGATGCGAGGTACTGTGAGGTGACCACCATACCGTTTTTCGCTTCCACTGCCGGTATGGAAACCGCGTGGACTGCACCGCTGACCAGTAATGCCGTCAGACTTAACGGTAGCAGCCATTTTCCCGATGCCATAAAACCCCCTTGTTACCGGATTGATGTTGTTGTCTTTGAGTATCGTTGTGGTTGTGTCTCTATAATGCATGCCGCGTGCCACTTTATTGCTGAACACGATGACGCTTTCAGTGTAGCTGCGACAGCATGCAATACCTGGAAAATCATCAAGAATGTTACCGATTTGTGCTGTCTTAGCCTGATAAGGCGTGAGTCCAACGGTGTGTTCAGTAGAGCATGACCCGAAGAGGGATTAACCTGGGGATGAATGGGATTTTGCGGTATGCCTGGCATAGGCATCGCATACCGTTGTGACGATTTGCTCACCGACAACCTGCCCGGGAAGGCATTGCTGGCGAATGCGCTGGCAATTCTCTGCGATCTCGGGGTCGTCCAGCAGTTGGTGTAATGTCTCCTCGAACCTGTCGATCTCGTTGTCTTTAAGCCAGGCACCACACTTCATGGCTGTCACCCGACGCGCGTTATCGAACTGATCAAAGGCACTGGGTATCACCAATTGGGGGATACCGGCGGCGAAGGATTGCGCCATCGTACCGATACCGCCGTGATGGATAATGGCCGCACACCGATGCAAGTAGTGGTTCAGATTGACATGGCGTTCGATACGGATACCGGTATCGTTTGCTAAGTCATCATTGGGCTTGCCAACGATTAAACATTGATAACCACGTCGGCGGATTTTTTTTACCAGAGAAACCATCAATGCCTGTTTGCTACTGAGCGCCCAACTCGGCATAAACATGATGGTCGGCCCCTGTGCAATAAACTGCGCCAGAGAGTCATCTTGCTGATTATCCAGCAGGTTAAACAACGGAAATCCTACCTGACGGATATGTGGCGGCCAGTCTGGCAAGGGGGAGGCGAACCACTCAGGAAACAAACACAGTAACGTCGAGTCCGTACGATGTGCCCAGGAGGTCAGTACACGTTCGATACGCGGTAATCGTAGTTGATTTCTAAAGCGATTGATAAAAGGTGCCAGTGTTCTGTCAATCAGGTATTTCTCTGCGAGATGCAAAAACAGGCGGCGCAGCCGAATCGGTAACAGACGGCCCCAGGCCAGTTGGCGGTGATAGGGGGGATCGTAACTGGAGATAAATGTTGATGGCGTGACGCGCACCGGGATAACACAGCAGCCACGGGTTTCGCTGAACATTTTGGCGGAGAACGACCAGAGAGAGGTGAGAATGACCGAGTTACTGTCGACCCACGGTTCCAGCGCATCATAAGCGGCTTGCTGTTGGGCATTCATATACATCACCATTTCACTGAATGCGGATTTTTGATTCCATAAGCGTTGTGAATTAACGGCACGTAAATATTCCTCGCTACTACCTACCGGGATAAACTGTAATCCTCTTTCTTTTGCCGTTTTTTCAAAATAAGGATTGGTACAAAGGTAAACCTCCAGTCCGGCATTCTTTAATGCTTCACCTATTATAATGAATGGATAAACATCTCCGGCAGATCCCAGCGTGGATAAAAATATCCTCATGACTCCCTCCTGTGTGCACCAGAATTCTCTGATGTAATTTCATCCTTGTGATTTATTACGGTAATTAATAGTGGTGTGAAAAATAACCTCTTAGCCGACTTTTATTGTCTATTATTCCTTACCCGATGCGTGCGCGGCACTGAAGGTAGGATGTCTTACCGCTCTTTTTGCATAAGATTGTGATAGTCAATATCGGCTGGCCGGTAGCGCATTATCGCGAGTATAGGGGAGGGGATATAAGTCTGTACAGGTATTATTCTCGGGCCGGTTTATTGACTTTTGTATCAGGTTTTATTCTAAGTAAGAAATAAAATAAGCAGCAGGAAAATAACAATAATTGATTGTCACGTTAGTTTTTCTATTATAAGCAGATAATTAATACTGCTTAATTAACATGGGCTGATTATCACGGCTTATTAGGCTGAACATTAATCATTATCTGACGTCATATCTGATTAATGCCTCCACGATGATGAACCTGAACCTGACAGCACGGCGATGACATAACGGAGTGTCGGGCCATACAAAGAAAAACGCCTCGCAGTTCTTTATGAACTGCAAGGCGTTGAATTTGGCTCCTCTGACTGGACTCGAACCAGTGACATACGGATTAACAGTCCGCCGTTCTACCGACTGAACTACAGAGGAATCGCTAAGTGGTGTGGATGATAGCGGCAGCCTGAGTGCTTGTCAAAGCATGATAGCGCTGGGGATGACTGTTTGCTGAACTTATAATCAAATTATTGAAATTATTGCGGTAGTCGGCGTTTTTCACACCAGGCGATGGTCGACATTGTTCAGGAATGCACTTTCAGATAGCAATCTTTGCACTACTTTGGTGCGAGTGGGCCACGTTACGGGTGGGTAGCGGTTCATGGTGGGGAATTAGTATTGTTACTGTTGCGGCTATCACCATTGCTTTTACTTATTTTTAAGTGGGTTAAGCCATGGGAGCACTTTTTTTGATAATAGTGAAATGATCTGGCGCGCTTCTTGCTACTACTAAGCCGTAACTATTCGGGAGGTACACATGAATCTGAGACGGCTCAAATACTTTGTAAAAATCGTTGATATTGGCAGCCTGACCCAGGCCGCTGAAATGTTGCATATTGCGCAACCAGCGCTGAGCCAGCAAGTTGCCACGCTCGAAAGCGAAATGGAGAAGCAATTGCTGGTACGTAGTCGTCGTGGCGTAACGCCGACTGAAGCGGGCAAGATTCTGTATTCACATGCACAAACTATTTTGAATCAGTGCGAACAAGCAAAGCATGCGGTGAACGGTGTACGACAAACAGTAAGTGTTTAATCGGATACGGTCAGCTATACCAGCAGGTGTAGCTGACCGTATTGAATTCCAGACTTTTTTAGCGTTTGGGGTTTACGCCTCAACCTGTGCTCTACGACGGCGAATAAGCTGGTAGGCTATCGCCAACACGACAAACCACACCGGTGTCACCATCAATGCCTGTAGTGTATCTGGCTGCAGCGTCAGTAATACCAGTACGAAAGCAAAGAAAGCCAGACAAGCCCAACTCATCACAATACCGCATGGCATTTTGTATGAAGAGGACTGGTGTAGCTGTGGGCGATGCCGACGGTACGCCAGATAAGAGCATAGGATAATGCTCCATACGAACATGAACAAAATGGCGGACACGGTCGTGACCAGAGTAAACACCGTCATGACGTTGGGAATTAAATAGATCAACACCACACCGGAAAGTAGGCACAGGCATGAAAAGAGCAGGCCTGCTGAAGGTACGGCGCGTTTAGAGAGCTGGCCAAAGCGTGCCGGTGCGTCCCCTTGTCTGGCCAACCCGAACAGCATGCGACTGGTAGAGAAGACCCCACTATTGGCGGAAGACGCTGCGGATGTCAGTACCACAAAGTTAATGACGCTGGCCGCCGCCGGTAACCCTACCAGGACAAACATTTCCACAAACGGACTGCGATCGGCTGCGATATGACTCCACGGCGTCACGGACATAATCATGATCAGCGCAAAGACGTAGAACATGATGATGCGTATGGGGATGGCGTTAATAGCACGTGGCAGCACCACATTAGGATTTTTAGTTTCTGCCGCGGTGGTGCCAACCAGTTCTATACCAACAAAGGCAAAAACCGCGATTTGAAAGCCGGCGAAAAAGCCGCTGAGCCCTTTCGGAAAAAATCCCCCGTCTTGCCACAGATTGCTCACGGATGCGACCGCACCAGAAGGTGAGGTGAAGTGCATGATAACCAGTCCGGCACCGATCACGATGAGTGCGACGATGGCGACTATCTTAATCATGGCGAACCAGAACTCCATTTCGCCAAACAGCTTAACGGTAGCCAGATTCAACGTCAGGAGCAGTAACACACAAAGCAGAGAGCTAATCCACTGTGATAAATCCGGCAGCCAGAATTGTGCATAGGCACTGATGGCGACGACATCGGCAATACCAGTGACCACCCAGCAAAACCAGTATGTCCAGCCGGTAAAAAATCCGGCCCACGGTCCGAGCAAGTCGGCAGCAAAATCACTAAATGACTTGTAATTAAGGTCGGAGAGCAGTAGTTCTCCCATCGCACGCATAACAAAAAACAGCATGAAACCGATGATCATATAAACAAATATGATCGATGGGCCGGCAAGACTGATCGTTTTTCCCGACCCCATAAATAGGCCGGTGCCAATAGCGCCACCGATGGCGATTAACTGGATGTGGCGGTTGGTGAGATTGCGCCGCAGGTCGCTATGCCCGGTGTTATCCGGGGAATGAGGCGTTTGTTCTGTCATTTGTTGTAGTTTCCGGATCCTGTCTGTCGTGATAAAGGGGAGAGTGAGTCACCCACAAGTGATAAGAAATCAGAATGATTAATAATAACACGGTATTCATCTGATGATGAGTTGAGAAGATTGCGCCTGTCTATCAGGTAAAGCGGTATCCGGTGAACGCTGGGAAAAGCTACCTACCCATCCGCATCGGGTTGCCATCAGGGTGAAGTAAACCGGGAGCGGAAAATAGTGATGGGTTACAAGGTGTTCGCCGAATAGTTCGAGGTTGAAAAAAGTAGGATGAACTATTTGACAGATGGCGTTAAGAGGAGAATAATCCGTCCCCGTTGGGTCGTTAGCTCAGTTGGTAGAGCAGTTGACTCTTAATCAATTGGTCATAGGTTCGAGCCCTATACGACCCACCAACACTTCCTTTCATGAGCACGGTCGTTAAGCTCATATGAGTATTTCTCTAAGAATTTAATTACTAAGATGATTTCTTGTTCTGCTTTATTTCATTCGAAAAATTTCATCGTAAATAAAATCGATTAAATACAGCTCCGATATGTATCTGGCAAATTTATTTGCTGACGAAATATAAATCATCTTGTCAGTATTTGTGTATTGTTATTTCTATTTCTGTTTTTTTATTAATCAGGTAAGCGTGATTTATACCCACCGAACAATTGCGGTTATAATATTGTTCGGTGGGATTTGATTAGCGGCGGTAGACTGTTTTGATTTGCTTAATAGTTGTGTTGAATATCTCGGCCTGGGTTGGGTCTTCCAGTTGAGCCGCGTATTTCTCCATGTTAACGATCACTTTTCCAGCATCAGCCTGACCGATGGATTTCAGCATCAACGTCGTCAGTACTTTCAGACAGCTCACTTCATGAGCCAGTGTTTCTGGTATAGACGCTGTCGGGAAGTCATTGTTATTCATAGAATCTCCTGTGGGAAACGGAAGTCGGCGAGCAGCCCCTGAGGGTGGTCTGCACCCAATGCTTGTCGACGACATAACAAAATTTGGACCTATTATACCATACATGACAATCCATCTGGCGAGGAAAATAATCCTGTCAGAAGGTGAAGTTGTATTGTTTTTATCTGTTTATGCCACATTCTGCCTATATTTTGTTAACGTATTTTTTGGCTTTTAAATGCGTTTGATTAGAAACATTGCAACTTTTATATGGATATTTTGGGGCAGGTGTATTATTTGTAGTAAACAGTCGGTGCAACAACGTGACAAGACGGTTACAATGATGGAAAAAGTCGTCGTGTGACTGATTGCCTATACTCGTAAAACTTGATAATCTCTTGATTGTATTTATTTTTTGAAATTTTTAGACGGTAATGCCGTCTGTTTCTCTAAAAAACCAGGTTTGAAATATGAATACTGTGATGGTGGAGAGTTCCTTGTCTGATACGCACTCGGTATCATTCAGGAGCTTAAACAATAATACCACATAGTAGAATAAAAAATACATTTTTAATTAAAAAGTGTATTCATTTTTTCTAAACCATGTAGTACCACCTGCAACAAACGCGTCTGTAAGTGTTACTCTTTTTGGAGAATTGTTCTTTGATTAGCGTTTTTCTTGTTGATGACCATGAACTGGTGCGAGCAGGGATACGGCGCATTCTTGACGATATCAAAGGCCTCAAGGTTGTTGGTGAGGCGCAGTGCGGAGAAGATGCGGTCAGATGGTGCCGTAATAATAGTGTGGATGTTGTGCTGATGGACATGAACATGCCAGGAATAGGCGGTCTTGAGGCAACGCGCAAAATTGTGCGATTTTCCCCTGAAATTAAAGTTATAATGCTAACGATTTACACAGAGAACCCCTTGCCAGCTAAGGTGATGCAGGCAGGTGCGGCGGGTTATCTCAGTAAAGGGGCAACCCCGGAAGAGGTGATTTGCGCCATTCGCTCTGTGCATGCTGGTAAGCGATATATTGCGTCGGACATTGCTCAGCAGATGGCATTAAGCCAGCTGGAGCCGCAGACGGAAACACCGTTGGAGTGCCTGTCTGAGCGTGAGTTGCAGATCATGATAATGATCACGAAAGGGCAGAAGGTGACGGAGATCTCTGATCAACTCAATCTTAGCCCGAAGACGGTCAACAGTTATCGCTATCGAATGTTCAGCAAATTGAATATTAATGGCGATGTAGAGCTGACGCATCTGGCGATTCGTCATGGGCTCTTTAATGCGGAGACATTGATTAGTAGTGACTGACTGTTTTGATGCCCAGGCTTTTCTGAAGACCGTAACCAGTCAGCCTGGGGTTTACCGCATGTATGATGCCAGTGATACGGTTATCTATGTCGGTAAAGCTAAGGATCTGAAAAAACGTCTTTCCAGTTACTTTCGTGCTCATGTTGCCAGCCGCAAAACAGAGGCTTTGGTCAAAAGTATCCGTCAGATTGATGTGACGATCACGCATACTGAAACCGAAGCCCTGTTGCTTGAACACAACTACATCAAGCGTTATCAGCCACGTTATAACGTGTTGCTGCGTGACGATAAGTCCTACCCCATGATTTTTCTCAGCGGGGATACACATCCCCGGCTGTCTGTCCATCGAGGCGCTAAACATGCCAAAGGCGAGTACTTTGGTCCGTTTCCTAATGGGAATGCAGTTCGTGAAACACTGATGCTACTGCAAAAACTGTTTCCCATTCGCCAATGTGAAAACAGCGTGTACCGCAATCGCTCGCGTCCGTGCCTGCAATATCAGATTGGCCGCTGTCTGGGGCCGTGCGTTAACGGCCTGGTTAGCGAAGAGGAATACCAACAGCAGGTCGATTATGTTCGTCTGTTTCTGTCAGGTAAGGATCAGCAGGTATTAACCCGCCTGATTGAACGAATGGAGGCGGCCAGCCACGCACTGAAGTTTGAGGAAGCCGCCCGTATCCGTGATCAGATTCAGGCTGTACGCCGTGTTACCGAAAAACAATTTGTCTCTGGCGATGGTGATGACCTTGATGTCATCGGTGTGGCGTTCGATGCTGGTATGGCATGTGTGCATGTGCTCTTTATTCGTCAGGGGAAAATACTGGGTAGTCGGAGCTATTTCCCCAAGGTTCCTGGAGGCACCGAACTGGCAGAAGTGGTACAGACCTTTGTTGGCCAGTTCTATTTGCAAGGGAGTGTTTCTCGTACTTTACCATCCGACATCCTGCTAGATTTTTCCCTACCTGAGTATCAGTTGTTAGCTGAATCTCTGACTGAACAAGCGGGTCGAAAAATTCAGATTCAAACCCGACCTCGCGGCGACCGGGCGCGTTATCTCAAACTGGCTCGTACTAATGCGCATACCGCACTGACAACCAAGTTGTCACAGCAATCGACTATTCAGCAGCGTCTGACGGCATTGGCTTCTGTGCTTGGAATCGAAAAAATCAACCGCATGGAGTGCTTCGATATCAGCCACACTATGGGTGAGCAGACGGTGGCCTCCTGTGTTGTATTTAATGCGGATGGTCCGCTACGTTCGGAGTATCGACGCTACAATATTACGGGTATTACACCAGGTGATGACTATGCAGCGATGAATCAGGTACTCAGGCGGCGATATGATAAATCAATTGATGAAAGCAAGATTCCTGATGTGATCGTCATTGATGGTGGTAAAGGGCAGTTGGCGCAAGCCAGAGATGTTTTTGCGTCATTGCACGTAACCTGGGATACGACCCGCCCTGTATTGCTGGGCGTTGCAAAAGGCAGCGATCGTAAAGCCGGTCTGGAAACCCTGTTCTTCGAAGCGACGGGTGAAGGTGTAGCTCTACCGGCTGATTCACCAGCACTGCATGTGATTCAGCATATTCGTGATGATTCACACAATCATGCTATCAGTGGTCACCGTAAACAGCGTGCCAAAGTCAAAAGTACCAGCTCGCTGGAAACGATTGAGGGGGTTGGGCCAAAGCGTCGCCAAATGCTGTTGAAATACATGGGTGGATTGCAGCCGCTGATGAATGCCAGCGTGGAAGACATTGCCAATGTGCCGGGAATTTCGCATGCGTTGGCAGAAAAAATCTTTCATGCATTGAAACACTAGAGGCAATGTAGCAACATAACCCTATTATCTTTCGGGCCAGACAGTTACCCAGACGCTATGCGATTTAATATACCAACGTGGCTTACCCTGTTTCGTGTTGTGCTAATCCCATTCTTTGTGCTGGCGTTTTATCTGCCATTTAGCTGGGCGCCGATGGTATGCGCTGGCATCTTTGTTTTTGCCGCGGTAACCGACTGGTTTGATGGTTTCCTTGCCCGTCTATGGAAGCAGACCACGCGTTTCGGGGCCTTTCTGGATCCGGTGGCTGACAAAGTCATGGTGGCGGTGGCGCTGGTGCTGGTCTGCGAGCATTATCACTCGTGGTGGATTACGTTGCCTGCCGCGACGATGATTGCGCGAGAGATCATCATTTCCGCATTGCGTGAGTGGATGGCTGAACTGGGTAAACGCAGTAGTGTGGCGGTTTCCTGGATTGGCAAAGTTAAAACTACTGCGCAGATGGTGTCGTTGGTCGGTTTGCTGTGGCGACCTGAACCTATGGTTGAGGCGGCGGGGGTTGCGGCTCTGTATGTGGCGGCTGTATTAACGTTCTGGTCAATGTTCCAGTATTTGAGCGCAGCCTGGCGTGATTTGCTTGAACATTGATCGCCTCGCCTTAAAAAACAGCAAACGATTCTGGTGAGGTGATAATTTTATTGACTCACTGCGTCAGGTAAGTAGAATGCACCGCATCGACAGCAACACGGTTTATTGAAATTACTTAATAAACAATGCGTTCTGTAGAATGCGGGAATAGCTCAGTTGGTAGAGCACGACCTTGCCAAGGTCGGGGTCGCGAGTTCGAGTCTCGTTTCCCGCTCCAAGTTGATTTAGTTGTAGCGTTAAAAATGGGGCGCGTTGGCAGAGTGGCCATGCAGCGGATTGCAAATCCGTCCACCTCGGTTCGACTCCGGGACGCGCCTCCAAATTCTGAGCCCAGATGGTGGAATCGGTAGACACAAGGGATTTAAAATCCCTCGGCGTTCGCGCTGTGCGGGTTCAAGTCCCGCTCTGGGCACCATGCGTTAACGCCTTGTAATATAAGAAAATAATTAAAAGAACATGACCGCCACAAGGCGGTTTTTTCGTGCCTGTAATTTGGTAAGTGGCAGCAAAATAGCGACAGCGCTTTTCGCGGGCGTTGATAATGACGGTTTTATAAGCCGTAATAAGGCCGAATTTGAAAAAAGTTTTATTCATGAATTGTGATTAAAAATTCAGGGCGGTTCGTCCGTTTGCTTTCGGATGCTGTGGTACGGAGCTAAGTTAGTTCCAACACGATAGAAAATGCTGTGGTGTTATGCCCCAATTACCACCGTGCTTTGCATTATGCCGTGAATAAAGATGTGCTGCGCGAAGGGATGTATCAGGCGCTTTCACGGCTAATTAAGGTATAGCCATCATGTTTAGTTGGTTCAAACCAAAGCAGAATAACTGCGTGCAGGTAGTTGATAGGCTTCGTCAGATTGAAACGGTTTTTGCGCCAGAAGGATGGGAGCGACACGCAGAAATCGCTGTTGGCGGATTGAGTGAAATCGGCTTCTCAAAAGTGACTCATCACCTGTTAGTTGTTTCATCCAATGGTCGTGGGGTTATCGACTGCCAGACAGGGGAGCGTGTAGCCAGAGATTATGAAGCATATGGCTCCTGGTACGACTCGCTGAATATGACTTGCCTTGGCATTGGCCCGCTTGATGGTGAGCTGATCTCCATTGCTGGGTTATGCGGTGGTGGATTGCCAGTATACAACCGCTATGGGGAGAGACTGGAAGTCGCTGCACCAGAATGGCCTGATGAAGACGTTTATTTTTGCCCGCCGAATAAGTCAGCGTTTATTAACGGCCATCAAGCTGGATGCTGCCGTATCTTCCGCGACCAGATTCTCAGTATGGGCTTTTCCTGGAATGGGGAGTTTATGGCGGTCGCAACATCCAGCGATTTCACTGTTTGGCAACGACAAAGCCCCTGATTCAAGGTGCGTAGATATGCAAAACTCTAATCAGCGGCCCGATAGTTGTACGCGCTATCTGAAGCCTATGCGATGTCAGTGACAGCCCAAATAGTCGCCCCCGTTTTTCAGATACAAAAAAGGTGGCCTTCAGTCAGCCACCTAATAACGGAGCATTATTACGGTTCCTTCCGCGCCTGGGCCACTTGAGCTGCTGGTAGAGTCGTGCTGCCATTTGCAACATTACTTGTTGCCTGACACTCGATGATTGTATCCACCTGGTCGGCACAGGTTGCCAGTGCGGCTTCAGTTTCATCCAGCAGGGCGTTTAATTCACCGTTGGTTTGTGGGTTGGCTGGTGGAAACCGGCAGGGAGTCAGTCTGGGACAACCATTCACGGTAAGCACGGCCACCTGAGAGGGCGGGGCGCTGGCGCAACCGGATAATATCAGCAGGCAGCTCAGAATCAGCCCAGCGTTTAAACGCTTCATTTTCATGTTGTAATCTCACTATCATTTTTTGTCTCTCGGAAAGAGCCACCTGGGTGTCTGCGGCCATGTCGCGTAAACGTGCCTGCTCAATGTTGCTACGTTCAGCCTGTGCAGACAGCGCTGTTAACTGACTGGATTTTTCATTCAGTGCTGTTTGTTGCAACGACAGTGTTTGTGCTTGCTGCTCTGTCAACTGCCGGTTGGTGTGCAGCCTCCAGGACTGCACACCGATTCCAGCGCTAAGTAGCATTATGATGGCAGCAATGATCATGCTGCTTTTCATGCCAGTTCTCCTCCCGCTTGCTGATAGGCGGTAAGGAGGCGATCTATACTATGCTCGCGTTGACCATAGCCCGCTCCCGGTAATGAAGCCCATATGTTGCTACACCGAGTAATGGCGCTGGTGATCTGACCCTGTGCGATGTCTTCCAGTGCCCGCTGTTCCCGGATTAGCTGAATAGCTAGTGTGTCTTGTGAATCGGGCCCGAAATCCGGCAGTTTTAACTGCGCTTTGTATGTCGGCCAATAGCGGTAGAGCTGTTGATAGCGCCCTGCTGCAGTCGAGCGTTGTCCTTGCTTGTTGAAGATTTTTCCCGGGCGACCGTTAGCGAAGGGGTGATCATGGTAGTCGGTGAAGATCTCTGGCTTACCATCAATGCCGGTAACAATGACATCGTAGCCACGATTACGGGTAAGTGGGTGCGTTGCCGTCCCTTCGGAAAATGCCAACATATCCAGAAAGGCAGTTAGATTGGGGGAGTTAGTGGGCATCGTCACTTTCCCCCGATTTGGTCTGTTCGCTCAGTTGTTGAACACGGCGTTGAATAAGCAGTTCAATAGCCTGGTAACCAGCGATGCCGAGTGCTGCGCCAATGCCGTTAATGGCAACAGGTGACAGGTCGGGGAATTGAACCAGTGCGATACCCGCCATCATCGAGACGAATCCTCCCAGCATCACACGCCCTACAAATAGTCGGAGTGTGATGGGTTTACTGCTTGCCAGCACTTTGCCGACGGCAATCAGCGTGCCGATAATAAATAGGGAGACAATGCTTTTATCAGTTTCATTCATGTGTAAGTCCAGTCGTTGGTGTTGGAAATGGAGCAATAAAACAACAGAGATAACGGCGTGTTTTTACGTGTTGTCTCGTGGTATACGCCCGCTATTAAACCAACTGGTACAAGGCGATGGCAGCGATGGGTGATGGTTCAGTTATCAGCAAACAGGATGTTGCCGATTGCGTGATTTCTCATTTTTGAATTCATATACTAATAATGAAATTTTTATTTAGGTGAGAGAGGAATAACTAAAACTACATTATCCTTGTTATTTTATAATGTAATATGATTTTCTAGTGGGATAAATTTCTTTGGCTTCTGGATGTTGCCAGAGGCTTAATTATATTCATACAGTGTAAAGATAGTATACTCACCTCACCCCAATATGCAGGATGCAATGTATTCAAAACAGCCTTTGTTCACGGATAATCGAAGGAATATCATTTTCTTTTAACATAGTATTTACCGTGACAGGTGGGTTAAGTCTTACAAGGCTGATTCATTCAGCCATTAATGTCACTATTGATGTGAGATAGATAGCACCATAACGATTTATCTTTCTGATGACATAGTCTGATGTAGGCATCTTGGGGCCGACGGATAAATGATTTCTACAATATAATGGGGTAAGGAATGAAGTATTTAAACTGTTTCATCAGTACCGGGTTAGCAGCATTCTTCTTGGTAAATAGCACCTCTGTTCTGGCCGCAGATTGCAGTTCTGATCTCACTAGTGGAATTAGCACTAAACGTATTTATTACGTTGCACCTAATGGCAATGGTACCAACGATGGTAATAGCTTTAATTCTCCAATGAGTTTTTCTGCTGCGATGGCGGTAGTTAACCCAGGTGAGCTGATTCTTCTCAAACCAGGAACGTATACCATTCCTTATACCCAAGGGAAAGGTAATACCATTACGTTTAATAAATCAGGAAAAGAAGGATCGCCGATTTATGTGGCGGCGGCTAATTGTGGGCGCGCAGTATTTGATTTTTCGTTTCCAGATAGTCAATGGGTACAAGCGTCATATGGATTCTATGTGACGGGTGATTATTGGTATTTCAAAGGTGTTGAGGTAACACGGGCTGGTTATCAGGGCGCCTATGTCATCGGTAGTCATAATACCTTTGAAAACACCGCGTTCCATCATAATCGTAATACTGGTCTTGAGATCAATAACGGTGGTGCATACAACACTGTTATTAACTCAGACGCTTACCGTAACTATGACCCTAAAAAGAATGGTAGCATGGCCGATGGTTTCGGTCCGAAGCAGAAGCAAGGTCCGGGGAACCGCTTTATTGGTTGTCGGGCCTGGGAGAACTCAGATGATGGGTTCGATTTATTTGATAGCCCACAAAAGGTGGTGATTGAGAATAGCTGGGCATTCCGTAATGGTGTCAACTATTGGAATGATAGTGCCTTCGCTGGCAATGGTAATGGATTTAAATTGGGTGGTAATAAGGCGGTTGGTAATCACCAAATTACCCGCTCTGTTGCGTTTGGCAATGTGAGTAAAGGCTTTGATCAGAATAATAATGCTGGTGGCGTGACGGTAATAAATAATACGTCATATAAAAACGGCATTAACTATGGTTTTGGTAGCAGTGTGCAATCGGGACAGAAGCACTATTTCCGTAACAATATTTCAGTGGCTGGCTCGGTAACGGTGAGCAATGCGGATGCAAAATCTAATTCGTGGGATACAGGGCCTGCAGCTTCCGAGTCTGATTTCGTTAGCCTGGATACCTCGCTGGCTACGGTAGCGCGTGATAACGATGGAACATTACCGGAAACATCATTGTTTCGTCTTTCGGCTAATTCAAAGCTGATTAATGCCGGTACAAAGGAGAGTAATATTAGTTATTCAGGAAGTGCACCTGACCTTGGTGCGTTTGAACGTAATTAAGCGAACGATATGTGCATCAGGGCTGCAATGTGCAGCCCTGTTTTTGATTTTAAATCAAAGTATTGTAAGTAGGTTAGTTACAACTGCCCACCAATGCCCAGGATGAATCACTGCCTGGAAGGGATGTCGTGTACCAGTTCGCGGTATAGAGGCTGCCTTTATAAACAATCGACTGTCCCGCTTCGTTATGATCGGGTTGGCCACCAGCCCAATCTTTACTGACCCAGTTAGGGTAAATATTCACATTGGCACAACTAGTCGTTGCCGAGGAGTCCGGCGCGTTAGCACTGTCATTGGTCATGTCTGTAGAAACATCGCTGGATGATTCAGATTCAGACATAGCACTAGCGGCATTACTGGTTTTATAGGGCCAACTTTGAATAATCGATTTTACTTTCTTACCTGACTCAGTCAGATTTTTAGAGTCAGGATAATAGGTTGAAGCCCCTTCATTTTTATCATTCAATGCCCAGTTCGCATTGCTGATATTGTTATCACGCATAAACGTGACCCAGGCGTCTGTCTCTGAATAATTCACACCACCATTTCCATCTGCATTAACGCTACCCCACTCGGTAACAAAAAGTGGAATACCGTTATTTATCGCTTGTCGTGCCTTATTCCGCAGTGACTCGCCGTGTGTTCCTGCATAGAAGTGCAGCGTATAAGCAATGTTTTTGGCATTGATGGGGTCACGTGATGCTTCATCAACATTTTGTGACCAACTAGGGGTGCCAACAACAATTAGATTATCAGGGTCAATAGCGCGGATGGCAGAAATAACCGCTTCTGCATAGGGCTTGATGGTATAGCTCCATGATACCTGGAGCGGCTCGTTATAGATTTCATAAATCACATTTGGCTTGTCGCCATATTTTCTGGCCATCTCCTGGAAGAAGCTGATAGCTTCACTACGGTTGTTTTCTGCTGAATGCGAGTGCCAGTCTATGATTACATACATGTCGTTGGCAATCGCTGCATTGACTACCTTTTCAACCCTGGCTTTATTATTGGTCGGATCCTGGAGGTAACCGCCGTATTCCTGCACCCCCATTGCTGCACGAACAATACTGGATTTCCAGTCTTTCTTTAGTGAGGCAACCGTCTCGGCCGTATAGAATTTCTCGGCATTCCATCCGGTATTACTCCAAAATAGACTATTACCGGAAAAACTCCTTACCTTTCCTCCTGCATAGATTTTACTTCCGCTGACAGATAGCGGTTCAACACTTGCCCATGTATTACTGGAAAGACAAATCAGGCTGAGGCCTACGCAGCTACAGGAAAGAAACAGTTTTTGACGAAAGGTGTGTTTTTTTCTATTAACGGTAGCATTATTTTTTGAATCAAACAGAGGCATAAATGAATCTCCATTTCAGATAGCTATATTTCAAAGTGAGTAATAAGTAGAATGCGCAATATTGTCATTCTACCCGTTAAGGCCCTTATTCATATCGATGCATCGAATATAATAAAAGGCACTGTAATGTTATAGTCTATTTCTCCAATAGTTCCAATCCCCTTAACCATTGTGTGTGTTTTAATTTATCCTGCATGATGGAATCTAAATGCCTAATATCAGCCAGACATACCGAAGCCTATTTTTCGATGGTTAGTCATGTTAGTGAATGAAAGTCTCTAAGAATGAGATGATGCGCTAAATTAAAATAATACGAGAATTTTTCTGACAAAACCAAAATTGCTGGTGGTAAATGCCTGCGGGGTTAGCGTGATAACAACAGTTCTACTCCGATGGGTAGGTTTACGCTGTGCTTTTAATTAAGCATTGGTGAGGTAGAACAGGAAAACGCAGCAGTGATAATAAACTTCACTGCTGCAATGGAATCACGACGGATTATACGCCCAGTTTTTTGTGGTACTCTGCGCGAGTTTTCTTCAACTCATCAGTAGCCGCTTTTGCTTCCTGAAGTTTGCCTGCATCAACCAGTGCAATGGCTGCGTCAATTTGTTTGAGCAGTTTGTCCAGACCTTCATTGAAGACCTTGCTGTTTGGACTATTGTTGAATTCTGGGTCTGCTTTAGCCTTGGCTGCATGTGCTTTCATGTTCAGCAGGTCGGCTTTCAGTGTGGCGGCATCCGTGGCACTTGAGGCCCCTTTATAGCTCTTTGCCATCGCACCCATTTCATCTTTGACCGCAGCCTGACTGGCGAACGGCAGTGTGACTGCAGATGCCGCGATTGCCAGACTGATAGCCATAATAGTTTTTTTCATTGCTCACTCCTGTTAGTTAGCCTGATGGCGGGGTTCATACCCTTTATTAGTTTTCGGCAGTATTCACGACCACCTATGTATGGTCAAATGGATTTTACAATGCAGCGCCACGATAATGATGAAAGATAAAAGTCAGGGGAAGACATCCCGACTAACGCATTACATATCATGAAGATTTTGTCACTGCTGACGTAAGTGGAACATCACCGGTAGTCGATTTTTTTATTGATCGCTCTTGTTTGGTGTGGTGTAGCGCCATAGCCATTTTCCACTAACCATACGGTGATAAAACAGAACGCCACGGACAATCCAGTCAAAAAACATACCCATCCAGACGCCGACCACGCCAAAACCCAACATGATGCCCAGAATATAACCTGCGATCACCCGACACCCCCACATACCAGCCAGTGCTACCCACATGGTATAACTGGCATCTTTGGCTCCTTTTAACCCGGCTGGCAGTACCCAGGATGCCGCCCATACGGGCATAAATAGCGCGTTCAACCAGAGCAGGTGTTTAACAACCTGAATCACCTCAGGTTCATTGGTATACATTGCAGCCAACAATCCGGCGGTGGGTACTGACAGTAGTGCTAACGCACACAGGCCAATGTTCGAAAGCCAAAAGATATATTTCAGCTGTCGCTCCGGTTGCATGCGTTGCCCTTTACCCAGTCTGGAACCGACAACAATGGTTGACGTCGAGCCCAGGGCATTACCCGGCAGGTTGATCAGTGCAACAATCGAAAAAGCGATAAAATTGCCAGCGATAACCTCCGTTCCCATACCTGCGACAAAACGCTGGGTGATCAATTTACCGACATTAAACATCACCGACTCAATGCTGGCCGGGATGCCAATGCTGAGTACTTCGTAGAGGATGGCCGTGGTAAACGGAGCGAAATAACTCTGAAAGGGGATACGCAGTGCACCATTGAAACCTTTTGTCAGTGCGAACACTACACAAAACGCCCCCACGTAACGGGAGAGCGTGATCCCTAATCCGGCCCCGATAAACCCCAGTCCTTGCCATGAAGCGACACCGTAGATCAACAGCCCGCTAAATAGAATGTTCAGGATATTCATCCAGATATTAATAACCATCGGCAATCGGGTATTGCCAGCGCCCCGTAACGCTCCACACCCTACCAACGTGACCGCCAGTGCAGGGTAACCCCAGACGGTGAGGCGCAGGAATGTCAGCGCCAGTGACTTGACTGCGGGTTCGGCACTACCGGCAATCAGATCGATGATGGACTGGCCCGCGATTTCAACCAGTATTACCAGTAGCACGGAAATTAGCACCAATAATGAGATTGATTGGCGTGCGGCGTGTCGAGCCTGCTTACGGTTACGCTGGCCAAGACTAAACGCGACGACAACTGCCGTCCCAAGCGCGACAGCGGTGAAAAAAGCAATGATCAGCATGTTGAAGCTGTCCGCCAGCCCCACGGCTGCCATGGCTTCTTTACCAAGCCAGCTCACCAGAAAGGTACTGAAGATTCCCATCAGTACCACACACAATCCTTCAATGAAAATGGGAACGGCCAGCGGCGTGATTTCGCGCCTGAGTAAGACTCGGTTGGAGTGACGTTTTTTGTACCAGGCGGTATTTTTTAGCGTGCTTAACAGCTGTTTGGCTGCGTTCGAGATCATATAACCTATCTTCTTGTATTACAGGTGGACACATGGTGCATGCCTCAAGCCTTTTTTATCGCGCGTTACGTGATGATGGGGTAAAGCACCATGCTGTAGTTGAAAATATGAATCCCAGACAGCGGTTTTCCTCTTCATCCAGTGGATTGTGGCCGAATTACATGTTCGGATAACAATTCACTGAGGCGATTATAAAAGTATGTTGCGCAGAGTGGGGATGCCAATATCAGAAAAATAATAATTTAGATGAAACGGTGTTTTAAGTGGATGCGGCGATATATTCAACTGCCTGCGGCAATAACTCCGCAGCGATGTACCAAAATAATGTATCGGTAAATAAAAGTGGGAATGTGTCTTATTCGTCCAGTGTGGCCGTTGCGCTTATGATGAGTAATAGGGTGGTTGGCTGGTACGACGACCGGGATATGGAATAACAGAAGGAAAAAATATGTTCAGTCACATTATTCTTGGTGCCCGAGATATCGACATGATGATCCGGTTTTATTCGGTGATCTTGGCCGAATTAGGCTTCGTTCGGGTTCAGGAAGAGCCAGGAGGTCCTGCCGGGCAGGGATGGCATATTCCAAGGCGGCGCTGGCCTCAGTTTTATGTCCAGATTCCGGTCAATGGCTTGCCCGCGACCTGGGGAAATGGGACGCAAGTGAGCTTTGCAGTCAGTTCGCCACAGGCTGTGCGCCACGTGTGGGAAACAGCATTATCGTTGGGCGCTTATGATGAAGGGGCACCGGGTCTTCGCCCATACTATGCGGCTGATTATTATGGCGCTTATTGTCGTGACCCTGAAGGGAACAAGTTGTGTTTTGTTTATACGCCTGAGTTTGACAATACTATCGGCGGATTGGCATAAACGATTGAACAGGCTGCAGATTGAAGATGAGTGACGAATAAGGTGAACATGTGAACGTAAATGATGTGGTAACCGTAAAAACAGATGGTGAAACACGCCGAAAAGGAACGATTCTGGCGGTAGAGCCCTTTCAGGAGGGGACGATGTATTTGATCGCTCTGGAAGATTATCCCGAAGGGGTTTGGTTTTTCAATGAACGGGATAATCCAGAAGGCATCTTTGTCGAACCACATCAGCATGCCGATAAATAAACAGGCCGATACCGTTATTGGTATCGGCCGAAGTGGCTTAGAAGGTTTCCCAATTATCGCTGCCGGATTTGGCACCTAACGCAGCGGTTGCTGTCGCCGATGTCGCCAGCAAGGGTTTCGACGTAAGTGGGGCACGAGTGGGAGTCGTGTTATGGATAGCGTTGGCAAGTTTGAACGCTGATACGGCACGGGTCAGTACCATTGCCTGCTCTTCGAGTGAGGCAGCAGCAGCGGAAGCCTGTTGCACCAACGCCGCATTCTGCTGCGTGACGCTATCCATCTCTGAAATTGCCTGACCAACCTGGGTGATGCCGCGGCTTTGCTCATCCGATGCAGAAGCGATTTCATTCATAATATCAGTCACATTGGTGACGGCCTGAACAATTTCGTGCATAGTTTGGCCGGCTTTATCCACCAGCTCTGAGCCGCTGTGAACCAGTGAAACGGATTCAGAAATCAACCCTTCGATTTCCTTGGCCGCCTGAGCACTGCGCTGAGCCAGACTACGCACTTCACCGGCCACTACCGCAAACCCTCGGCCTTGCTCACCCGCACGCGCTGCTTCTACCGCGGCGTTCAGTGCCAGAATGTTCGTCTGGAAGGCAATACTGTTGATCACATTCGTGATTTCAGAAATTTTCCGTGAGCTGCCGGAAATACTGTTCATGGTATTAACGACATTTTCGACAATCTCACCCCCTTGCTTCGCCTTGCCTGAAGCATTGGAAGCCAGTTGGCTGGCATGGTGCGCGTTATCGGAGTTCTGTTTGACGGTGGCGGTCAACTGTTCCATGCTGGCAGCCGTTTGCTCGATTGCTGCCGCTTGCTGTTCAGTACGGGAAGACAAGTCGGTGTTGCCGGCGGTTATCTCAGTGGTTCCCTGATAAATGGAATCTGCGCTGTCACGGACGGTGGAAACGGTATGCACCAGCGATACCTGCATTTGCTGGATATTGTAACCCAGTATGCCGATTTCGTTCTTACCATAGATTTCGTCCGGTTGGGTCAGGTCACCTTGAGCAATACGTTGGATACGCTGCACCAGGCGATTCATCGGCTTAATCAACGTACCACGCAAGAAGAAGAAGGTGAGCATGGTCATGACAATCGCGATGGCGAAGCTGACAGCCATCAGGGTGTACCCCATTTTGGCCTCGTACTGTGCATTACTATTGAGTGCTTTGGCTCGTTCAGTACGAAAAGCAATGGCTTTCAGTAATGGCTTGTTATAGGCATCATCGAGAAGACGAACCTCTTCTGATTCGTGCGTCAGGATTTCTTCAAAATAGCCGTCTTTAGCTGCCTTGAGCATCGGCATGATGCCTTTCTCAAGATAGTCGTTATAGGCTTTATTCAACTCGGGGTCGATCGCCAAATCCGTATCGGTTTTGACGCTTCGGTTTTGATAAGCTTTGAATGCCTCTTTCGAGGCGGCAATGCGCTGTTCTGCCTGTTTTAGGTTGTTGTTGAATACGTCAGTGTCCCCAACGCGCACCGCAGCGCCAGCCTGAATAATCAACAGACGGGCTGTTCTGAGATGGTTCGAACTGTTTGACAGCCCAAGACGGACGTCAATTTCCTGAGTGACATAATCCAGACTCTGATTAGCACGCACCAGAAAATAACTGGACGTCCCGATAGCCAGGGCAAACAACAGCATAATGCCGCCCAGAATGATGACAAATAACGGCACCAGTCCAAGATTACCCAGTATGCCGGTTTTACCCTGTTGTTCAGACTTTGACATCATTTTCATATCCATTCGCTCATTTTCAGGAAAAATATATGTACATCAACCGTACTACTTGCAGGTGTAGTTTGGGTGCTTTTGTTTCTGGAAACAGCTGTGTGGCGATCCGTTTTCAAAATACCAACATAATCTAACATCGTCATATAATGTGGAACATTCATGAATTTCAATGCGATGTCGATCACGAATCTGCTGGCAGAAGGATATCAGGTTCTGTCTCTTTTTTATTCAGCCAATCGGTAGCTATTCAACATAACGGATACCTAAAAATAGGAAAATAGCCCCCTTGGAAACACAGGTGTGCATGGTCTACCAGTTTAGCAGGAACCTGGCTAATCGCTCTGATGTAAAACCCGGGGGGACTGTGGCCCCAATTTCCTTTCTGGTCCCCTTGCCGGGAAAGCAAATAAAGGAGGGGAGAGTTGAATAAAATGTCGACGCTGACGAGTTATGCTGGCAGTAGGCGGTCATTTCTGGCGGGCTATAGTGTAAGTAATCACGCATGAGGGCCTTCATCTGGTGAAGTCCAACGATATTGCGCATTTTTTCAACGAAAGGGTAATTAATGTGCCTGTATCGGTAGCGAAGTAACCCAGAATTTAACGACGTTAGCGCTTCTTCTATTAAGTTCAGCGATTGCTTTCAGCAATTCTCGTTTGTACTTTGCAGCAGGCTGAACAAACCTGGCGTAAGCTCAGGATACGTATGGGAACTTTCGCCATGACATTGCCGCTTTGCGTGATAGTAACGAGGGGGGCTCGCTCAGGTACTAAGATGTCGGGAAGAAATATGCATCTGTTATGGTCAGTCTTCTGGTGGACCCGGTGACACAGGTTGGTCAGAACATAAAGGAAACTTATAAAATAATAACCCATGTTATAAAATTAGAAATATTAATGTAAATCAAGGTGGTCGCAGAACCAGGATAAAAATTGGTAGTCATCGGATTTGTTTTTTGTTTTTAATATCAATTGCTTATGATTTTTTGTCAAAAGAGTGGGGTGACATGGGGAGTTTTTTTCTTCTGTTATGAGTATATTGTGTTCAGGAAAATTTCACAGCAGAGCAAAAATCAGTGAAATATTATGTTTTGCCCCTTTCATTTTTGTGATCGCAGTCACATAATTATCAAAATGCTGATAGGCTTGCGTTGTATGAATCAGGCTGAAGGCGGTACAGTGGCGTAGCATTAGGATTAATCCTACGTTCTATGTTGGACGCAATACAGGGAAAGGATGAGCCTGACGTTATGAAGAGATGGGATCTCAAACTTATCAACATTGATGCTGTATTTTTCGTCATATTAGAAGATTATAAAGTAATAGAATTGTCTGGCACCGATAGTTTTCATGCCACCTATGGAGAGTGATTGTTTAGCGGGTGAGCACTCTATCACCTAACTTATGTTTGAAACATAGTCTGTCGGGATGGGAATATGGGTACCTCTGAATTGCTAAAACACATTTATGACATCAATTTGTCTTATTTGTTACTGGCTCAGCGATTAATAAACGACGAAAAAGCATCAGCGATGTTCCGGTTGGGTATCAATGAAGAAATGGCTGATGCATTGATGCAATTGACCTTACCGCAAATGGTCAAACTAGCTGAAACCAATCAGCTGATATGCCACTTCCGTTTCAGTGATCACAATACGATTAAGTTATTAACACAAGAATCCCGGGCCGATGATCTGCAACAGATTCATACCGGTATTTTGTTGTCGAGTCATTTATTACAAGAGCTATCTTCAAAAGAAGAGAGCTTGCCTAAGAAAAGGGCATAATGATGGCTGAGAAAAGTATTGTTCAGGAAGCTAAGGACATACAGCTGGCGATGGAGCTCATTTCATTGGGCGCACGCCTCCAGATGCTAGAAAGCGAGACCCAGTTAAGCCGTGGCCGCTTGATTAAGCTCTATAAAGAATTGAGAGGTAGCCCCCCGCCTAAAGGGATGCTGCCGTTTTCTACCGACTGGTTCATGACATGGGAACAGAACATCCATTCTTCCATGTTTTATAACGCCTACCTGTTTTTGCTCAAGAATAGTCAATGCAGCGGTGTTGAAGCGGTCATCAAGGCTTATCGCCTTTACCTCGAACAATGTGCCCCTCAAAGCGATGTGCCGTTGCTGGCGTTGACCCGCGCCTGGACACTGGTACGCTTTGTCGATAGCGGCATGTTGCAGCTGTCCTCATGCAATTGCTGCAAGGGCATGTTTATCACCCATGCACACCAGCCTAAAAACAGTTTTGTCTGCAGTTTATGCCAGCCACCTTCCCGAGCAGTAAAAAGACGTAAACTTTCGCCGAGTGTTGCCGATATGATACCTCAACTGCTGGACGAACAGGTTAAGCATGCAGTCTGAGCCTGATGGCGATTTTGTGGTTCTGTCATCGTGCGTTCATTGCTCGATGGCAGTATCCCCTCCAAATAAGTCGTTGGTAAGACTGCATTTATAACTCTCTCAGCTACCCTTTTACTATCTATAAGGAATTCTTGTGCTGGTTATATTGGGTTATCTTGTCACTATAGGCTCCATACTTGGCGGTTATCTTATCGTTGGTGGCGAGTTGGGGGCGTTGTATCAGCCTTCTGAACTGCTGATTATCGGTGGCGCGGCAGTAGGGGCCTTTATTGTCGGTAACAATGCCAAAGCTATCAAAGCGACGATGAAGGCTTTGCCGGTGCTATTTCAGGGCTCCAAATATACCAAAGCTGTGTATATGGACCTGATGGCAGTTTTATTCCGGTTGATGGCCAAGTCTCGCCAGCAGGGTATGCTTTCTCTGGAATTTGACATCGATAACCCGAAAGAGAGTGAGATATTTTCCAATTATCCCCGCATTCTTGCTGATAACTACATTGTCGAATTCGTTACGGATTATCTGCGTTTGATGGTTAGCGGCAACATGAATGCGTTTGAAATTGAAACGCTGATGGATGAAGAGATCGAAACCGTCGAGCATGAAGTTGAAGTACCGGCTACCAGTTTGAACCTGATGGGGGATGGTTTGCCCGCATTTGGTATCGTAGCTGCAGTTATGGGGGTGGTGCACTCTCTGGCGTTCGTTGATCGTCCTGCGGCGGAGCTGGGTATGATGATTGCTCACGCTATGGTGGGGACGTTCCTGGGTATTTTGCTGGCTTACGGTTTCGTGTCGCCTTTGGCATCACTGTTGCGTCAGAAGAACTCAGAGAAGCTCAAGGTGCTACAATGTATCAAGGTAACCCTGTTATCCAGCCTGAATGGCTATGCGCCACAGATTGCCGTTGAGTTTGGACGTAAAACGCTTTATTCAACCGTGCGCCCTTCATTTACTGAAATGGAAGAGCATATTCGTAATGTGAAGGCTCCGGCACAGCAGGCATCGGAAAATGACGCATGAAACACCAGCATCCCATTATCCGCAAAAAACGTAAATCGGGACATGCCGCTCACCATGGTGGTTCATGGAAGATTGCTTATGCTGACTTCATGACCGCTATGATGGCGCTTTTTTTGGTCATGTGGTTGATTGCCATTTCCTCGCCTTCCCAGTTGGCTCAGATTGCTGAGTATTTCCGTACACCACTAAAAATTGCTATTACATCTGGTCCGAAGATTAGTGATGCTTCCAACCCTATCCCTGGTGGCGGTTCTGACCCCACACAGCAGGAAGGGGATGTGAAGCGGCAGATTGATACAATGGATGGGCGTCTTGAAGAAATTAAGCTGAATAAATTGCGGGAACGACTCGATCAATTGATTGAAGCGGATCCGCGCCTCAGAGCATTAAGGCCGCATCTGTTGATTGAAATGGTTGATGAAGGTTTGCGCATCCAGATTATTGATAGTAACAATCGCCCCATGTTTAAGACGGGGAGTGCGCAAGTCGAGCCTTACATGAGTGATATTTTGCGAGCCATCGCGCCGATTTTAAATGATATTCCCAATAAGATCAGTTTATCGGGCCATACTGATGATGCGCAGTATGCGATGGGAGAGCGTGGCTATAGTAACTGGGAGCTTTCAGCTGATCGTGCTAATGCTTCCCGGCGTGAGTTAATTGCGGGCGGACTGGCCGATGGCAAAGTTTTGCGTGTTGTGGGTATGGCTGACACGATGAATTTGAAGCAGGCGAAAGGCGGCAGTGATGCCATCAACCGGCGAATCAGTCTGGTTGTCCTGAATAAGCAGGCTCAGGAGAATATCGAACGTGAGAATGCTGAAAGCAGTGCAGTAAACATTGATAAAATAGAAAATTTACAAAACATGGGGATGGATAAAGCCAAGCCAGTTACCGCGCCTGCCGATAACGGTAACAGTACGGCTACACCACAACCCGAAACCAATGGGACGCCTGTATCTGGCTCAACTGTGGCTCCTGTTCAGGCACCCGCAACAGCGGCGCCTGCGCCGGGAGCGAACGGCTCATCGGCAACAAGCCGTCGGCAGCCTACGACAGCTTTGCCAGCAGCACCTGATAGCCAGGCGACACCTTCTTCAACAAGCCGCGATTCACAGCAGAGGTGACCCACGTGAGCATGGACATGAGTGCTTTTTATCAAACATTTTTTGATGAAGCAGATGAATTGTTGGCGGACATGGAGCAGCATCTATTGCAACTTGATCCGTTAGCGCCCGATACGGAACAGATGAATGCCATATTTCGTGCTGCTCACTCGATTAAAGGGGGCGCGGGAACGTTTGGTTTCACTGTATTACAGGAAACTACTCATATACTAGAAAACCTGTTGGATGGTGCCAGACGCGGTGAAATGCGACTGAGCACTGACATTATCAACCTGTTTTTGGAAACCAAAGATATCATGCAGGATCAGTTGGATGCTTACAAAACCGCGCAAGAGCCCAACGCCGAAAGCTTTGAGTATATCTGCCAGGCTCTGCGCCAGCTTGCTCTGGAGTCCAAAGATAATGGCACTGCCGGAGCGGCCGCCCCTGTCAAAGCAGCAGAGGCTGAACAATCGGTTTCCGCACCCTCAGCCGCGGCGTCTGCTGGTGGCCACTCGGGATTGCGTATAGCCCTTACCAACCTGAAAGAATCGGATATTCCTCAGTTACTCGAAGAGCTGGGTAATCTCGGAACAGTCAAGGACTCCGTCCAGACTAGTAACAGTGTTGAACTGACGCTAGATACATCAGCCAGCGAAGATGATATCAGTGCTGTTCTGTGTTTTGTGCTGGAGCCCGATCAGATTAGCTTCAAGTCAGCTACCGGTGAGGCACCCGTAGCCCAAGCTGCACCTGTCGCTGCCGCCGAACCTGTCGAGGACGCTCCTGCGGTTGCACCAGCGCAGCCTGCTGCACCGGTTGCGGCTGCACCTGCACCTGCACCTGCGGCTAAGCCTGCTGGTGGCAATAATGATGCCGCTAAAGGCAGACAGAAAACAGGTGATACCAGTATCCGTGTAGCGGTGGAAAAAGTTGACCAGCTCATTAACCTGGTTGGCGAATTAGTTATTACTCAGTCTATGCTGGCTCAGCGTTCCAGTGCTCTTGATCCTGTTGCGCATGGCGACCTGCTCAATAGCATGGGGCAACTGGAAAGAAACGCCCGCGATCTGCAAGAGTCAGTGATGTCCATCCGTATGATGCCGATGGAATATGTGTTCAGCCGTTTCCCGCGTCTGGTGCGCGACCTGGCGGCTAAATTGGGTAAAGAAGTTGAGCTGACTTTGCAAGGGAGTTCAACTGAACTGGATAAGAGCCTGATTGAACGCATCATTGACCCATTAACGCACCTTGTGCGTAACAGTCTTGATCACGGTATTGAGTCACCCGATAAGCGTATTGAATCAGGTAAGCCTGCGGTAGGGAACCTGACGCTGTCCGCGGAACATCAGGGCGGCAATATTTGCATCGAAGTGATTGACGATGGTGCTGGTCTGAATCGTGAACGTATTCTGGCCAAAGCGTTGTCCCAGGGGATGGCTGTCAGTGAAAGCATGACTGACGAAGATGTCGGTATGCTGATCTTTGCTCCAGGTTTTTCTACTGCAGAGAAAGTGACTGATGTGTCAGGCCGTGGCGTGGGTATGGATGTGGTGAAACGGAATATTCAGGAAATGGGTGGCCATGTTGAAATCCATTTCGTGAAAGGTAAAGGAACGACAATTCGCATTCTGCTGCCGCTGACACTGGCCATACTTGATGGGATGTCAGTCAAGGTTAACGATGAAGTCTTTATTCTGCCACTTAACGCCGTGATGGAATCTCTGCAGCCTCAGTCTGAGGATTTGTATCCTCTGGCAGGGGGAGAGCGAGTGTTGCAGGTTCGTGGCGAATATCTGCCACTGATTGAGCTGTATCAGGTATTCGATGTCGCTGGAGCAAAAACGGATGCCACTCAGGGTATCGTCGTTATTCTGCAGAGTGCTGGCCGTCGTTATGCCTTGCTGGTTGACCAGTTGATTGGTCAGCATCAGGTTGTTGTGAAAAACTTGGAAAGCAACTACCGCAAGGTGCCAGGCGTTTCAGCCGCAACTATTTTGGGTGATGGTAGCGTAGCGCTGATTGTGGATGTTTCTGCGTTGCAGGCGCTTTATCGGGAAAAGCGTGTGGTTGAAACCGCAGCTTAACAGCAAATTACAGCTATAGATTAAAGGTGAGAAACATGACTGGACTTGCAAATGTCACAAAATTAGCAGGCGAGACAGTAGGTCAGGAATTTTTGATTTTCACGCTGGGTGATGAAGAATACGGCGTGGATATTTTGAAGGTTCAAGAAATTCGCGGTTACGATCAAGTTACCCGTATTGCCAATACCCCAGAGTTTATTAAAGGTGTAACCAACCTGCGTGGCGTTATCGTGCCAATTGTCGATCTGCGCATCAAATTCATGCAGCAGGAAGTCGAGTATGATGACAATACCGTTGTTATCGTATTGAACCTGGGACAGCGTGTTGTGGGCATCGTGGTTGATGGCGTTTCTGATGTTCTGTCCCTGACGGCTGAACAAATTCGCCCGGCACCGGAGTTTGCTGTAACACTGTCAACAGAATACCTCACCGGACTGGGTTCGCTGGGGGAACGCATGTTGATTCTGGTAGATATTGAAAGGCTACTCAGTAGCGAAGAAATGGCGCTAGTTGATAGCGTCATGAAGGTTTGATAAAAAAGCCATACTGGGCCACTTCGGTGGCCCATATCATTTATCACCCCCAATCTCTGGAAGTTAAAAGGTTATAGAGATACCAAAGCATCAGGGATCGTTGCAATTAAGGTTTTAATATGCTGAATCGTATAAAAGTTGTTACTGGGCTTGTTATTATTCTTGGACTATTTATTGTTCTCCAAATCATTTCCGGCGGACTATTTTTTTAATGCGTTGAAGTCGGACAGAGATATCTTCACGACGACAAGAATTATTAACCAACAAAAATCAGAGCTGGAATCGACCTGGTCTTACTTATTGCAAACGCGTAACACGCTGAACCGTGCAGGAACACGTTACGCGATGGATATCTCTGGTGGGGTTTCCGGCGGGGTATCTGCGAAAGATCTGATTGAGCTGGCGAAAAAGCAACTGGTGATCGCCAATACCCATTTTGCCAATTATGAAAAAATTCCGTATACAAATCAGCAAGATCCGGCTGTTGCTCAGACGGTAAAAGATAATTACACCGCACTGAACAATGCATTAAGTGAGTTGATTGTCTTTATCTCTACTGGAAAGCTGAAGGAATTTTTTGATCAACCTACCCAGGGTTTTCAGGACAGGTTTGAGAAGGCTTATTATTCTTACAAAGACTCTTACGATAAAGTTTATGCCAGTGCCGTAGAAGAGAATAATGCGTCTTATTCGACGGCGTTGTGGTTGTTGGTTTCTGTCACTATATTTGTTGTAGTAATGGCGTTGATCGTCTGGTTGGGTATCAACCGTTCGTTGGTTCAGCCATTGCATAATCTTATTGAACATATTCGTCATATGGCGAAAGGTGATCTGACGACCCGGATTGATTTTCATGGCACCAATGAGATGGGCATTCTGGCTGACAGTCTGCGACATATGCAAACCGAGTTTTTTACAACGGTGAGTGCGGTTCGACAGAGTGCAGAAGCTATTTACACCGGTGCATCGGAAATCAGTGCTGGTAACACTGACTTGTCCTCAAGAACGGAACAGCAGGCTGCTGCACTTGAAGAGACCGCCGCTAGCATGGAACAGCTCACCTCTACCGTGAAGCAGAATGCTGAAAACGCCCGGCAGGCAAGCCAACTGGCTTTGAGTGCGTCTGAGACTGCGCAAAAAGGCGGGAAAGTGGTCGATAATGTGGTGAAAACCATGCATAACATTGCGGGAAGCTCGCAGAAGATTGCTGATATCACCAGTGTGATCGATGGTATCGCGTTCCAGACTAATATTCTGGCGCTAAATGCCGCGGTTGAGGCTGCCAGGGCAGGGGAACAGGGACGAGGTTTCGCTGTTGTTGCGGGAGAAGTCCGTAGCCTGGCTCAGCGTAGTGCGCAGGCGGCGAAAGAGATTAAGTCTCTGATTGACGACTCGGTAAATCGGGTTGAAGAAGGTTCCGTACTGGTTGAAAGCGCCGGTGAAACGATGGGAGAAATAGTGGGTGCTGTTACTCGCGTGACTGACATCATGGGAGAAATCGCATCGGCTTCTGAGGAGCAAAGTCGCGGTATCGACCAAGTCGGTCAGGCGGTGACCGAAATGGATCGGGTTACCCAGCAAAACTCCGCGTTGGTTGAAGAGTCGGCTTCTGCGGCCCACTCGCTCGAAGAGCAGGTTCGAGTGCTGAATCAGGCTGTAGCGGTGTTCCGTTTATCGGAAAATAACGCCATGACAAGCCGGCCTGCTGCGGTTGCTGCTTCGACACGTGGAGTTGCCAGACCCGCGTTGCTGGCAACCTCAGTAACGACGGACGTAGAGAAAAAGGTCAGAGCCAGTAAAACCACGGATAACTGGGAAACCTTTTAATCGTTTTTAATGACTGAATCGGGTGGGTCGGGATATGGCCTACCCGATTGATAGTTAGATAGTAATGGAAATTTATCCTGAGCAATGATGTTGAGTATAAATTTCCGATTGGCTAATTTTTCGGCTTTCAGTTCTATTTCTGATGAAAGTGGTGTCGCAGAACAGAAAAAATAGCTGATAAGATCTATATTTATGCTGTTTACTTAAGATTTTTTTAAGGGATTTTGTGCAGTAATAGTCCCTAGGCTACACAGAGGAACTGACGGTTTTGAGACAAATGTTGCAGTTTTAATTTTTGTTGCCGTTATGACGCCTCTTTAGTTAAAGAAAGGTTTAATACAGCCGATTTATATAACTAATGCCAATTGTATAGGCGTATTTTAGCGAGCCTCAAAGGGCGGCTCTCAGTCAGCAGCGTTGGTTGGTAACGATGGTGCTACTCAGGGAGTGTGGCGACGATGAAGGTTGAATTGTTTTAGTGTGAACAATCTTCATGATGAACAATGTCAAACGCATCAATTTAAACCATTGTATGATTACCGCTATTAATTCGTCGGAAAAAGACGGATAAAAGCAGGTTTCCCAGTGGTATGTTGATAGATAGCGTTCATCGCGTGGCGCAGCTTGAGATAAGGCATTAGACCTGTAATAGTCATAATGGGAAGTCTGATTGAAAAACAATAAAATCATCTATCCATTTTCGGGCGGTCAGATATGAATAATACACCATCGCCAAATCGTTCAGGTTCTACATCTATTTTGAGCCAGATGGTTGAACGGTTGCCGCTGTCTGATGTTCACTTCCGGAGAATCAGTCAGCTCATCTATCAACGTGCTGGTATTGTACTGGCCGACCATAAGCGTGAAATGGTCTATAACCGTTTGGTCAGACGATTGCGTTTGTTGGGAATCAATGATTTTGGTCAGTACCTCGCGCTATTGGAATCAGATCCCAATAGTGCTGAGTGGCAGGCGTTCATCAATGCGTTAACAACTAATTTGACGGCATTTTTTCGCGAGGCACATCATTTTCCTATCCTTGCTGAGCATGCCCGCAAACGACCGGGTGGGTACAGCATCTGGTGTACTGCAGCCTCCACAGGGGAGGAACCGTATTCTCTGGCTATGACGCTGGCGGAAGTTTATGGCGATCGCGCCAGTAACTGCCAGATAACAGCCAGTGATATTGATACACAAGTTTTAGAGAAAGCGTCTGCAGGTATTTATCGACAGGAAGATCTTCGATCGCTTTCTCCACAGCAGATGCAGCGCTTCTTTTTGCGTGGAACCGGGCCGCACAGTGGTCTGGTCAGGGTTCGTCCGGATCTGGCGAACATGATTCATTTTCAGCAAGTGAATTTGTTGGCGCCAGAGTGGTCTGTACCTGCGCCGTTTGATGCGATCTTTTGTCGTAATGTAATGATTTATTTTGATAAAGAGACTCAGGAACGCATTTTACGTCGTTTTGTTCCGCTACTTAAACCAGGCGGATTATTGTTTGCCGGACACTCAGAGAACTTCAGTCAGATCAGTCGGGAATTCTACCTGCGCGGGCAGACTGTTTATGGGCTGGCTAAGGAAAGATAATGAGCAAAATAAAAGTATTATGTGTTGATGATTCTGCCCTGATGCGACAGATCATGACCGAAATCATTAATAGTCATCCCGATATGGAAGTGGTTGCTACTGCACCTGACCCATTGGTGGCACGCGATCTGATCAAGAAATTCAACCCGCAGGTGTTGACGCTTGATGTGGAAATGCCACGTATGGATGGCCTTGATTTTCTTGAGAAGTTAATGCGCCTTCGCCCAATGCCGGTGGTGATGGTGTCTTCGTTGACGGGGAAAGGTTCTGAAATTACTTTGCGGGCGCTTGAACTTGGGGCTATTGATTTTGTTACCAAGCCTCAATTGGGTATTCGCGAGGGGATGTTGGCATACAGTGAGCTGATTGCGGAAAAAATCCGCATGGCTGCCAAAGCACGCCTGCCGCAGCGTAGTACGGGGGTTGCACCTTCGGTATTGCTCCCCAGTATGCCGCTGCTCAGTAGTGAAAAGCTGATCGCAATTGGTGCGTCAACCGGTGGGACTGAGGCAATCAGACATGTTTTACAACCACTGCCGCCAACCAGCCCGGCGTTACTGATTACTCAGCATATGCCGCCAGGATTTACCAAGTCTTTTGCTGAGCGACTGAACAAGCTGTGTCAGATTACAGTAAAAGAAGCTGAAGATGGTGAACGTGTCCTGCCAGGACATGCTTATATCGCACCTGGCGCTCGTCATCTTGAGCTGGCGCGTAGTGGCGCGAACTATCAGGTAAAATTGCATGATGGTCCGCCGGTCAATCGTCATCGTCCTTCTGTTGACGTACTGTTCCACTCTGTTGCACAGTACGCCGGACGAAATGCAGTAGGAGTAATCCTAACCGGCATGGGGAATGATGGTGCCGCAGGAATGCTGGAGCTTCATAATGCGGGAGCCTATACGATCGCGCAGAATGAAGCCAGTTGTGTAGTATTCGGTATGCCTCGAGAGGCTATTGCACTCGGTGGTGTCGATGAGGTGGTGGATTTGCACCAGGTGAGTCAGCGGATGCTGGCACAAGTTTCTGCCGGACAGGCATTACGTATATAGCAGCTCCGGGGTGAGCAATAATATTAGGAGTAGGTATGGCTGATAAAGAACTCAGATTTTTAGTAGTGGATGATTTTTCGACAATGCGCCGTATTGTTCGAAATCTACTAAAAGAACTGGGCTTCAACAATGTGGAAGAAGCGGAGGATGGCGCTGATGCTCTGAACAAACTTCGTTCAGGCGGTTTCGATTTTGTCATTTCTGACTGGAACATGCCTAATATGGACGGATTGGAACTGTTACAGGCTATCCGTGCCGACGGCGCGCTTTCCAAGCTCCCAGTGTTGATGGTAACCGCTGAAGCAAAGAAAGAGAATATTATTGCTGCAGCACAGGCTGGTGCCAGCGGTTATGTTGTTAAACCGTTTACTGCCGCTACGCTTGAAGAAAAGCTGAGTAAGATTTTCGAAAAGCTTGGTATGTAAGGAGATGCCATGAATCCACATCCGATGCCCATTAACGATCATGCGTCTGCTACAGAGATTATTTCTCGTATCGGGCAATTGACACGCATGCTGCGTGACAGCCTGAAAGAGCTTGGTTTAGATCAGGCGATCACCGAAGCGGCCGAAGCGATTCCTGATGCTCGTGATCGTCTTGATTATGTTGTTCAAATGACTGCGCAGGCTGCAGAGCGTGCATTGAGTTGTGTTGAAGCAGCCCAGCCTCGTCAGAACCAACTGGAAGAAGAATCTAAAGCCCTGAAAACCCGTTGGGATCAGTGGTTTGAGAATCCGATTGAACTCTCTGAGGCACGCGAGTTGGTTACTGATACGCGTAGCTACCTTGAGTCCGTTCCGGATCATACTGCGTTTACCAATGCCCAGTTACTGGAAATCATGATGGCACAGGATTTCCAGGACTTAACCGGGCAAGTTATTAAACGCATGATGGATGTTGTTCAGGAAATCGAAAAACAACTGCTGATGGTATTGCTGGAAAACATTCCAGAGAAACCGTCTGATGCACGTCGTGCGAACGAAGGCCTGCTTAACGGGCCTCAGGTTGATAAAACCGCTGCAGGCATTGTTTCCAATCAGGATCAGGTCGATGACCTGTTGGATAGCTTGGGTTTTTGATTTCACCCCGACACCCATTGCATCCTTCGTATGAGTGGGCATCGTGGCGTAAAGTATGTGGATTTTTACGGTCGGGCTTGTCCCGATCGTAAATTCCTGCCTCCTTTCTTATGCAATAAAATAAATAGCCACTTATTTTCTCCTTTGTTCTACCCATAAGAATTTGCCGGATTTTGTCATGCTAGCGTTGTATAACTTTATGTCAGCGAGCGTTAACAGGAGCGGCTCTAGTGGCAGATGATAGCGATCTGGAGAAAACAGAAGCTCCCACCCCCCAACGAACAGAAAAAGCCCGAGAAGAAGGTCAGATCCCCCGATCGAAGGAGCTGACGTCAGTGTTCATGCTGATTGCCGGTCTCGCTATTTTATGGGGATATGGTTCCAGTATGGCTGGCAGATTGTCCGATATGATGGCTAAGGGGTTGATTTTTGACCACGGCTTCATCAATGACGAACGGTTGATCATCTCCCATGTTGGTTCGTTGCTCGAGCAGGCGGTGCTGGCGCTTGTTCCTATCTTGTTTGGATTAGTCTTGGTCGCCTTGGCCGCTCCCGTATTGCTGGGTGGCCTGATTTTCAGTACTAAGGCGATAAGTTTCGATTTTGGCAAGATGAACCCGTTATCTGGGTTGAAGCGGATGTTTTCGACCCAGGTGTTGGCTGAGTTATTTAAAGCAATCCTTAAAGCCGTTATTGTCGGCCTTATTACTTTTTGGTTTCTCCGGCACAACTGGAATAGTATGTTGCACCTTGTGTCGGAACCTATGGGGATGGCGATAAAAGATGCGCTGAATATCGCTTTCCTGTGCTGTTTTTGGGTGATCCTCGGGCTGTTCCCTATGGTGGGCTTTGACGTGGGGTGGCAGATATGGAGCCATATTAAGCGGTTACGCATGAGCAAGCAGGAAATTCGTGACGAATACAAAGAGCACGAAGGGGATCCGCATATTAAAAACCGCATCCGCCAACAGCAGCGGGCGATGGCACAGCGCCGAATGATGTCAGATGTACCAAAAGCAGATGTTATCGTCACCAACCCGACTCATTATGCTGTTGCACTGAAGTATGATGAAAAGAAAATGAGTGCACCTCGGGTACTGGCCAAAGGTGCTGATCGCATAGCGCAGCGTATACGTGAACTCGGTACAGAGAATCGTATCCCGATACTGGAAGCGCCCCCGTTGGCTCGAGCTCTTTACCGTCACACTGAAATTGGGCAGCAGATCCCGACCGGATTATATGCCGCTGTTGCCGAAGTGCTTTCGTGGGTCTATCAGCTCAAACGCTGGAAACGTGAAGGCGGATTGATTCCGCGTAAACCTAAAAACTTACCTGTGCCGGATGCACTGGATTTTGCTAAAGAGAAAACAACCGATGGCTAACCTGGCCTCTTTACTTCGCCTACCTGGCAATATGAAAGGTTCGCAATGGCAGATTCTGGCAGGACCTGTTCTGATATTGCTTATCCTGTCGATGATGGTTCTGCCGCTGCCACCGTTTGTTTTGGACCTGCTATTTACGTTCAACATTGCACTGTCCATTATGGTGTTGCTGGTTGCGATGTTTACCCAGCGTACACTCGATTTTGCGGCCTTCCCGACTATCTTGTTGTTTTCCACACTGTTGCGTTTGTCACTTAACGTTGCGTCGACACGTATCATTCTAATGGAAGGGCATACTGGCGCTGGTGCGGCAGGGAGAGTGGTTGAAGCCTTTGGTCACTTCCTGGTAGGGGGTAATTTTGCCATCGGTATTGTGGTGTTTATTATCCTGGTTCTGATCAACTTCATGGTCATCACCAAGGGTGCTGGGCGTATCGCGGAAGTTGGCGCACGCTTTACCCTGGACGGGATGCCCGGTAAACAAATGGCGATTGATGCCGATTTGAACGCCGGGTTGATTGGTGAGGATGAAGCCAAAAAACGTCGCTCTGAGGTCACCCAGGAAGCGGATTTCTATGGCTCCATGGACGGTGCGAGTAAGTTCGTGCGTGGTGATGCTATCGCCGGGCTGATGATTATGGCCATCAACATCATCGGTGGCTTACTGGTAGGGGTCGTTCAGCACGATATGGTGCTGGGGCAGGCTGTTCAAAACTACACGCTTCTGACCATCGGTGATGGTCTGGTTGCACAAATTCCGGCACTGGTGATTTCAACCGCTGCCGGTGTGATTGTGACTCGGGTCAGTACCGATCAGGATGTCGGTCAACAGATGGTGAGCCAACTGTTCAATAACCCACGTGTCATGATCTTAAGTGCGGGGGTATTGGGGCTGATTGGTCTGGTTCCTGGCATGCCTAACTTTGTCTTCCTGCTGTTTACCGCAACGCTGTTGGGGTTGGCCTGGTGGATGAAGAAAGGTGACGAGAGTAAAGCCGCATTTGCCGCGACAGAGGCAGCGACTGCGACCCCGACAGCACCACAGGTGATAGAGGCCAGTTGGTCTGACGTACAACTGGAAGACCCGCTTGGAATGGAGGTGGGATACCGCCTGATCCCTATGGTGGATTTCCAGCAAAACGGTGAGTTACTTGGGCGTATCCGTAGTATCCGCAAGAAGTTTGCTCAGGAAATGGGGTTCCTTCCACCAGTAGTGCATATTCGGGATAACCTGGATTTGCAGCCAGCCAGCTATCGCATCCTGATGAAAGGGGTCGAGATCGGTAGTGGTGAAGCACATCCGGGGCGTTGGATGGCGATTAACCCTGGCAATGCGGTGGGTACGCTACCGGGGGATCTGACTAAAGATCCGGCTTTTGGTTTGCCTGCTGTCTGGATAGAAAGTGCATTGAAA
Source organism: Dickeya zeae NCPPB 2538 (assembly GCF_000406165.1). NCBI lineage: Bacteria > Pseudomonadati > Pseudomonadota > Gammaproteobacteria > Enterobacterales > Pectobacteriaceae > Dickeya > Dickeya zeae. Next base: position 2,847,620 of record NZ_CM001977.1, on the reverse strand, counting down.
GAACAGGCACAAACTCAAGGGTTTACTGTAGTTGAAGCCAGTACAGTGGTAGCGACACACCTGAATCATTTGCTTAGCTTGCACGCCAGTGAGTTGTTTGGCCGTCAGGAAGCGCAACAACTGATGGATCGCGTATCTCAGGAAATGCCAAAGCTAACCGAAGATTTTATCCCGGGCGTAGTGACGTTAACCACGTTACACAAAGTACTGCAGAATTTGTTAAGCGAGCAGGTATCGATCCGCGATATGCGCACGGTCATCGAAACGTTGGCTGAGCATGCGGCAGTACAAACGGATCCTAATGAACTGACGACTGCTGTACGCATTGCACTCGGACGGGCTATCACTCAGCAGTGGTTCCCGGGTGATACGGAACTTCAGGTCATCGGTCTTGATGGCGCACTGGAACGTTTGCTCTTGCAAGCGCTTCAGGGGGGCGGCGGTCTGGAACCAGGATTGAGTGACCGGTTACTGGATCAGGCTCGACAGGCATTGCAACGACAGGAGGTACTGGGGGCACCGCCGGTATTGTTGGTCAACCACGCACTGCGTGGGTTGTTGTCGCGATTCCTGCGCCGCAGTCTGCCACAAATTGCCGTACTGTCGAACCTTGAGATCAGCGATAGTCGTCAAATCAGGATGACATCAATGATTGGTGGCGAGCTTTCCTGATGAAGAAAATCATGATGGCCGCGCTTTGGGGGATGGCGGCAGCAATATCATCGCCCTCAGCCTATGCTCAGCAGGGCGGCTGGAATGCCAGCCTGACAGGGCCGTCATTTCAATACAAAGGGATGTTAGCATCTTCCCCTGCTTTTCTCCCGCCCCCCGGATTGGGTGTTAGCACTGCCCAATCCGTCACAGTAATCTACTGGCGATATCAATTGAAATCTCCCGCACCGATAGATTTGGCTGTTAAGCTCTGTGCGGCTAATCGATGCGTTAATCTGGATGGTGCCAGTGGGCAAACCTACGGATTACAAGGTATACCGGCGAATAGTGAGTTTAGAATGCTATTTTATGTACCTGGCTCTGGGCGTATGGCAACGTCCGTCGATGTGGCGTCTAACGAGATATCAGTAAACTACAAGTAACCCATTCGTAATGAACGGTGATGGCTTACAGGCAGCAGTCACCGGTATAGTGAATGAGTAAATAAAGCGGAACGAGATTAGATACTAATCCGACGCCCAGAGATTGAATTGCTCCGTGACTGACCGTCAGGCCCATACAGAGACTGTGCATGGCGTGGTTTTAGTACCGCCAGTGCTTTTTCATTATGATCGAGGTGGTAGCCAAGCAACAACCCGTTGTGCTGGTTTTTATCACGTAGTGCTTCACTTAACTCGGTAACCTGCTGCCAGACTTGAGCGACAGTCGGGTGAGAACTGTAGGGGGCTTTTACTCGTAATGCAGACTCGCCCTGAAGACGGATCTTATCCAGGTGCTGGATAGTTGTTAACAACGAACTCTTTCTATCGGTGATCACTTGTAGAGCAGGGCCATCAACATGACCGGCGCAGAGCAACGACTGCTCATCAGACAACACGGCTTCAAGTTCACGCATGTTGAGCAGTAGTTGCTCTAGCAGCTTTACAAGTTTTTCCATTGAGTTACTCGCCTGAAATCAAGTCCTGAGCATTTTTGATTAATGCATCAGCAATTTTACCGACGTTCATTTTTAATGAGCCGTCACGAATAGCCTGTTTCAGCGTTTCGACACGCTGTACATCGATATCCTGGGCAGATGGCTGCATAAGTTTGGACTGAGCGTCACTCAACTTCACCTGAGTACCCGTCACAGAACTTTGCTGCCCGGTTTCTTCTTTACGCTTTAATTTTGCTACGTCGCCAGTATCCCGTGGCTGAACCTGGCTTACCGGTTTGACTGACTGGGTCCGATCAATGCTCATGGTAGTGTGCTCATGTCATAAAAGGTATAAATGATGATAATCAGTGAGATAGGTTTAATTGCCCACTCAGGTTGCTAACTTGACCAGCATTATCATCAGCGACTATGTTCATCATATCGGCAGTATTGAGCATTACTTTAGCAAATTATTGTGAGATCAGAATAATCCCATCCCCGTTCGCGATACCAGAAACAACCTGTCCTGACGCTGTACGAGCTCGCGCTTGCTGCCCTGATGCTGCATTGTTCATTGCCTTCCCTTCGCTGCGGACACTAAAGCCATCGCCTTGCGCAAGAATCTGGACGTTTTGCCCGGCACGGATCACCCATGGCTTTCTGATCATCACTTGGGTGATGGCTTGGCCGGGGGCGATATCTCGCAACGCAATGGCACCCTGGACGTCTTCTTGTGTAAACAAAGCATGAGGAGGCAGTTGGTCTATCCTGCCGCGGACCATCCGGATATCTCCAGATGCCAGCTCGGTACCCCGGCTAATCGGAGCCGCTGCCGCCACGTAATTCCCAGTAACTTGTACTTCAACCTGAACAAAACGTCGGTCCTGATTGCAACGCACTGACACGGAAAGGTTACCCCACATCCTTGCGTTTCCTGGCAACGAAATCTGTGGGTTGTCACAGACGAGCCATTGCGCTTCGGGCGTTTTCACGACGACGTTTACGGTATTGGATGAGCCTTTGAAGTTATCAGAAAAAAAACGGGATAACTGTGATGCAAGATCGGCAGCATTCACCAGTATCGGGGTAAACAGCAAACCCAAGATCGATAACTGTATGTATTTTCTGATATCCCGCATCTGTTTTATGCTCTCTCAAACCCGGTTAATTTCACGCTACCAGTGTAACGGCACTTGCTTACAGTTAAGGCAATAAATAGCGCTTCATTTTATGCCTATTCTTGCGATGATTTTTGCAGGATGAGAATTATCCTACGCAGACTAAAGTTTAAATTGCGGAGGGAGCATGCTCGATAAATTGGATGCGGCGCTACGGTTTCAGCAAGAAGCGTTGAATCTCCGTGCCCAACGTCAGGAGATTCTGGCGGCTAACATTGCTAACGCCGATACCCCTGGTTATCAGGCGCGTGACATTGATTTCGCCAGCGAACTGAACAAGGTCATGGAGCAAGGGCGTACCAGCCCTCAATCCGTCTCGCTGAGCCTGACGTCTACACGTCACATTCCTGCGCAGGCTGTAGAACCACCCGCGCTCGATCTGCTCTACCGCGTGCCGACTCAACCTGCGCTTGATGGCAACACTGTTGATATGGATCGCGAGCGTACCAATTTCGCGGATAACAGTCTCAAGTATCAAAGTAGCCTGACCCTCATCAGCGGGCAGATTAAAGGGATGATGTCGGTATTGCAGTCCGGGTCATCATAACAGTATTGGTGACAGATATAAGGTTGATGTCTCATGTCGTTACTTAATATTTTCGATATTTCCGGCTCGGCGCTTTCTGCCCAGTCTCAACGCCTTAATGTCAGCGCCAGTAACCTGGCTAACGCTGACAGCGTTACAGGGCCTGATGGTCAGCCTTATCGTGCCAAGCAGGTAGTTTTTGAGGTCGATGCGGCTCCGGGGCAGGCGACCGGCGGTGTGAAAGTCGCCAAAGTGGTTGAAGATCCTTCGCCGGAAAAATTGGTCTATCAGCCGGGTAATCCGCTGGCCGATGCCAAAGGTTATGTCCGCATGCCGAATGTGGATCCGGTCAATGAGATGGTGAACACCATTTCAGCATCCCGAAGCTATCAGGCGAACGTGGAAGTATTGAATACCACAAAATCGATGATGCTAAAGACTCTCACCATTGGTCAGTAATCTGGAGAAATCATGGCTACTACCTCTTCTGTCAGTAGTGCTCAAAATACGACATCGACGACGTCGACATCGTCTATTAGCGGAAGCAGTGCTGCTGACTTACAGAACAGCTTTCTGACTCTTCTGGTTGCTCAGCTGAAGAATCAGGATCCCACAAATCCGATGGATAACAACCAACTGGTTTCACAGCTGGCTCAGTTAAACACGGTGAGCGGTATCGAAAAACTGAACACTACCCTCGGCTCCATCTCTACGCAAATCAATAGCAATCAATCTATCCAGGCTGCGTCATTAATCGGTCATGGTGTTTTGGTGCCCGGTAGCACCGTATTGGTTGGCAAAGAAACCACCACACCGTTTGGCGTTGAACTGGAAAGTGCAGCGGATAGCGTTAGCGTCAACGTCACTGACAGCTCAGGAAAAGTGATTCGTACCATTGATCTGGGAGCATTGAGCGCCGGGGTTCATGCATATTCCTGGGATGGCAAGGCTACTGATGGTACAACGGCACCGGATGGTTCTTATACTATTTCAGTGTCTGCGACCTCAAACGGTACTCAACAGGTTGTTCAGGCTCTGAATTATGCCTATGTGAATGGTGTTGTGACCAATAGCAGCGGTGCATTGCTGGATTTGGGTCTGAGTGGCCAGTCCACGCTGGATAATGTACGCCAGATTTTGTAGCAGTTACGGATATAACGCGCGTCACTTTTTAGTGAATAACAGTTCATCAATATTCAGGAGAGCATCATGAGCTTTTCTCAGGCGGTCAGTGGCTTAAACGCTGCCTCTAGTAATCTGGACGTCATTGGTAACAACATTGCCAACTCCGCTACTGTTGGCTTTAAAGCCAGCAACATCTCTTTTGCCGATATGTACGCAGGCTCCAACGTAGGCTTGGGTACCAAAGTCGCGTCCGTACTGCAGGATTTCGGCAACGGTTCCATCAACAACACATCGCGTGCGCTTGATGTAGCCATCAACGGTAACGGTTTTTATCGACTGCTCGATACTAACGGTAGCGTGGTTTATAGCCGTAACGGCCAGTTCACGTTGGACAGCAGCCGTAATATCGTCAACTCTCAGGGCCTGCAATTGACGGGGTATCCCGCCACCGGTACACCACCGACCATTCAACAGGGTGCAAGTCCGGTTGCGCTAAGTATTCCCGAAACGACTATGTCGGCTAAAGCGACGTCGACGGCTTCGATTATTGCCAACCTGAACTCTTCTGACAGCACCAATACCTGGAACGCAACCGACCCGACCAACACCTCAAACTACAAAGGTTCTATTACTACCTACGATAGCTTGGGTAACGCACACAACTTCGGGCTGTATTTCGTGAAAACCGCTGCTAACAGTTGGGACGTGTACGCACAGGACACCAGCATTAGTGGTGCCGGTTTCCAGGGGCCGACGACATTGTCTTTCAACACGAGCGGTGCACTGACCACCACCACGCCTGCAACCATCAGCATGGCGTCACTGAACGGTTCTGCTGCCAGCACCTTTACGCTTGCCTTTACCGGTACAGTTCAGCAAAACAGCGGTTCCAACAGTACCAAAACGCCAACACAGGATGGTTATGCGCCGGGCGAACTGACCGGTTACAGCATCAGCGACGATGGTACAGTTGTCGGTTCTTACTCCAACTCGAAAACTCAGGTACTCGGTCAGATTGCATTGGCTAACTTTGCTAACCCGGAAGGGCTGTCTCCTCAGGGGGATAACGTTTGGGCGGCAACCAGCAATTCTGGTCAGGCGGTAGTCGGTCTGGCGGGTTCCGGTAACCTCGGGAAGCTGGTAGGCAAGGCAACAGAGAGTTCTAACGTTGATATGAGTAAAGAGCTGGTTAATATGATCGTTGCTCAGCGTAACTATCAGTCAAATGCTCAGACGATCAAGACGCAGGATCAGATACTCAACACGTTGGTTAACCTGCGTTAATTATCATAACGAGGATATTGCATGGATCACGCTATCTATACAGCGATGGGCGCGGCAAGTCAGACGCTGGAGCAACAAGCTGTTACGTCGCATAACATGGCTAACGCCTCTACGCCGGGTTTCCGTGCGCAACTGGCTGCGATGCGTGCCGTGCCAATCCAGGGGGTTACGAATGAAACCCGCACACTGGTAGTGTCCTCGACACCAGGGGTGGATACCACCCCGGGTTCTATGGATTACACCGGGCGTTCTATGGATGTTGCACTTTCTCAGGACGGCTGGCTGGCAGTACGAGCAGCGGACGGCAGTGAGGCTTATACCCGTAATGGTAATATGGAGATTAATTCCAACGGGCAACTGACCGTTCAGGGCAACCTGGTCATGGGTGATGGCGGGCCGATCGAGGTTCCACCACAAACCCAACTGACTATCGGTCCCGATGGCACCATCAATGCCCTGAACCCCAGTGATGCCGCCAATACGGTAACTCAAATCGGGCGTTTGAAATTGGTCAAAGCGACAGCGAATGAAGTGGTTCGCGGCGATGACGGTTTCTTCCGTGTTTCACCTGCTGTACAGCAGCAGCGTGGTGCGGTACTGCAGAATGACGCCACGGTCAGAGTCATGCCTGGGGTACTGGAAGGTAGTAACGTCAATACGGTTGAATCGATGGTGGAAATGATCTCCAACTCGCGCCGTTTTGAGATGCAGATGAAAGTGATTAGCAGCGTTGACGATAATACGCAGCGTGCTAATCAGATACTTGCGATGAATTAAGTGCCCTTGCGCACAGGAGTGACTCGATGATCCGTTCTTTATGGATTGCCAAAACCGGTCTGAACGCCCAGCAAACCAATATGGATGTTATATCCAACAACCTGGCAAACGTCAGCACCAACGGTTTTAAACGTCAGCGTGCCGTATTTGAAGACCTGATGTATCAAACTGTACGCCAGCCGGGGGCGCAGTCTTCTGAACAGACCACTCTGCCGTCAGGTCTGCAGTTGGGGACGGGGGTGCGTCCGGTTTCGACCGAGCGTATCCATACGCAAGGGGGGTTGACTGAAACCGGTAATGCTAAGGACTTGGCAATCAACGGCGCAGGTTTCTTTCAGGTATTGATGCCGGATGGCACAACCCAGTATACCCGTGATGGCTCTTTCCAACTGGATTCAAATGGACAGTTGGTGACATCCAGCGGTTTTCAGGTTCAACCAGCGATCACTATTCCGGCGAATGCAACCAACATTACAGTTGGTCGTGACGGTGTGGTGACCGTGACTCAACAGGGACAAACTGCACCTGTTCAGGTCGGACAGCTCAACCTGGCCATGTTTATCAACGAGGCCGGATTGCAGAATATGGGTGAAAACCTGTACGCAGAAACAGCCAGTTCTGGTGCACCGACCCAGAGTACGCCTGGATTGAATGGCGCAGGCCTGATTATGCAAAAATATGTTGAAACATCGAACGTGAATGTGGCTGAAGAATTGGTTTCCATGATTCAGACTCAGCGCGCGTATGAAATCAACAGTAAGGCTATCTCGTCCACGGACCAGATGCTGCAAAAACTGACCCAGTTATAATCTTTCCTGGGTAGCGTTTGTGTATAAGATAGGGTGGCTTTTTACTGATTTGTGCGTAGCGTGCAAATGGGTGAAGTAGCCACCTTGATTCAATGTGTGGATAGGTTACTGAAAGTAAGGCGATATCCGTAGTGATGATGAATACGAAGTCGGTTGCCGCATTGCAGCCGTGTCGGCCCCGGTTGCTGGCATACGTGATGATGTTAACACTGTCCGGTTGCGCCTATGTACCTCATGATAAGGTTGTCACTGGACCAACGACAGCGCAACCGGCATCGCCGTTACAGGCTATCCCTAATGGGTCTATTTTCCAGACCGGTCAGGCGATGAATTACGGGTATCAGCCGATGTTTGAGGATCGTCGACCGAGAAACGTCGGGGATACGCTGACTATCGTGTTGCAGGAAAACGTCAGTGCCAGCAAGAACTCGTCGGCGAATGCCAGCCGGGATGCATCCAGTTCCTTTGGTATGACCACGACACCACGTTTACTTGAAGGGCCTTTGGGCAACAACCGGGCGGCACTTGATGCTACCGGTAAAGATGCGTTTACCGGGAAGGGCGGCGCTAACGCGAATAATACCTTCACTGGCACAATCACCGTGACGGTCGATCAGGTGCTGACAAATGGCAATTTGCACGTCGTTGGTGAGAAACAAATCGCCGTTAATCAGGGAACCGAGTTTATTCGCTTCTCTGGGGTGGTAAACCCAAGGACTATCAGCGGCAGCAACACCGTGCCGTCGACGCAAGTGGCGGACGCGCGTATGGAATATGTGGGTAATGGCTACATTAACGAAACGCAGACCATGGGCTGGCTGCAGCGCTTCTTCCTTAATGTTTCGCCGTTCTAAATTGATGAGGCACATAATGCGGATCACTTCAGTTTTTACTCTTTTTCTTGCTTTGTTGGTGATGGTGGCTCCGCCAGCATCAGCTGAGCGTATCCGCGATTTGGTGACGATTCAGGGGGTGCGTGATAACGCGCTCATTGGTTATGGTCTGGTTGTCGGGCTGGATGGTACGGGTGACCAGACCACTCAGACTCCGTTCACCACTCAAAGTTTGAATAACATGCTGTCCCAATTAGGGATAACCGTTCCTGCCGGCACCAATATGCAGTTGAAAAACGTAGCGGCAGTCATGGTAACAGCTAAATTACCACCGTTTGCTCGTGCAGGGCAGGCTGTCGATGTGGTGGTTTCCTCTATGGGTAATGCCAAGAGCCTGCGAGGCGGTACATTGCTGATGACGCCGCTGAAAGGTGTAGATAATCAGGTCTATGCTATCGCTCAAGGTAACCTTTTGATCGGCGGCGCAGGTGCGGCGGCTGGTGGCAGCAGTGTTCAGGTCAACCAGTTATCAGGTGGTCGTATTAGTGGTGGTGCGATTATTGAACGTGAGCTGCCGAACACTTTTGGGACCGGCAATACGATTATGCTGCAGTTAAATCAAGACGATTTCACCATGGCGCAGAGTATCAGCGATGCGATTAATCGCTTCGGTCGAGGCGGTTCTGCGGCACCACTGGACTCCCGTACTGTGCGGGTTATCGTACCAGCTGGCAACAGTGCTCAGGTTCGCTTCCTGGCGGATATGCAGAATATTGAGGTCAATGTCGGTACGCTGGATGCCAAAGTCATCATTAACTCCCGTACCGGCTCAGTAGTGATGAACCGCAATGTTCAGTTGGAAAACTGTGCCGTTGCACAGGGCAACCTGTCTGTGACAATCAATCAACAGAATGTGGTGAGTCAGCCCAATACACCGTTGGCCGGTGGGCAGACGGTCGTTACGCCGCAAACGGAAATTTCTATGCGTCAGGAAGGCGGGGCATTACAGCGCGTGAACTCGAGCGCTAACCTCAACAGTGTGGTTAGGGCCTTGAATTCACTTGGTGCCACGCCAATGGATTTGATGTCAATTCTTCAGGCGATGGAAAGTGCAGGTTGCCTGAGAGCGAAGCTGGAAATCATCTAATGAGTGACATGAAGACGTTTAACAACCCGGCCTATGAAACACAGTCGCTTAACGCGCTAAAGCGGGATGTATCAAGCCATCCCCAAAGCCGGGAAGGGATCCGTGCTGTGGCCAAGCAGTTGGAAGGCGTCTTCGTGCAAATGATGATGAAGAGCATGCGTGATACGCTACCGAAAGATGGTATGTTCAGTAGCGATCAGACGCGCATGATCACCTCAATGTATGATCAGCAACTGGCGCAGCAGATGTCATCTGGTAAAGGGGTCGGACTTGCGGCGCTCATTGAAAAACAGATGATGGGACAGGGTATTGTCGGGATTGAGCAACCTGCACCATCGACGCCCTTTAAGCCTGATGGTCAGTTGGCTCGCAATATGCCTTCATTTGTGATGGAGCAGATGGTGCGTAAAGCGATGCCTAAGTTGCCGGAAAAATCATCGCCATTACCCATGAGTAGCGCTGATTTTATTTCCCGTTTATCTACACCTGCGATGCTGGTTAGTCAGCAAAGTGGTATTCCGCATCACCTCATTATGGCGCAAGCCGCCCTTGAATCAGGTTGGGGACAGCATGAAATCCCTACTACCGACGGGCGTCGTAGCCACAACATTTTCGGTATTAAAGCTGGCAGCAACTGGGATGGACCGGTCACGGAAATCACCACGACAGAATACGAACAAGGTGTTGCCAAAAAAGTCACTGCGGCCTTCCGTGTGTATGGTTCTTATCTGGAAGCGTTGAATGACTATGCCAAATTGTTAACCCAGAATCCCCGTTATGCCGGCGTGTCTGCGGCGGCAACAGCGGAACAGGCTGCCGTAGCATTACAGCAGGCTGGGTATGCGACGGATCCGGCTTATGCGAAGAAGCTGGTGAGCATGATCCAGCAGATGAAAAACTCAGGCGAAAAGGCAGTTCAGGCCTATACACATGATCTGAGCGGGATTTTCTAATTTTTCTCAAGTTTTCAGCCCGCCTGCCGATAGCTATACAAGTTAATTTATAACGGCGATATCTTTTTGTGCCCGGCAATAGGTTGTGCCCTGTCTGCGCATGAGTAAGAGTAAAAGGAACCCAGCATGTCCAATTTGATTAACACCGGAATGAGTGGTTTGAGTGCAGCACAAGCGGCACTGAGCACTGTCAGTAACAACATCAGTAATCAGGCTGTTGCAGGGTATAGCCGTCAAAACGCGCTGTTGGCACAGAGTAATGGTACAACAACCTCTGCTGGTTACATTGGTAATGGGGTTACGGTTGTCAGCATTAACCGTGATTACAACGATTTCATCGCCAAGCAGTTGCGCGCAGCGCAGGCAACCAGTAGTGCTACGACTTCTTATTACGACCAAATCTCTAAGATTGACAACCTGCTATCGAGTAGCTCATCCAGCCTGTCAACCTCTATTCAGGATTTCTTTAAAAACCTGCAGAACCTGACGAGTAACTCCAGTGATTCGTCCGTTCGTCAGACTGTGTTGGGTAAAGCGAATGCGTTGGTCAATCAGTTCAAAATTACTGACCAGTATTTGCGCGATATGGACAGCAACATCAATGGTGAGCTCTCCGTCACTGTGACGCAGATCAATACCTATGCCCAGCAAATCGCCGATATCAACGATCAGATTGTACGCCTGAAAGGCGCGAATAATGGCGCGGCACCAAATGATTTGCTGGATCAGCGTGATTCACTGGTTGATTCGTTGAATAAGCTGGTCGGCGTTGATGTCGCGGTTCAAGACGGCAATATGTACAACGTCTCTCTGAAAAACGGCCTGACGCTGGTACAAGGTAAAAGCTTCAATACGCTTGTTGCTACGACATCCAGTACTGATCCTACCCGTACTACTATTGCTTACAACGATGCCATAGCCGGTGTGAGCGAAGTGAAAGAGAGCACAATTACCGGCGGCTCTCTCGGCGGTCTGCTGAATTTTCGCACTAGTACGCTCGATAGCGCTCGTAACCAATTAGGTCAGATGGCGCTGGCGTTTTCTGATGCTTTCAACCAGCAGCACAAAGCGGGTTTTGACCTGAACAATGCTCAGGGAGGCGATTTCTTTAACGTGGGGTCATCAGTTACGTTAAAAAGTGCCAATAATACGTCTACTGCCGAATTGAGTTCCTCCTATCTCAGTGATACCTACTCAATGCAGTATAACGGAACGTCATGGAGTGTTACCCGGTCTGATGGTACTACTGCCAGTTCAACGTTATCGGGTTCGGCGTTAACGTTTGATGGTTTCACTATCGATATTTCCGGTTCTGCCGCTTCGGGTGATACCTTCAGCTTTAAAGTATCACCAGGACAGTCTTCAATTTCGCAGACCGCGCCAGCGACAACCTCCGCTGCGTCGTTGACACGCAATGATAACAACTACATCAAAGCGAGCGATTACACCGTTAAATTCGTTGGCCCAGCTGCCAGCGACTGGTCAATTACTCGTCTGTCAGATGGTTCTAACTTGTCTTCTTCTGCGACCTATACCGCAGCCAGTGGGTCAACACCTGCCAGTCTGATTTTTGATGGTATGAAACTGGATATCACCGGTACACCAGCGGCAAAAGACGTGTTCACTGTGAAAGGTGTGCGTGACGTAGTCGTCGGTATGTCTGTTGCCATCTCGGACTCTTCCAAGATAGCAGCGGCCGGTTCTTCGTTGACCTCCGCTGGTGGTGGGGTTAGTGATAATACGAATGCTAAAGCATTACTGAATTTGCAGACAGTTAAGGTCGTTGAAGGCAAATCGAGTATCAGTCAAGCATACGCTAGTCTGGTTGGGGACATCGGTAACAAGACGAGTACAGCTAAGGTGACTGATACATCCCAGAAGAATGTGGTGTCGCAGTTAACCACCGAACAGCAGTCTGTGTCCGGTGTAAACCTGGACGAAGAGTATGGTGATCTTGTTCGTTTCCAACAGTATTACATGGCGAATGCCAAGGTAATCCAGACGGCTTCGACGATCTTTGATTCCCTGTTAGCGATCCGGTAACTAAGTTTGTGACGATAAAATCAGTAAGGAAATAAGTTATGCGACTGAGTACCAGTATTATTTTTCAGCAAAGTATGCAGGGCGTCACAGACGGGCTGTCAAATTTCAGCAAAACGGGCCAACAGTTAGCCAGTAATACCCGAGTGGTTAACCCTTCTGATGATCCCATCGCGGCGTCTAAAGCGGTGATGGTCAATCAGGCACAGGCGCAGAACGATCAATATTCTTTGGCGCGTACGTTTGCCGAAAATGGCATGAATAGCGAGCTGTCCGTACTGACTAACGTTGCGACTGCATTGACCAGCGCCAGTACCACACTGTTAAGTGCTGATGGTACAAAGAATGATAACGATCGCCAGCTTATCGCCACGTCGTTGCGTGGGTTGAAAGCCCAGTTGCTCAACCTGGGAAACAGCACCGATGGTAATGGTAACTTTGTCTTTGGTGGTTACAAAACCGATGCTCAACCGTTTACTACCAATGCTGCCGGTACAGTGAGCTATGTGGGTGGTAATCAGGCTATTTCTCAGCAGGTGGATGCTGATCGTGTCATGACGGTTGGACATGTCGGGTCTGACGTATTTAATAATGCTAGCGGCACCGCAGATATCTTCGGCGCTTTGGACAGTGCGATTAGTGCATTAGAAACACCGCTGGAAGGGGCCACTGATGCAGTGAAGGCTGCGAATACGGCCTCTATCAACGCGGCTAGCCAGAGTCTCAAAAATGCGCTGACGAATGTTTCTTCTGCGCAAGCGACCCTGGGGGTTCAATTGCAGGAAGTCGATACATTGAACAGTATTGGTACTGATCGCAGCAATGCCAATAAACAAACATTGAGTGACTTGGTTGATATCGATATGGTCGCAACCATCTCCACATACATGATGCAACAGCAATCCTTGCAGGCATCATATAAAGCATTTAGCGATATGCAGGGCCTCTCGCTGTTCCAGCTAAACAAATAACATGGAATAGCGGTCCAGTATTTGGATACGCTTAAACCGGGCGTATTCTTTTTGGCATGTCATCCTTCATAAGATGACATGCTTTTTTTTATTGTACGCCGTGCATAAAAAAGCTCGAGGACACCAACGCGCGAGGGATTATCCGGCAAATTGGCTTAGCAAATCAGCCAGTAGATCATAGGTTTCGCCAAACAGTTTTTCGGCATAAGGGGAAATAAGGAAAAGCAGGAATCCTACGGTAATAATCCCGGTAAAGAGGGTGATAGGAAAACCGATAGCGAAGATGGTTAATTGTGGTGCCAGCCGGCTTAATAACCCAAGCGCCATGTTAATGGTGAGCAGTAATGTAATGAGCGGGAGAGCAAGCATCAGCCCGTTAGAGAAGATCCTTCCGCCAGCGCCTGCCAGGGACATAAATACGTTACCGCTGACAGGTGCTGCCCCTATGGGAATGGTATGGAAACTGTCAACCAGCAGTGAAATCAGCCATAGATGCCCATTCATCGACAGGAAAAGTAACAATGCCAGCAGGTTCATGAACCGGGCGATGACAGGCATATTGGGGCCACCGCTGGGGTCAAAGAACGTAGCGAATGACAGCCCCATCTGGAGGCCGATAATCTCTCCCGCCAGTCGGATCGCAGCAAATGCCAGTTGCATGGTGAACCCCAGCATGACCCCGATCACGACTTGCTGAAACAGCATCCATACGCCTGTTGCAGAAAAGATAGGGATCGAGGAATGCGGGATATTCGGCGCAATGACAATAGTGATGAGCACACCTATGCCGATTTTCACACGGCGGGTAATAGCCCGTTCGCTAAAAATGGGGGCGGTGCTAATCAGTGCCAGAATCCTGACCAGTGGCCAGAAAAACTGATTAAACCAGCCGATCATATCAATGCTGCTGAGGGTAACCATACCTACCCGATCATGTTAGGGAACTGGCTGAACATTGCACGCATGTAGTCAAGAATGACGCTGAGCATCCACGGCCCGGCCACCACAAGGGTAAAAAACACCGTTAGCACTTTAGGGATGAACGACAAGGTCATTTCGTTGATTTGTGTAGCCGCCTGAAGCATGCTAACAATCAAGCCACTCACCAGCGCGGCGATAAGAGGGGGGCCTGCCAGCATCAGTGCTATTTTCATTGCTTCATAGCCTAAAGCCATAACGGATTCAGGAGTCATACAGGCATTCCTCTGATGTGGTGGACAGCAGCATCCGCACTAACTAAGTATAGAAACTCTGGGCCAGCGACCCCAACAGTAATTGCCATCCGTCAACCAACACGAAAAGCATCAGTTTGAACGGCAATGAAATCGTCGCAGGAGGGACCATCATCATACCCAGTGCCATTAATACGCTGGCGACAACCAGGTCAATCAGCAGAAAAGGAATAAAAATCGTAAAACCGATCTGAAAGGCGGTCTTCAGTTCGCTGGTAACATAAGCTGGCACTAACACTCGCATTGGAACAGCTTCCGGGCCTTGCAGCGAAGGAATCTGAGCCAAACGGGTAAACAATGCTAAATCCGCTTCCCGGGTTTGTCGCAGCATAAACTCACGCAGCGGTTTCGAACCTTTATCAATAGCAACTTCCATGCTGATTTTGTCTTCACTGAACGGGCGGTAGGCCTCGTCGTAAATACGGTTCAGTACGGGAGACATAACAAAAAAAGTCAGAAACAGACTGAGACCCAGCAGAACCTGGTTAGGCGGTGCCGTAGGCGTACCTAACGCGTTACGCAACAAGCTCAGCACGATGATGATACGAGTAAAGCACGTCATCATCAGCAACACGGCTGGAATAAAGCTCAGCGCAGTGATGAAGATCAGGGTCTGAACGGGCAAGGACCAGCTTTGTCCACCATTAGGCAGTGGGTGGCTGATAATGCTGGGCAACTGTGCCAATGCATGAGGCGCCATCAGCAACAACATAGAAGCCGCAAGATAACGAAGCAGGCGGAACCAGGTAGCAAGTGAAATCGGACGCTGGGGGGTACTCATTCGGTTTTTTCCGGACGCTTGGTCGCTTTCTTAAGAAACTGAAGAAAATCGGCTGGCGCGATGCTTTCTGCCGACGCAGCATCGTTAATGGGGCGAGCAGGCAGGGTGTGCAAATGGGTTATTTGTTGGGCTGTAACCCCCAATACAAGCCAGGTGTCATCAACTTCAACGATCACAATACGCTCACGTTGTCCAACCTGATAGGCCGACACCATTTTCATGATATTGCTGTTTTTAGTCTGTGGCGCAAAACCCAGTTTTCGTAGTGCCCAGGCAACCAGCAAAATCAGCAATAACACGCCGCACAATGCGGTACCAACTTGCGACAAGAGCGCACCGCCAGAAATAACGGATTCAGCAGCCACAGGTGGCTGCTGAATGGTCGATGTAGTCTGTTGTGCGGTGCCAGCCATTAACGGCCTAGCCTGCGCATACGTTCTGATGGCGTAATAATATCGGTGATACGCACACCATACTTGTCGGAAACGACAACTACTTCACCCTGAGCAATCAGATACCCGTTAATCATGATATCCAGTGGCTCACCGGCCAAACCGTCTAGTGCCACGACTGAGCCCTGTGACAAGCGCAGCAGCTCTTTAATCGTCATTTTGGTTCGACCTAACTCCACGGTCAATTTAACCGGGATATCCAAAATCAGGTCGATATCCTGCATTGACCCCTGGGTATCCTGCACATCAAAGTTTTTGAAGATATTTTCAGTACTACCCGACGCGCCTTTTTCTGCCGACTGCTGCTCATTAAATGCATCAGCCCACAGATCGTCCACGGAATCCGTTTCTTCGGACGGTTTCTTGATGTCACTCATTGAGCGGTTCCTCGTCATTCAGAGAATTTAAAATGGGGTTAATCAAGTGTTCAACACGCAAGGCATACTGACCATCTAACGTACCGTATTGGCATGTCAATACAGGCACGCCATCCACATGTGCTACCAGGCGTTCAGGTTTATCAATCGGCAAAATATCTCCGGGCTTGAGTTTTAATACCTTTGACAGTCGAACCGGAATATCAACAAAGTTAGCAACCAGCTCTAACTCTGAGTGCTGCACCTGTTTTGCCAGTGTTTCACGCCAGTGCTGGTCTTCCTGCTGCGAGTTTTCCAGCGGCGGGTTGGCGAGCAGCTCGCGTAAAGGTTCAATCATGGAGAAAGGAATACAGATGCTGAATTCACCGGTCAGCGTACCAATTTCCAGGTGGAAAGGGGTGGTTACCACAATATCGTTTGGCGACGTAGTGATATTGGTGAATTTTACCTGCATTTCCGAACGCACGTACTCCACATCGAGCTTATAAATCGCGTTCCAGGCGTCACTGTAGGATTCGAGAGCCAGTTTCAGCATGCGACGCACTACGCGCTGCTCGGTGTGTGTAAATTCTCGGCCTTCAACCTTGGTAGGAAAACGGCCATCGCCACCGAACAGGTTGTCGACGGCAATAAAAACCAGACTGGGTGAAAACACGAATAGCGCAGTACCGCGCAAGGGCTTCAGGTGTATCAGGTTGAGGTTGGTTGGAACCGGCAGGTTACGTGCAAACTCATGATACGGCTGAATCTTGATGGCACCAACGGTAATATCAGGGCTACGACGAAGCAGGTTAAACAAGCCCATACGAAACTGGCGCGCGAAACGCTCGTTGATGATCTCCAACGCTTGCAGACGCTCACGGATAACGCGTCGCTGTGTATTGGGATCATAGGGCTTCACATCCCCGTCTTTTTGGGAAGCGGTGCTGCTGGCATCAGCGCTACTATCACCACTGTCACCGTTTAGCAGAGCATCAATCTCTGCTTGTGAAAGAATGCTGTCACCCATAGTGATTACCGCAAAATGAAAGCAGTGAACAGGACATCGCTGACGACCTGGTTAGGTTGTCCAGGGACCAGCGGTGGGCTTAATACCTGCTTGATATCTTCAACCAGTTTTTGTTTACCTTGTTCCGTTGCCAGAACAGATGAGCTCTGGCGGGAAAACAGCATAATCAAACGACTGCGAATTTCTGGCAGATAGTTCGTCAGGCGTGCACGGGTTGCTTCATCCGGCAATCGCAGGGTTATTCCCACGTACAACACCCGATCCGGGTTGTTATCCGGAGATAACAGGTTAACAGTGAATGTATCCAAAGGCATGAATACAGGTGCCGGCGGCGGCGGCGGCTCGCTGGATGCCGTCTCGGTTTTTTTATGATTCAAGAACCACCAGCCAGCACCCGCTCCAGCTGTAGCTGCTAGGGCGATAACAATCAAGATTATCAGCCAGAGGGAGCGTTTTTTACCACCTGACTGGGCTTTCTTATTAGACGTAGCCAATGATGTATCCTGTTATTTATCAGTATCTCATGGCAATGTTAGCCATGAGATAAATGCGTGATATCATGATTATCCTGCCTATTCACCGCATCAATACAATGAATAAACAATAAAAAAAGCGTTAACTTTTTCATTAGGCAAAGATATCAACGCCATTAAGCCCCGTTGCCATTGACTGCAACTGTGCTGGTACTACCAGTGTTTCTGCTTCAGCGCCGGTACGATCAGACTGACCAAATTGCTGTTGGTAAGACGACGTATTACCACCGCCATTTCCATTGGCATTACTTGCCACCTGCTGCTGAGACTGCTGCCAGCTACTGGCGTCTGAGCCTACGCTGCTTTGTCCCAGATTGATACCATTCTCAGCCATAGCACTGCGCAGATGGGGGAGAGCGGATTCCAATGCGGAGCGCACCTGACTATTGCCAGAGACCAGATGAATCTGGGCCTGATTATCTTCGATTTTCAACGTGATATGCAGTGACCCGAGCTCTTCGGGATGTAGTTTCAATTCTGCTGTCTGCTGCCCGTTACGGGTAAACATAACAACTTGTTGACCCAGTGCGTCATTCCACTGTTGGGTGCCCAAGGGCGCATTAATCTGGCTGGTGACATGCTGTGCTGCCGGCTGGGTTGGCGTCGCATTACTGGCAAACAAGGTAGATAGTGCTTGTAATGACGAGTGTGTGCCTGCGTCGGCAGTTGCGGTGGCGGCAACCGGGTTGCTGGCACTGTCCTCTTTACGGGAGACCAGCAGAGCATCCTCTTTGGACTGGTCGTAGCCATTTTCAGTAGCGCGTAACCCGGCATTTTGGGCAGCCGTAACGGATGCACCGGTGCCAGACAGCGTTGAGCCTGTATTTGCCGCTGTTGCAGATGTGTTCAGTGCAAAATTGCCTTGTGCTGATGTATCAGTGTTTTTTGTCGAGCTGATTAACGAGCTCAGAACACTGTTGTCGCCTTTACCCTTTTTTAGTGCATCCAACGCATCAGATACCGATTGCGCCGAGCCTGTGCCGTCAGTGGTCAATTTCCCCTGGGCAGAGGTTTGTGCCGGAATCATAGCGAACAATGCCTGCATGGCTAATGCGTCGGTATTTGCTGTTTTTTCGTCTTTTACACTGTCTTTTTTCTGCGCTTTTGCCAGCAGTGACTCAAGGGAATTACCCGACTGCAGATCACTCAGTGTCAGCGTTCCTTTGGTCAACGCACTCAGAATGGCATTCAACTCATCGCTGTTTGCCTCAATACCACTTTTGGCGAGCGCATCTTTGAATTCAGCCGCTTCCTGATCGCTAATGGCCGTTTTCTTGGTCGATTGCGTTGCCGAGAGTTTTTGCGACAGTAATTGCACAAAATTTTCTGGCAGTTGATCCTTGCCCAGCAGCGCAAGTAGAGAGTTCCCCTGAGGCGTAGTCGTGCTTGCGTCAATCGTTGTAGTAGTTGGCATTGCTGGCAAGTTCATAATTATGTTTTCCTCATTGATGCACGTTGGGCGAACTCATCCATCCGCTTTTGTTCCAGGCGATTTTCGTGCGCCAGCATTTTGGTTTGTTCACGTTGTTGCAGCGTACTAAATGCATTTAACCGCTGTTGTTTTTCCTGCCAGGCTTTCACCGCCTGATCCAAACGTGAAGACCAATTTAATAACTGATGCTGGTGCTGCTCAATCGCTTTTTCCAGAGTCAAAATAAATTGCTGGTAATTCTGCCAGGCGGTATTGGCCATGCCTTCGGTCATTGAATCGCTGAGCCGCTGGCGATAATCATCATGGTAACCTAGCAACATATTCAATTGCTGTTCAGCCTGCGAATAGGCTTTTTGTACCTGGCCCAGATGCGTTGTTGCCGCATCGACTTCCTTTTGGGCTAAATCACGGAGCATGACGAAGGTTGATTGACTACTCATTCGCCCTCCTATCTATTATACGGGAAAATGTTATTGAGTGCCTGACAGGCTTCATCAAATGAACTGCGCTCAAACATTCCCTGCTGCAAAAAATGTTGCATTTGCGGATACAGCTGTATCGCCCGATCAAGCATAGGGTCGCTACCAGCGGCATAGGCACCCACATTAATCAGGTCGCGATTGCGCTGGTAACTGGATAACGACTGTTTGAACTGCCTCACCGCAGAATAATGGTTCTCATCGATTAATGCTGTCATAGCACGGCTAATCGATGCTTCTATATCAATCGCCGGATAATGCCCGGATTCTGCCAACTGACGGGACAACACAATGTGGCCGTCCAAAATCGCGCGGGCAGAGTCAGCAATCGGATCTTGCTGATCGTCACCTTCGGTCAACACCGTATAAAATGCAGTGATCGAACCACCGCCTGAAATACCGTTACCTGCACGTTCTACCAGTGCTGGCAGTTTCGCGAAAACTGAAGGTGGATAACCTTTGGTTGCTGGTGGCTCGCCAATTGCCAGTGCAATTTCACGCTGGGCCATCGCATAACGCGTCAGCGAATCCATAATTAACAATACATGATGTCCACGATCGCGGAAATCTTCTGCGATACGTGTAGCATAAGCCGCACCCTGCATACGCAGCAGGGGAGAGACGTCCGCTGGTGCTGCGATCACCACTGAACGTGCGAGCCCTTCAGTACCGAGGATGTTTTCAATGAAGTCTTTGACTTCACGCCCACGCTCCCCGATTAACCCAACGACAATCACATCAGCTTGAGTATAGCGCGCCATCATACCGAGAAGCACACTTTTACCCACGCCGGATCCAGCGAAAAGCCCCATGCGTTGACCACGGCCAACGGTCAGCAAGGCATTAATAGCCCGAACACCGACATCCAATACATGTTCGATCGGCGTACGCTGAAGAGGGTTAAATGGCGCTGTCATCAGCGGGGCGCTGTAGCCGGTATCCGGCGTCGGCAGACCATCCAGTGGCTTGGCACTCCCGTCCAGCACTCGTCCCAGCAATGCCGGACCTAATGGCAATTGCTTGCCCTGGCTGCTGCCTGACAGGCCAACACGTTCGTAGACACGAGCGCCGGGGATGATGCCTTCGACTTCTTCAAGCGGCATCAGGAACAGTTTCTGACCATTAAATCCGACGACTTCACTTTCAACTTCGTCAACCTGATTGCCGGTTTGCCGTTCAATCAAACAGGTCGAACCTAATGGCATATGCAGGCCAGTTGCTTCAAGCACCAATCCCGTTGCCCGCGTTAGCCGTCCGTAACGGCGTATCGAAGGTGTATTGGTGATGCGTTTTTCAAATGCATCGATGGAAGAAAGCCAACGGGAGAGACGCACTGTCATCACAGTTCTCCCGGCGCAGCCAGTCGGCAAAGTTCATGCCAGCGTGTGGCAATGCTCGCGTCGAGATCCCCTTCTTCAGCGCTGACTTTGCATCCACCGGGATGTAACTGGTTATCCGCCAACAACCGCCAGCCATGCAGACTGAGGGTTGGCCCGAGGTGCTGCTCTACCATCTCCAGATCTGAAGGGTGCACCCGCAACTGCGGTTTACCGCTAAACATAGGTTCTTGCTGAATAAGCTGCTGTATTTGCCCCATCAGTGCGGTGCCGTCACAAACCGGCGATTGACCAATGACCTGTCTGGCGGCGGTTAAAGCCAGTTGCATCAGCCGTGAAACGATGACGCTGTCAAGAGAATCCAATGTTTGCTGGAATTCATTGACCATTTGCTGCATCTGGGCAATAACCGGCTGCTGCTGCTGAACTGCATTTTGCAATCCCTGCTGTGTACCCGCCTGCAGTCCATCCTGATACCCTGCTGCGTATCCCTGTTGTTTGCCTTCAGCAAACCCGGTTTCGCGAGCCTGTTGCAGTACCTGTTCACGCAATGTTGCCAGGTCATCCTGCGGTTGCTGAAAATCAGACATAGCGAAAAAGCCGTTATCATCTTCCGATGACACCGGGGTTGACGCGGAAGAGGGCGCAGCCGCTGTTGCCGCCTCTTTAACTGCAGGGGCGGTAGGGGCGGAAAGGTCATCCAGCTTCCACGGTTGCCAGTCAAGATCACTGGAAGAATTAGACAAACGCGTCATCACCACCACCGATAATCATTTCTCCGCTGTCTGCCAGACGACGCACAATAAGCAGAATGGCTTTCTGTTCGTTTTCCACCTGAGACATACGGACTGGGCCACGGGTCGCCAGGTCGTCGCGCAGAATTTCTGCCGCACGCTGCGACATGTTGCGCAGGAACTTCTCGCGTAGCGGCTGCTCGGCGCCTTTCAGAGCGATCAGCAAAGACTCGGACTCCACTTCCTGCAGCAGACGCTGGATACTGCGGTCGTCCACTTCCACCAGGTTTTCGAACAGGAACATTTCGTCGATAATTTTTTGCGCCAGTTCGCCGTCGAATTCGCGTACTGCATCGATAACGGCTTCTTCGTGCTGCGTTTTCATCAGGTTGATGATTTCTGCCGCAGTACGAACACCACCCATCTTACTGCGTTTGAGGTTTTGACCATCCAACAGTCCGTTAAGCACTTCGGTCAATTCCGCCAGTGCCGACGGCTGCACGCCACCAAAGGTGGCGATACGCAACATAACGTCATTACGCATACGTTCATCGAAATGCGCCAGAATATCCGCCGCCTGTGCACGTTTGAGGTGCACCAGAATGGTCGCGATAATCTGCGGATGTTCGTCGCGAATAAGGTCAGCAGCGCTTTGCGGTTCCATGAAGTTGAGCGTTTCCATACCAGTAGACGTTTCTTTGCTTTCAAGAATGTCTTCCAGCAGGCTAGAGGCACGCTCTTCACCCAGCGCTTTAACCAGCACAGAACGGAGGTATTCGCCTGCATTGACGCCCAATGCGGCATACTGCTCAGCTTCAAGATCAAACTCGCGTAGCACTTCCAGTAACTCAGACTGAGATACCTGCTTCATGTTGGCCATCGCAGCACTGAGATGCTGAACTTCACGCGTTGAAAGGTGCGTAAATACTTCCGCTGCACGATCTTCGCCGATGGTCATTAATAAGACGGCGCTTTTTTCTGTACCTGTCAGACTCATAGTTCGTTACTCATCCAGTGGCGGATTACCAGTGCGACAACACGAGGATCGTTCTCGGCCAGCTCACGAATACGCTGGCTGTGCATCTCGGCATGAGCCCGCTGTTCGGATTTCTTCTGTATTTCCTCTTCCATTGCACTGATGGTGACGGAGACATCCGAATCCTGACCACGCAGCGCAGCAGCAGCCTCGGCAGCTTGTTGTATCTGAGTACGTCTTTGCAACTGCGGACGCACCAGTTTGCGATACATAATCCAACCAACAATCAGTACCAGCAGCCAGCGGCCTGCTTCAATCAGCAGATCGAAGAATGCTTGTTTCTTCCAGAAGGGCAGTTCACCCGCAGAAGTGTCAGTGACGGTGAATGGCGTGTTGACTACGTTCACGGAGTCACCACGATCACTGGAGAAGCCCATGGATTCACGTACTAACGCTTCGATTTTCTTGAGCTGTTCATCACTGAGCGCTGCTGGCTTACCATCTTCGCCTTGTGTGTAGTTAACTACTACGGCGACAGACAAACGCTGAACGCTTCCAGTGCTTTGTTTGGTATGGCGAATGGTACGGTCAACTTCATAGTTGATTGTCTGATCACGACGGCTGTTGAATGTCTGGTTTGCCGAATTGCTTGCCGATGTTTGGGTATTGTTCCCCGTAGCATTAGCGTTGTTCGCGTTATTGGTATTGTTAGCGTTATTGGCATTATTCGCGTTGTTTGCCGGCGGTGTTGAAATAGGCGCTGTCGGCGCTGGGGTCGGGGTATTAGACAGCGCGCCAGGCACACCACCTACATTCGGCCCACCACGCTGGTCGCTTTGACTGGTCTGCTGAGAACGTACCGCGGCCTGATTGGGTGTCTGGTTCGGCTGATATTGTTCATCAGTCTGTTCACGATTGGCAAAATCGATTTGAGCAGTGACCTGCGCATGTACATTGCCCGCGCCGACTACCGGAGTCAGGATGGCTTCAATGCGGCGCTGGTAATTACTTTCTACCTCGTTGGCATATTTCAACTGCGCGGCATTCAGATCACGTCCCGAACCATCGTTTTGCGTCAGCAGTTTGCCTGTCTGATCAACGACGGTCACCTTGTCGGCGGGGAGTCCGGCTACGCTGCTGGAAACGAGGTAGGTAATCGCGTTGATTTGGCTATCATCCAGTGCACGGCCTGGTTGCAGTGTGACGGTAACCGCTGCAGAGGGAGATTTTTGCTCGCGTACAAACAATGAGGGTTTAGGAATAGCCAGGTGAACGCGAGCACTCTGGATTGGCCCCAGCGTTTCCATGGTTCTTGCCAGCTCACCTTCAAGGGCTCGCTGGTAATTAATTTGTTCGCTGAACTGGCTGATACCGAATTTTTCTTGATCGAGCAGTTCAAAACCGACTGCACCACCTTTCGGCAGACCTTGCTGGGCCAGTTTCAATCGGGTTTCATAGACTTTGTCTGCCGGGATCAGAATGGCTGCACCGTTTTCCGCAAAGCGGTAAGGGATATTCATTTTTCCCAGTTCGGAAACAATGCTGCCACCATCGCGCTCGTTAATATTGGTATAGAGCACGCGATAATCTGGGCCACGAGCCCACAATGACAAGGCGACAACAATAGCAATCGTTGCTGCCGCAGCAATCAACAAAGGGATTTTAGGATTGGCACGCAAACGGTTGAGTATCTCGCCAAAGCTTTTCCCACCGGTAGCGGCTCCGGATGTTAAGGCGTTCATACTCTATCTCTGCCTGGTTGCTGAACGATATGGATAACGTTGTAACGTAACAAAACAGAACTCCCTGATTGCGCAATCATAAAAACTCATCACCGACATTTACCGGCATGCCATTATTTTCCGTAACGCGAAAATTGATGGGTCGATAAGCTGGCATTTTTAATGTCATTTATACGATTTACTACCTTACGGATATGATAGCGTAGTAAACCGGTAAAGAGATGTATGTGAAATAAACTGCGTTACCAGCGGTTTTTTCTTGCTGGTGTTATGTATGTTTATAATTTATTTCGTTTTTATTATGTTCTCAATCTTTAGTTGAGGAATAGAGCATGTCTATTCAGGGTATTGATGCGGTATTGCAGCAAATGCAGGTTACCGCAACCAAAGCTGCCGGTGGACTGGATTCCACTGCAGCGTCGCAGTCTGGCTTTGCCAGTGAGCTGAAAGCTGCAATTGAGAAAATCAACGAAACGCGCACACAAGCTCAGGCACAAGGCGAGGCGTTTACGTTAGGTAAGCCGGGGGTTGCCCTGAACGATGTGATGATTGATAACCAAAAGGCTTCCATTGCTTTGCAGATGGGCGTTCAGGTGCGCAACAAACTGGTGTCAGCCTACCAGGAAGTGATGAATATGACGATATAATCGCAAGTCAATGATTTTGCGATGCAATCCAGGAGCGTTATATATTGCGCTTTTGTATCAGGGTGAATAGTCACTGGCTATTCACCCTGATTTTTAAGAAAAATGTATGTACCTAAAATAATTCGAGTTGCAGTACAACACGCCAGCGTGTTGAACAACGTCACGCGTTGGCCCTTTAGAGCCCTGTAACGTAGCGATCGAGCGACAAATTCGTTGGGAACGAATTTGACCAGCCAACGGCTGGCCTCCGGTGAGAGACAGGATGTCTCTCATTTCATCCCCAGGAGCTTACACAAAAAAATGACTGGGGTGAGTGACAAATTGGCATAAGTCTATTTGAACGCAGCCAACGCACCTGTAACTTGAAGTATGAAGGGTATAGTCATAAATATCGTAGCGATGAGCCCGTTCTTAGTGGTCAGGGCTCGTCAGTGAATAAGGCGGCGGTGTTAATCAGGACTGGGGTTTCCCAGGAAGAATATCGTTGGAAAACTCGGCGTATGTATTATTGACTGATTTTTGGTTTTGAGACTGCTGGATCAAGACTGCCAGCTCTTGCATTCTGTTTTGTAGCAGTTCCTTCACCTGCGCTTCCGTATCCAGTATATCCTGAAGCAGTTGCCGGAACTGTAATTGCACCGTGCTGGGGATATTGGCAGGGACTGTAATCTGGCTGATTCTCTCTATTGACTGAATATAAACAATTTCCTGTTCAACAACATCATCCCATAATCCATTGAGGGCCATGGTTTTGATATTCCGGATGAGTGTGAGTAACCCCTGATACTCAGTTAGTAATGGAGAGAGATTTTCCATTAGCGCGTTTCCGTCGTTGATTGATAACCCGGCCCAATTTGTTTCCATGCATCCGCAATGTTATCAAGGAGAGCTTCCACTTCCATAATTGCCTGCAAATCATTATTAATATTGGCATGCAATAATCGACGCACCATGTAGTCGTAAAGGTCGGCAAGGTTTTCTGCCAGTTCGCCGCCGTTTTCCATATCTAATCCGAGCTTCAAGCCATTACTGATGATATCAATGGCTTTAGATAGCGCATTCCCTTTGCCGACGACGTCATTCTGCTCAAGAAGAATTCTTGCCCGGACAAGTGCACTTTTAGTCCCGTCAAATAGCATAACGATCAGATGATGTGGGCTGGCGCTCATTACTGCGCTTTCCACACTTACCTGAGCATACGCCTGACTGGCACTCTTTCTATACATGACCATGCGTTGAATAACCGATTAATAATGATAAAAAATAATACTTATCGTTATCTGACGTGCTACAAAATAGAGCACGTCAGATACATCTGGGCTAATTAGCTGCTGCTGGTTTTATTAAACTGCTGTGTCAGGTAACTACTGGTTGACGACAGTGTAGACAGCAAAGTGTTGAGCTGGGTAAATTGAGTCTTATAGCGACTCATCGTCGCATCAATACTGTCCTGAATACTGGCAAGCTGTTTAGTTACGGTTGCCTGACTCGTCTTGATGCCAGCCTGAGCTGATTTGATCAATCCATCACTTGAATCCAGCGTCTTGCTCAGATAATTCCCTGCCTGGGTTGCGAATCCGGTAGTGGAGCCGTCGCCGGTGAGGAATGTCGTTACACTACCCGCGCTGGTTTTGAGTGTATTTGTCAGTTTGGTGTTATCGACAAGCAGTTTGCCGTTATTGGTTGGATCCTGAGTAATTCCCAGGTCAGCCATGGTATGCAGACTACCACTACCAGTTTGTAGGTTGGTCATCAAACTCTGTAACTGTCGTTGAATGGTACGAACGGTACTGTCACCAACCAGTGCGCCGTTACTGGCAGATTGGCTGCCGCTACTTTGCTCGGCTGCAGTCGGTGCAGTGTAGTTAGTCTGCTTGCTTATAGTATCCAGTACGTTGTTGTAGGCTGTGACCCAGTTCTGGATTGCTTGTTGTGTACCGGTAGCATCTGAGGAAATGCTCAGACTTTCTGCAGATGAACCGGTCGTTGATGCTGCTTTAAGATTCAGCGTTACGCCAGTGATAGCGGTAGTCACCGTATTGCTTTGGCTAGTGACCGACATGCCATTAAGCGTAAACGACGCATCTTTGGCGGCTACCTGTTCAGTGAAACTACCCAGCGGGCTGGACAGGTTACCGCTTACGGAGATAGTCATTGCAGATTGCGTACCGGTATTTTTTGCGGTCAGCATCAGGTAGTTGCTGGTGCCGTTATTAATGATACTGGCGCTGACGCTGCCACCGGCATTGTTAATAGCGTCACGGATATCATTCAATGACGTTTTGTCATCCGTTAAAGTAATACTCAGAGGGGTCGACTGGCCAGGCTGAGAAATTGTAATTGTACTGCTGGTGCTAGATGTGCCGCCGGACACCAGAGCAGTCGAGGCACTGCTAAAAGCCCCTGAGATTTGCGACTGTGCCTGAGCCAGGTTATTAACAAAAATGCTATAAGTCCCGGCCACAGCGGTACTGTCTGTGCTTGCACTGAATGCCGTGTTAGTGCTTGTCACTGCAGTCGATGTAATATTCTTTATATTCTGCAGTGTTGTGGTTGCAGTCTGCAGACTCTTCATCGACGCTTCGACTGCGCTATAAGCAGTTGCTTGTGCGCTCAGCGAGGTTTGTTTGTTTTGGTAAGGGGTCAAACGCTGTTCTTCGACAGTTTGCAGCTTGGTGAGCAGAGAACTCAGGTCGAGTGAGGAACCACTGACCGAGGTACCCAAGTTCATACCTATCGAAGAGATAATGTCTGCGTTACTGCTAACCGTCGTAGCCATAGGAATACCCTTGCATTGAAATTGTGAACTGACAATCTTATCGGCACTGTATCCGAAAAGTTTACGGGCGTAATGTAAATTTCAGCGTAATCGTTAATCGCCTTGATTTCCATCACACCAACATACTCTGGTGACTCTATCACGGTATTATGAACGTAATGCAAAGAAACAGTACTGCGTTGGTGCTCATGGCCGGGCAAGTGGTACATCGGATGTCGTGCGTCTGGACACTGGCTATCAATCAAATAGTACGCGTGTTTTCCATCCATGGTCTTTTGATATGACATCAGCAACGAGACATCAACAAAGGCGATGTGTAATTGTGTATGGTGAACTTTTATCCGGTTGGCCTTTTAGATGGTCTAATAAGCCGCCATTTATATAAGATGTACGTGGTTAGCGTATTCTATCATCGCCTTTTCCCCTTCATCTCATCTTTGCAAAGGCCGTCCAGTCTGGGTTTTTAAGGGATCAGCGGAAATTTCAAAAAAAACTAAAGGTTGTTTTACCCCGGCCGATACAGTTAGTGACGGTGATGACACCGGGGGCAACAGCCCATCCCCATTAATAGAGATGAAAGGAATACAATTATGGCAGTCATTAATACTAACAGCATGTCGCTGTTGGCCCAGTCCAACCTGAACAAATCTCAATCTTCCCTGCAGACTGCTATCGAACGTCTGTCCTCTGGTCTGGCTATCAACAGCGCCAAAGACAACGCAGCAGGCTCTGGTATCGTTAACGGCATGACTGCTCAGATCAAAGGTCTGACCCAGGCTTCCAAAAACGCCAACGACGGTGTGTCTCTGGTTCAGACCGCTGAAGGTAACCTGGACACCATCAACGACAACTTGCAGCGTATCCGTGAACTGGCCGTACAGGCAGCGAACGACACCAACGGTACTAACGACCGTTCTGCAATCCAGACTGAAATCAACCGTCGTGTTGACGAAATCAACCGTGTTGCTGCCAGCGCAAACTTCAACGGCAAAAAACTGCTGGACGGTTCTGTTACCGCTACTGGCTTCAACATTCAGGTTGGTGCTGGTACCACTTCTAACGACTCCATCTCTGTTGGTAGCTCTGCACTGATCAACGCAACTGCTGGTGGCCTGGGTATCACCGCTACCAATACCGACGTATCTAATGCTGCTGGCGCTACTGCACTGGTTGCGGCAATTGATACTGCTCTGCAGACCGTCAACACCGCTAAGGCAAACATTGGTGCGACTCTGAACCGCTTCCAGTCTACCATTGACAACCTGAGCAACACCATCAACAACCTGAGCGGTGCTCGTAGCCGTATTCAGGATGCTGACTACGCGACCGAAGTATCTAACATGAGCCGTGCGCAGATTCTGCAGCAGGCTGGTACTTCAGTACTGGCTCAGGCTAACCAGGTTCCGCAGACTGTTCTGAAACTGTTGCAGTAATCTCGGTTTACGCAGTGATGAATTCAGAAACCAACCCTTCGGGGTTGGTTTTTTTATTCTGTGATGTTATCGCGATAAATAAAATTATCAGAATAAAAATCGACTTCTTAAGCGATGAAATAGGGAAGTTATAATTTGATGCTCAGAGGATTGGTGAAAAAGGTTTTCTTATATACTGGAAGCAATTTTATCTCCGCATAAAGTATTGAAGGAAATGCCTTGTGACCATGCCAGATACACAGCCTTTAGCGAATAATACTGACCTGGGTGAAGATACTGGTAAAGCACCACTGAGTTCGATGTCACCTCCCATCCCTCACACTGCCCCCTTTCATTTGCAAGCCACAGCACATCTTTACGGCATCAAGTCCGCTGCGCCGGAAAAGGCGCGTGTACTTGAGATTGGGTGTAAAGATGGTGGCAATTTGTTGCCTTTTGCGCTGGCAAATCCACAGGCGCAGGCTGTCGGGGTCGATCTTGATGCGGAGCAAATTGAAAAAGGCAACGGACTGATACAGCAGCTCGAATTGGAGAACATTGCATTATTCGCACTGGACCTGGAGTCTCTACTGGCCTGCGATCCTGGGACATTCGATTACATTATTATCCACGGTTTGTTTAGTCTCATTGGCGGTGAAACGCGAGATGCTTTGCTGCGATTCTGCCATCAGCATCTGACAACTGAAGGCATTGTCTGCTATTGCTACAATACTTACCCAGGATGGAAAACCGGCGAAATTCTACGGGATGCTATTCAGCTTCATAGCGGTCTTGCTAGCGATGAACAGACGGCGAATGCCAGTGCCCGAGCCATGTTGACCTACATGTCTTTAGGGACTGCGCCGGATAACCCTCAAAATGCCGCACTGAAATCGTTCATTGAACAAGCTGAAAAACAGTCTGATGTAGACTTCGCGTTGCTCTATCTACAAGGGCTGAATCAGCCTTGCTATTTTGTTGATTTCTATTCACAAATTACGCAGGCTGGCTTCTCCTATGTAGGAGATGTTCGCGCATACACCGAGCTGGCGGAGCATTATGGCGATCAGGTTTCGCATTTGCATGAGACGATTTGCCCTGAAAATACGGTCTATTTGCGCCAGCAGTATCTGGATTTCGCTGTCAACCGTTCTCAGCGTTTTAGCATACTGGTTCCGCAGGAACGCGCAGGCGATATCCTGTCCGGGCCTGATCTGGCAAAACTTGCAGATTTCAATTGGGCTGGAAATTTCCAACGTGTCAGAGCCGATGGCAATAGAATATTAAACGCCCACACCTCCAGTACCGGCGAAACCATCAGTACTGACAACCCAGTGGTTTTAAGTATTCTCGATGCGTTAGGTGAGTCTTGGCCTGCCAGCCTGAGTCTGGAACAATTGGTCTTTAATACGCGTTTCCCGGAAAAAGAAACGGATAATCACCAGCAGGATGTGCTGGATGCGCTCAGAAGTTTGTTTGCAAAAGGGATCGACGGTGTTTACGTTCGGATAGGGAATTGTCCTTATCGTAACAGCCGACACAAGACGCTGACCGGGTTGCCAGGGCTTGCTACAACTGACCTGGCATTCAATTTTTGGCATGAGCCGGTTTCACTCGATAGTGATGAGCGACTTTTTCTGCAGCATTTACCCCCATCGCTTAAGGATAACGACAACGCCTTTTATAGCCAACTCTGGGCGTTACGTAATAAAGGCGTGGTATGGGGAACGCCACGGGCATGGCGAGATTACCTGCAGGAAGCGATAGTAAAAGCGGATGCCACGCAGGTTGCCGTCTATATTCAGTCACTGGTGGTGTACGTCAGTGAAACGAATGCGGGTGGCTTCATCGAACCAGAAAAGCCCGTGACACATAAAAAGAATAAACTACAGGATAAGAATC
Source organism: Dickeya zeae NCPPB 2538 (assembly GCF_000406165.1). Classification (NCBI taxonomy): domain Bacteria; kingdom Pseudomonadati; phylum Pseudomonadota; class Gammaproteobacteria; order Enterobacterales; family Pectobacteriaceae; genus Dickeya; species Dickeya zeae. The sequence continues at coordinate 2,816,565 of NZ_CM001977.1, read as the reverse complement.
CGCTTAGTCGCAAGGTATACGAAGAGATGGATCGCCTCACTGCGCTGGGGCATTTCGCTGAAGTCAGAACGAAAGCAGAAGAAATTATTAGTACTTACCCAGATAACCTGAGTGTCTGGTACCCCTTCGTGAATACCTATGTGCGCACCGGCGATTTTGATGGCGCACTGGGCGTCATTACCCGGGCCATCGCATTGATGCCTTTTAACTGGGATTTCTATGTCGATTTATCGGTGTGCTTCTGGAAAAAGAATGAATGGCACCATGGCATGGCACTGACCAGAAAGGTACTGCGTTGCGATAAGCGAAAAGGACTGGCATGGGATACGTTGGCGGTATTGTTGAACATTACCCATAACCTTGATTCGGCGTTTATTTGTATGGAAAAAGCACTACAAATAGACCCTGAAAACCCCAACTTTATCAGCCATATGGGGATGATTTGCCATAATCTGGGCCGTAAGGACGCCATCAAGTATCACCGTAAAACGATTGAATTGATGCCAGAGGCGTTCCATCTGTACAGTAACTTGTTACTGGGGCTGTCCCATGATGTCGACGTGACGCCGCAAGCGTTGTATCAGGAGCATGTCTTATTTGGTAACCGCGTTGAAGCCGCTGCTGCGAATTATCATCAGCACTTTAGTTATATACAGAACAAAGATAGCCAACGCCCGTTACGTATTGGTTTTATTTCCGGCGATTTTGGTGATCATCCGGTAACTAACTTCCTGGAACCTATCTGGAATTCGCTTGATCGCAATCTATTCTCTCTTTACGCCTATTCAAGTTTTCAACGTAATGATGCAAAGGCTGAAAGTTTAAAACAGACTGCGGCCAATTGGCATAACGTCGATAAGATGGGCGATCTGGAATTGGCGATGCTCATCAATCAGGATGAGATAGACATCCTGATCGATCTGTCCGGCCATACAGCGTATAACCGCCTGCCTGTTTTAGCACTGAAGCCTGCACCGATCCAGATGACCTGGATTGGTTATCCCGGCACCACGGGGATGAAGACGGTTGACTACATTCTGCTTGATGTGCATTACCGTCAAGGTGGGGCACTGGATCCGTATCTGACAGAAAAAATCATTTATTTGCCCTCGGTTAAATACTTTGAGCCAGTTAAAGACAGCCCGGATGTAAACGAGCTTCCGGCCTTAAAGAATGGCTATCTGACGTTTGCCAGTTTTAACCGCCCGCAGAAAATTTCTGATGAAACACTGGCTTTATGGGCTAAGGTCCTGACGACGATACCGAATTCTCGTCTGATCATGGGATACATGACGGGCCAGGAAACAATAGATTATTTCCGTACGCGACTGCTTGAGTGTGGTGTCAACGAGGAGCAGCTATCTTTCCGCATGCGAACCGGCCTGAAAGAGTATTTGGGAATGCACCGCGAAGTGGATCTGCTGCTGGATACCTATCCGTATACCGGCGGAACGACGGTGAGTCATGCGGCCTGGATGGGGGTTCCTGTACTGACCCGTGAAGGGGAGTCTATTGCCTCACGACAAGGCAGTGTCACGATGCGCATTCTGGGGCTGGATGATTTTATCTCGACGAGTGAAGACGAGTTTCTCCAAAAGGCGTTGTACTGGAGCCAGTCGTTGGAAAAACTGAGTGATGTGCGTGCCGGTATTCGGGGACGCATTGCCGCCAGAATGAATTCCGTCCTGTCTCCGTCTGTGTATTTCGAACATGCGATACGTAATGCATGGCAGATTTATTGCGAAGGAAAAGAGCCCAGCTCATTCAGCATTGACTGGGAAAGTGAGTCATAAAACTGACGAAGGTACCGCTGTTTTCGTCTGTGTGGCAAGGTGTGGCGGGAGCAGTGATAGCGATAAAAAATAGATAACGCTGCGTTATGCATGGCGACATAAGCGCAAGGACAGGTGAATGATGAGCAAGAATATCTATGTAACGAGCCCTTTACTGCCTCAGCTTGATGAGTTTATGCCTTATCTGGAAAAGATATGGGATAACAAGTACCTGACAAATGGTGGGCCTTTTCACCAACAGCTTGAGCAGGTATTGGCCGAGTATCTGGGTGTTAAGCACCTGTGCTTGTTTACCAATGGCACGCTGGCGCTGCTGACGGCATTGCAGGCGTTGCGTATCACTGGTGAGGTTATCACCACGCCTTATTCGTTTGTGGCGACATCGCATTCGTTATTGTGGAATAACCTGAAGCCTGTCTTTGTGGATATCGATCCGGTCACCTGTAATCTAGATCCTAAAAAGATCGAAGAGGCGATTACGCCACTTACGTCCGCTATTCTTCCTGTGCATTGCTACGGTATTCCTTGTGATGTGGATAAAATTCAGGAAATTGCCGATGTATATGGTCTGAAAGTGATTTATGACGCAGCGCACTCTTTTGGCGTAAAAAAAGAGGGAACCAGTATTCTGAATTACGGCGATCTCTCTATTCTGAGTTTTCATGCAACTAAGGTATTCAACACCATCGAAGGCGGTGCGATTATCTGCCCTGATGCGAAAATGAAGAAACGGATTGATTATCTGAAAAATTTTGGTTTTGCGGATGAAACGACTGTTGTTGCGCCCGGTATTAACGGCAAGATGAACGAAGTGCAGGCCGCGTTTGGCTTACTGCAACTGAAATATATTGATCAGGCGCTGGAAGATAGAAAACACATTTATCACTATTATCGTGACGGGTTGGCCCGGATTAATGGTTTAACAACGCTGAGTGTACCTGACTCAATTGACTGGAATTATGCCTATTTCCCGCTCTTTATGGATGATTGCTCATTCGATACTCGAGAAAAGCTATATAGTGCGTTAAAAGCGCAGGGCATTATGTCTCGCCGGTATTTCTATCCGTTAATCAGCAGTTTCCCAATGTACCGTGGTATTAACAGCGCGAGTGCCGCTAACTTGCCTGTAGCGACGAATGTGGCCAACTCAGTATTGTGCCTTCCTATTTACCCAGGGCTGGAAACTGAAGACCAGGATCGCATCATTGAGATTATCGAACGCACGTTGAATGAAAACGTGTGTTAATGAACCGCTCTCCTTATCGCGACTGAACGCGAGCAGGGGGCTTATCTCCTCAGGAGATACCTGAAATTTTGTAACAGAGAATGGATATGTCTACGATAGATGCCTTAATGCTTGATGCCGGTTTTTCTGCGTTACCACTGCTGGAAGCGTGCCTGGAGCAGGGGATTGCCATCGGTGTGTGTAGCGGTAAACCGGGCGATCCAGGTCATATCCGTGCAACCCGGTCGATTGTTGAAGATTATTCGGACAAAGAGGCAATTCTCGGTATTGTCAGAAAGGAAAATATTAAAATTATCCTGCCTGGTGTGACGGATGTGTCTTACGAAACCGGGGCCTGGGTTGCTGAATCATTAGGTATGCCGGGTTTCGATTCGGTTGAGACAACCAACATTTTGCTGAGAAAGGACGAATTCCGTACTTATGCTCAGCGCAAAGGCTTACCTGTTCCTACCGCGGTACGTGATATTGCCTGTGCCGGAGAACTTTCGTACCCGATTTTAGTGAAGCCTGTGGATGCCTATAGCGGGCGTGGCATTACGTTAGTCCAATGTGAGCAGGATATTTTACCTGCTTACCAGATGGCGGCATCGGCGTCGGCAAGCGGTCAAGTCGTGATAGAAGAGTTCAAACAAGGCTCATTGCACAGTCACTCTGCCTTTATTCGTAATGGAGAGATAGCCTGTGAGTTCTTCGTTAATGAATATTGCACCGTTTACCCTTATCAGGTGGATAGCAGTTGTATTGCCCATCAGATGAGTGAAGCGCTGAAAAATGCTGTGAGCGATTGTATTAACAGCATTGTTGCTGATCTGAAATTATGCGATGGCTTGCTGCATACACAGTTTATTGCCAATGGTGATAACTTTTGGCTGATTGAGCTAACCCGACGTTGCCCGGGCGATCTTTATTGCCAGCTGATTCGTTATTCCACAGATGTGCCGTATGCAGAATATTTTGTGGCGCCTTTTTTATCGTCATCCACGATATTTGCCAATAAGCGACCGCCTGCCCACCACTATGTCGCCAGACACACGGTATCGGTATCTGAAAAGACTATCTTTAACGCGTTGCGCTATCACCAGTTGCCCGGTGAGTTACTGGAAAGTGTTTTATTGAAGAAAAGTGGTGAAATGCTGAATCCGGCTCCAGGTGATCGCGCTGCGGTGGTCTTTATGACCTTTTCTGATCAAACTCAGTTGTTAGGTAATACCGAGGGTCTGAAACATCATCTGACGGTGAGCCACTCTTTTCTGGGAAAAACGAAATGAAAAGTATAACCAGCTCCGGGGGAGCACTCAAAATCGGGTTCATCGGTGGTGGTATTAATTCGGCGATTGGCGAGACACATAAGATCGCTTCGCAAATGGATGGCCATTTCGAACTGGTGTCGGGTTTCTTTAGTCGTCATGAGAATATTAATCAGCAGACTGCCGCCAGCTGGGGAATCCCTGAGGATCGCGTATATCGTGACCTGGATAGTTTCTTACAAGCGGAAGCCAGTAAACTGGATGCGGTCGTTATCCTGACGCCGACACCGACGCATAAAGATATTGTTATTGCCTGTATTGAACATCAATTGCCGGTCATTTGTGAGAAATCGTTAGCCACTAATGTTGAAGAGGTCGCAGCCATTCAGCATGCTCTGGAAAAAATGAACGGAACCTTGCTGGTTACCTTTAACTATTCTGGCTACCCGATGGTTAGGGAACTGAGGCAGCGTATTGCCAGTGGTGAGCTGGGCCAGATTAGACAGGTGATGGTTGAGATGCCTCAGGAGGGATTTCTGCGCCATGTCAAAAGTGGGGCGGTACCTCGCCCACAAGACTGGCGGCAGCATGATGGTGTGATCCCTACCGTGTCATTAGATCTGGGCGTTCATGCTCATCAGATGGTGGATTACATTATTGGTGAGCAGGCCCAGGACGTGTATGCCGTACACCACCGTTTTGGCGAGATCCCTGATGTTGTGGATACCGTTCATTGCATTTCCGGTTATACCAACCAGGTTGTGTGTAATTACTGGTACACCAAAGCGGCGTTGGGGTGCCGCAACGGTTTACGTATCCGGATTTACGGCAGCAAAGGGGCGGCGGAATGGTTACAGATGGATCCTGAACATTTGAAACTCAGCAATATCAATGGCATTTCCAGCGTAATAGACCGAACTCACCCAGATAATCTGGTGGCGTCACAAGCGCGATACCACCGTTTTAAAGCTGGGCACCCGGCTGGATTTATAGAAGCGTTCGCCAACTATTACGAGGACATCGCTTCTTATCTTAAAGACGGCGCGTGTGAGTATGTGTTTGGTAGCGATGTTGCGATGAGGGGGATTCGCTATCTTCAGGCCGCTGCCACCAGCGCGCATAAAGGAGAAAAAGTGCGGATCACGGAATAAGCGATGCCCTGATGAAATATAAAACAATGTGTTGCTGATTTTGTACTGTATCGGTTTAGAGATCACCCGGTGTTATTACTGTCACTAAACTTTTACTGGTAAAACTGCGATGACGGATAACAGCCATGTCAGAGCGGTGCATGATGAGGGTGATGACTCATGGCGATATCAGAAGGTATTGGAGAGAAGACGAATGAATACAACCAGTAAGCCCGCGGCAGTTAATAGCGCAACAGCTAACTTTTTTGAGCGGTTTACCCGTGTCGATGGGACTAAGCGCTATGTATTGGGCGTGAACCCGTATGCAGAAGCGGTCGCCAGAGTCGCACCGGTTGATGGTTTTATTGACGAGTACACTACCCTAACGACATGGTTAGGCAAGCCGGTGCTGCGCCTGAATCAAGTCGAGAAAGACAGCATGGTGGTGTCTGCGGTGACCAATTCTCGTCCTAAAACTGGCGTAGCGAAACTGAGAGCGGCTGGCGTCAAAGAGGTGATGGACTATTTCGCGTTTGCTGATCTGAGTAACGGTACCGTTCCACAGCTTGAATGCATCACGGACATGCGCAAAGAACATGCGACCAATACCGCGAAATTTGAGTGGATTCGTGGGTTGCTGGTAGATGATGAGTCTCGCCAGGTATTTGACGATATTTTGCGTTTTCGTCTTGAAGCCAATCTGTCAGCCATCGAAAAATATGATTTTTGTGTCGACAGACAGTACTTCGAACCATTTGTCGCATTTTCCGAGGGCGAAGTCTTTGTCGATGGTGGTGGGTTTGATGGTTTTACCAGCCTGGAATTTGCTAAGCGTTGCCCAGAGTATGGCAGTATTCATTTCTTCGAACCGGGCAGTGATACCCTGGTGTTAGCGAAAGAAAATATGCGTGATTTGCATAACGTTAACTATCATCTGCTGGGGTTGTTCGACCGGAATACTACGCTGAGCTTTTCTTCGGGTGACGGTTCAGCCAGCCATATTTCGGAAGACGGAGATGTGAAAATTGAAGTCGCGACGCTGGATAGCGTCGTGAATGAACCGGTCAGCTTTATCAAACTTGATCTGGAAGGAGCGGAAATCGCCGCATTAACCGGAATGAAACAGCATATTCTGGATGATCATCCGAAGCTGGCGGTGGCGGTTTATCATTATCCTAGCGACTTTTGGAAGATCCCCGAATATATTCTGAGCCTTCGGAGTGATTATCGCATTTATTTGCGTCATTACACCGAAGGGTGGGCTGAAACCATTATGTTCTTTATCCCTGTGGCCGACTGACACGTCCTTATTCGGGTGATGGTATTAATCACCCGAAAAGACATTCTGTTATATGTATGGTCATGTTGCTGTAACAGTAAATACAACAATTGAAGGTTGTTTATGGCGGATTACACGCAGGTAAAATCAACACATCAATACTATCGGGATGTGTTCAGTCGTGAATTGATGATTGGCAGCATTGGTGATTTGCCGAAAAAAATTGTTCTTGATGTCATCGTCAATAGAAGCAGCGATCTCTATGCCCTAAACAAAAATCTGGCCGCCAGTCAGAGCAATTTACCCGAGGCCCAGGATCGCGCATTAAAATTACTGCTTAATGCGATAGCGCTGTCTAATCTGTCTTTGGATGAAAAGTGGGACGGTCAGCAGGTACGTATGCCGACCGAATACATTAATAGTGTTATCAGCTATCTTAGCGATGTGCTGGAGTTGGCTCCGAATATTGAGTATTTAGTTGCATCGATCCAGCTTCTTTTCCGTATTGGCGCGGTAGAGCAGGCGATTGGACTCATCGAGAACAATTTAGATACTCTGCAAGATGTGCCTGTTATCTTTAAGATTTTACTGCTTACTTGTATTCTGGAAGAGGATTACGAGTATGCATTCTTACTTGTCAAAAAAATGACGGCGAACTCCTATCTTATTGGTGAAGATCCGTTAGCTTTATTGATGGTTGTGTCGACCATATTCAAAAATGGTGGTTACCCCGACTCCTATATTGATTTTAGTTCACTGATATCAAAAACAGAAGATATCAACTACGATCATTATCAATGGCTACTGAAAAGAGAGTTAGATAATGATAAGCCTACTGTATTGATTGCCTGTGATATCAAGTATTACCATCAGCATGCTGCGTATCTGATTTACTCTCTTTACGAGACGAACCGTGAAAAATTCAATGTGCATCTGCATGTTTATAATATTGATGATGCAACGGCAGAAGATATCAAAACCAAGCATGCCCAATTTCCTGAGTTAAATATTTCTTGTACATCCGAATTCATTGCTGATGTAACGGGTATCAATGTGCACTACGCTTGCAGACGATTTGTTGCGGCCAATTATCTGTTACCTATCATGAAAGGCCCGTTGATCGTTGTCGATGCAGATTGTCTGATGAGAAATGACTGGCAATTTGTCGGACATAAAATAGGAAGCGCTGACATTGCTTTGACGAAAAGTGAGAGTGCACCGTTCTGGGAAAAAGCGATTGCTGGGTTTGTTTATCTAAATGGTGGTGAGGAATCCAGACGTTTCGTCAAAAAAGTTGCGCTTTTTATATGGAATAACTTGATGAAAAATAACGCCGTCTGGTTTTTAGATCAGGTCGCGTTATCTGCTGTCCTGGATGGTATTGGAAAGTCGACCCATATATCACGTATTGATGCTTCTTTTGTCTGTGATGTTAATCACAGGGAAGGCTCATTTTCCTGGGTGGTGACGACTATCAAGGATGCCCAAAATCGCTATGCAGAATATAAAGATTATCTATCTGAAAAGTATGGTAATAAAATTAATCACTAAAGTCAGTCGATGATTGGGAATAAGGTGGTGGTTTACACCACCTTATTTAGCATAAAGCGGATTGTAGAGTAATAGCAGTCTGATTTTTCCTTCATCATGACAATTATTGTGTTAATAGTTTCTTTCATTATCAGTCAGTAACTGCACATCAATATCACAAAAAATGCGCCTTTCCTGTCGGGGTAGGTATCCACCTTGCGCTATAGCCGCTACAATTTTCAGAAATGGGAAATTGGCAGCATATCTGAAAAAAGCCTTTTTTCTGCACCTATTCTTCCGATTGTCATAGTATGCTAAACGCATAATGATGTTGAGCACCTTAATTTTATAGGTATTTATCACTGTGAGCGAACTGTATACCGCTGAAGGCACAATGGATAAAAATTCATTATGGAAGCGCTATGTTCCGTTGGTGCGCCATGAAGCCTTGCGGTTGCAGGTTCGTCTTCCGGCAAGCGTTGAGCTTGATGACCTCCTGCAGGCAGGGGGCATTGGGCTGCTCAGTGCCGTAGAGCGTTATGATTCGTTGCAAGGTACGGCATTTACTACCTATGCCGTGCAACGTATTCGTGGCGCGATGCTGGATGAGTTGCGCAGCCGGGACTGGGCGCCACGTAGTGTCAGGCGTAACGCCCGGGAAGTGGCTCAGGCAATGCAGCAGGCTGAACAGTCACTCGGCCGGGCCCCAACCGAACAGGAAGTGGCCCAAACCCTGAACATCTCGTTAGAGGAATATCGTCAGATTCTGCTGGATACCAACAATAGCCAGCTGTTTTCTTACGATGAGTGGCGGGAAGAGCATGGGGATAGCGCTGAGGCGTTACTGGAAGGGAATGAGGATGCCAATCCATTAAACCTGTTGATGGACGTAAATCTACGTCAACGGGTGATGGACGCGATTGAAAACCTGCCGGAGCGCGAAAAAATGGTGTTGACTCTCTACTACCAGGAAGAACTGAACCTGAAGGAAATCGGTGCGGTTCTTGAGGTGGGTGAGTCGCGCGTTAGTCAGTTGCATAGCCAGGCGATAAAGCGTCTGCGTGCAAAATTAATGAGTGACGTTTAATTTGGAGCACACAGACATGTAGTTGTACCACCCTACAGTCAGGAATGGACTCATGCCTCAATCAACCAGGAAGAAGCAGCTTCTTAGCCGTTACTTGAAGGACTTCAAACACAGACAAACACACTGCGCTCATTGCGCCAAAGAACTGGATCGTGTGTCGCTGGTATTTCGTGATCAGCTCATCAACAAGAAGTCGATTGCCATGATGGATAGACTGATTGACAACACGATCTGGGAGTCTGTGCAGGAAGAACTCATCCCGCTATGCCGTTTTTGCAGCGAGGTCTCCTGCAATACGCACGCCAATTACTTCGATATCAAAGCGTTTACACAGTATTTGATAGAGCAGACAGAAGTGCGACACAGCACGATGCGTGAATATGTCATTCGCTTACGACGTCTGGATGAATTACTGTTGGCGAAAAATTACCCACAGGAAAGTTTCACCTCAGACGGTAATATTCAGCAGCGTGTCTGCGATTATTTACCTGATATCGAGCAAAATACATACCGCAGCGCTCTGCGCAAGTACGATCAATATCTGCATTGGCAGAAACATTACTAACCTCCGAACTCCTCCGTCAACTGGCGGAGGATATCTCCCCAGCACGCGTCCCTTGTGTGACTCATCGAATATATACCCGCCATCATTCAGGTTACTGGCGCGTTGCCCTGCAACTCGAGTAATTTGGTATAGCTTGCCTGACGCAGAGTGGGCGCAATATAGAGTTTTATGTTATGGCTATGCAAAAATACTTGCCATGAAGGGGCAAAATAGAGCACTGTCATCGTAATGACATCTAAGGACGGTAATTTTACCCCAGATGTCGGATGCCTGATGCGGTCAATCATTATTCATCCGAATAGTTATTGTCACAGTGAGGAACGCGAATGGTAGAGTCCTTCCCTGGACGGAATAGTCAGCAAATTCGCCCGTTTCTGCCGCCTTATCAAGGCGGAGGTTCTCTCTCCCGCTCCGTTTTTTCACTGTCTCCCGGTTGTTGTGATAATCCCCATAGAGCGATTTCCGCTCCATTCACTTATGCCAATGTCGAACGCACATCTTCGCAAGAGGAGCGGTGTCGGTTATGTATTGGTTTTCGTCATTTCCAACGCTACGGCTTAATAAGGAAGCCAAACCTCATTTGTGAACAAAACACCGTCGATCTCAGGTCGTTCGGTCAGTGAAACAAACTGTAAGGTGCCACTATGGGAAGACAAAAAGCAGTGATCAAAGCGCGTCGTGAAGCCAAACGTGTTATCAGACGTGAATCGCGCAGTCATCGTCAGCGTGAAGAAGATTCGGTCACTTCTCTGGTTCAGTTGGGCGGCATTGAAGCTATCGGTATGGCGCGTGAGAGCCGTGACACCTCAATAATTGAGGCCCGAAACCCGGCGCAGGAACACTACTTGTCTGCAATAGAAAATAAACAGTTAATCTTTGCCACTGGCGAGGCTGGTTGTGGCAAAACGTTTCTCAGTGCGGCCAAAGCGGCTGAAGCACTGCTTCATAAAGAGGTTGAACGCATTATCGTGACACGGCCGGTCTTGCAGGCTGAAGAAGATCTTGGCTTCCTGCCGGGCGACATTGCGGAGAAGTTCGCGCCGTATTTTCGCCCTGTCTATGACGTGTTGCAACGTCGACTTGGCTCCTCTTTCCTGCAGTATTGCCTGCGACCGGAAATCGCTAAAGTGGAAATTTCGCCGTTTGCCTACATGCGTGGGCGGACGTTCGAAAATGCCGTAGTGATTCTGGATGAGGCCCAGAACGTTACCGTCAATCAGATGAAGATGTTCCTGACACGCTTGGGCGAGAACGTGACAGTGATTGTTAATGGAGACATTACCCAGTGTGACTTACCTGCTGGTGTGAAATCCGGTCTGCGGGATGCGCTGGAGCGATTTACGGAAGACGATATGGTCAGCATCGTGACCTTTGGTAAAGAGGATTGTGTGCGCTCGGAATTGTGTCATCGCACCCTGGTGGCCTATTCCTGATACCAGGCCTACATCCAAGTAAAAAGGGTTGCTCGCGCAACCCTTTTTTATCGCTATACCTGACGACTTAGCGGTGGCTCAAACGTAGGTGACCGGCACCACTCATGGTGTGTGAGTCAGTAAAGTGTGCGCTCGTTTCGAGTTTGAAAACTTCGACCGACTGACGCAACTTGGTTGCCTGCTCGTTCAGTGAGTCTGCGGCCGAAGAGGCTTGTTCCACCATGGCGGCATTCTGCTGTGTGACGGCCTCCATCTGGTTAATGGCGGTATTGATTTGGGAGATACCGCGACTCTGTTCTTCTGAAGCCAGCGAGACTTCGTTGACCAGGTTGGACACGTTTTGAATCACGCCCTTCACGTTGCTGATAGCATCGCGGACTTCATCGGCTTGCACCGCACCATGTTTCACCGCGGAAATCGCACTATCGATCAGGTTTTTGATCTCTTTGGCTGCAGACGAAGAACGCTGCGACAGTGTACGAACTTCACCAGCGACCACCGCAAAGCCTCGGCCATGTTCACCCGCCCGGGCTGCTTCCACCGCGGCATTCAGCGCCAGAATATTGGTCTGGAAAGCGATGCCTTCAATCAGGTTGGTGATATCGGCAACTTTGGCGGAGCCGCTGGCGATATCTTCCATGGCATGCATCATACGTTGTACGGCTTCATCACCGTGCTGAACCGCTACACTTGCCTGCTGGCCCAACTTGTTGGCCTGTGCCGTATTGTCGACGTTACTTTCGATCGTGGATGAAATCTCATGCATGCTGGCGGCTGTTTGTGCCAGAGACGAAGCCTGCTCTTCTGTGCGGGCAGAGAGGTCTTCATTGGCTGCGGCAATTTCACCGGATGCCGTCGATACACTTTCACTGGCAGAACGAACGTCGGACAATACCATCGCAAAACGTTGGATCAGATTATTGAACGCGCCTGATGTCTGGCCAATTTCATCATTTTTACTGGCATCGGCATGCAAGGTCAGGTCCAGGTTTTCACTGACGGTGATCAGCGTCTGGCGTAAGGCATTCAGGCTGTTGCGCACGTAACTGATAATTACCGTGGAGAAGGTGCCGGCAACCAGTAATGCCACCACAATCAAGCCAACCAGTCCGAAGAACGCTTGCTTGAAGCTGGTATTATTTTGCTCCTGTAGTCCACCAGCCAGCGTGACGTTATAGTCGTACTGCTCCTGGAACCCTTTCACCAACTTTTCCTGTGCCAGAGTGAGGTACCCCTGAGAGGAAAAAGCCTTTTCTGCTGCCTGCGTGTCGGTTTGTGATTGCTGGAACAGCTTATCTTTCGCGGCACGGAAATCATTCAGGTATTGCAGATTATCATTCGCCATCTGTAAATCTTTGGGATCAGAAATCAGATCCTTTTTGTAAATGGCATTCAGCTTTTCCACTTTGGCGAGTGAGTCATCGAGTGCACGTTTTAAGGTATTCCGTTGTTGTTCTTCTCGGGTCAGAAAGATGAGTGCCAATGCACTGCGAGCATCATTTAATGCATTATTGGACCGCACCAGATTGTCGAGGCTGGGTAAGGTATTCACCATCACATATTCCAGACGGTCCTTTGACTGGCTAAGTGATTGAAGCCCAAAGCCACCTACGCTAATCAATGCGAGGGCGAAGATACTGATTACGATAGCTAGTTTTTTTACGATAGTCATGTTGGAATACTCCGCCAAGGAAATACACGATGGTAAAAATACAAGGGTACAATGTTCTTTCAGAAATAAATTTATTTTATTTAGATTAAGTGAACATTAATGGAAATAAAAAACCGCTTTGTATTTTCTTCCACCGGTTAAGTATAACCTGAGTGACTAATTATCGTTTTAACTTTTTTGTTTTACATCAATGTTTTGTCTGTTTAATTCACCAGATACCGTTTTGTTTTGCTCGGAAGATATGAGTAAGACAGGTGTATGGAGCGGATTATTATATGAAATAAACGTTAATTTTATTCTGATACAAGAGAAACGGTGTTTTATGATAAGTACCGATATTTCTCTCATTCACCAGGTGACGACATATTGCGTTTAACTGTCTGGGAGAAGGAAATGTCTGGTCGGGATTGACTCGCGCGTGGCGCTCGCCCTGCGGGCCGCCTGCAGCGGTCCAAAACGGTAAGGCTGTTTTGTCGAACCCTGTCGGGGGCTCTCATCCGTCCCATCATCGGTTAAAAGC